>CAMAGG010000035.1 GCA_945833805.1 uncultured Clostridia bacterium | reverse complement strand
GAAGTTCTATATTAAAGGCTTCACGAAGCTTTCCGGTCAGAAGCAGAAAATAACAGTTGAAATTGATCGCAAACAGTATCATGAACACTGTTATAACTATCTGAATATAGGGGGAAAAGCTTCCCATGCTTGAGTTGAAGAAGCCGAAGCCGCCGGTGCCGGCAGTGGCAAATGAGGTATTCAGCGCCTGAAAAACTGTCATTCCGCCGCATAGCAGCATGATAAACTCGATCAGCGTAAGTACGAAATAGATGGAATACAGCAGCAGAGCGGTGGTCTTTACTCTGGGGACTAGCTTGCTTACGGAGGGACCGGGGCTTTCCGCTTTCATTATGTGCATATTCTGCGCGCCGGATAGGGGAATAAACGCCATAATGAATACAAGAACGCCCATTCCGCCGACCCAGTGGGTGAAGCTTCTCCACATAAGGGAGGCTTTTGACATCGCCTCAACATCGGAAAGTATGCTTGCGCCGGTGGTGGTAAAGCCGGATACTGTTTCAAACAGCGCGTCGATATAATTAGGTATCTCATCGGTCAGTACAAACGGAACGGCTCCGAATGCGCTAAGCACTATCCAGCTCAGCGCAACGATAACGCTTCCCTCACGGGCATAAAGCTGACGGTTTTGAGGTTTTTTCAGAACCAGCAGGCTTCCGATAAGCAGACAGCCGCTGAGCGAGAGCATATAGCTCCAAAGGGCGGATTCTCCGAAAACCAGCGCCGTAATTGTTGGCACACACAGGAACAAGCCCTCAAAAATCAATATCCAGCCGAGGATATAGGTGATCATTCTGTAATTCATTTCTATGCTCCGGTTATTTCAGTATGTCGGTTATATCATGGAGTGCGAGATGGCTTGATACGATTATGACCGCATCACCTATCTGTAAGCTGTCGTGTCCGCGGGGGATAATTACCTTTTTGTCCCGGAGTATCGCGGCTACAAGCACGTCAGGCTTCAGGCTCATTTCCATAAGCGGGACATCTACTACCGGTGACGCTTCCTTTATTATAAATTCTGCGGCTTCTACCTTGCCCTTTATGATATTGTAAAGGGATTCCATGTTGCTGCCTATGGTGTTTCTCATGGCGCGGACATAGCGTACGATATAATCGGAGGTTATATTTTTCGGATAGATTATAGTGTCCAGATCGAGATGATTGATAACGTTACCGAAGTCGATACGGTTGATCTTTGTTACAAGCTTGCAGTTGCAGGCGCTCTTGGCATAGAGCGAAAGAAGAATGTTTTCCTCGTCGAGGTTTGTCAGGGCGACGAATGCTCCGGTATTCCCAAGACCGGATTCCATTAGGATATTCTTATCGCTGGCGTCGCCGTTGATTATTGTCACGTCGTCAAGGATGGTGCAAAGTTCTTCGCAGCGCTTCGGGTCTTTTTCTATCAGCTTCACCGACATTCCGGAGCGCAGGAGCTGCTCGCAGAGGTAGTGACCTATCTCGCCGCCGCCTACTATCATTACGTCCTTGACTGAGTTGGTTTTGTATTTTATTTTGCGGAAGAATTCCGCCGCTTTTCTGGGGGCGGCGACTATGGAGATCACGTCTTTTTCTTCAAACACAAGATCGCCGTTTGCAATATGTACATCATCGCCGCGTTCAACGGTGCATACAAGCACATCGCAGTGCAGCTTTGCCACTATCTCCTTTACGGAACAACCGGTAAGAGGGCTGTTTTCCGGCAGGCGGAATTTCAGCAGTTCAACCCTGCCTCTGCCGAAGGTGTCGATTTTTATTGCGGAGGGAAAGCGCAACACTCTGGCTATCTCGCTTGCGGCTGCCTGTTCGGGGTTAATTACCATAGCAAGACCAAGCTCGTCCTTTAAGAACGGAGTTTCGGTGTAGTACTGCGGGCTTCTTACTCTTGCGATCGTGTGGCAGTTTCCGGCTTTTTTTGCGATCAGGCAGCAGAGAAGATTAAGCTCATCAGAACCGGTCACGGCTATAAGCAGGTCGGCGTGGCTGATCCCGGCTTCCTGTTGGACGAGGTGGGTCGCTCCGTTTCCAACCACTCCCATTACATCATAATGGACTGTTGTATAATTCACTTTTTCGGGAACTGTGTCTATTACGGTGATATCGTTGCCTTCTTCATTTAACTGCTCGGCGAGCGCTTGACCAACCTTGCCGCAGCCTACGATAATTATGTTCACTATTTGCTCCTTTTTTCTGTTGTGGAAAACACATTGCTTTCCGCGGGCGGATTTCTTTAGAGGTGACCTTTATATGATCTTTATACAAATAATAATATACACCATTTTGACAGAAATGTCAATGCACATGATTTTTCTTATGTATTTTGTAAACCGGGAAGCTTTTCTTTCCGGTTTTTTGTTTTGCAGTTTTTTGCAGTTTTCACGGGGGTATTATCTAATCAGCGGGAAGGAAGTCAGAAAAAAGGCAGAATTCCGGCAAATAACCGGGATAATCCCGGAGAATAGGAGGAATGGAATTGGGCTTAAAGGACTGGCTGCTCAGAAGAACGGTATCCGGGGGCGCTTCGTCAGGACTTACCGCAGGATACTCCGACATTCAGCGGTGGGAGGATATTTATAACGGCGGCGGTGACTGGCGCTACACCCGAAAGGGCGGCATTCAGGGCGGCACAAGGCGGCTCGCTTCGCTGGGAGCGGCAAAGGCGCTGTGCGGAGAGCTTGCAAGGCTGTGCTTCACCGAGGGAACGGCGATGTGCTATTCTGACAGCGATACTGAAAAGCTGGTGAACCGGGTGCTTAAAGAAAGCCGGTTTGCCGAGCGGTTTCCGGAGTTCCTGGAAAAGGTGTTCGCATTGGGCGGCGGTGTGATCAAGGTTTATCCTGGCGGCGGAAGTCAGCCGGGAGAAACTGAGATCAGGGTGGACTTCGTTACTGCGGACTGCTTCCTGCCAACCGGGTGGAATTCAAGAGAGATCACCGGCGGCGCATTCGCGTCCCGGATCATGTCCGGAGGAAAGAGCTACATTCTGGCAGAAACCCAGGAAATGGACGGGGGAGCGCTCGTGATACGCAACAAGCTGTTCCGGGAGAACGGCGCGGAAGCGGATATCGGAGCGGTGCTGCCGGGACTTCGTCAGCAGAGCAGAATTGAGGGGATAGGTTCGCCGCTGTTTGTGTATTTGAGCGCGGGAGCGTCCCGCAGGAGCGTTCTTCCTGGCGAGTGTCCGCTGATCGGAAGCTCTGTATTTGCGGGAGCGGAGGACACCCTGAGAAGTATTGACACGGTGTTCGACAGTCTGGGGAGAGAATTTATTCTCGGAAAGAAGCGTATCATCGTTCCTGCATACGCGGTACGCGGGGAATGGGACAGCGATGGCAACAAGCGGCAGTATTTCGACGTGAATGACGAGGTATTTCAGGCGATGTCCACCTCTGACGCGGAGGAACTGAAGATCACCGACAACACCGGAGAGCTTCGTGTGGAGGAGCATATTCAGGCGCTGGGAGAGCTGCTGGATCTGCTTTGTATGCAGGCGGGGCTGTCAGAGGGCGCGCTGTCCTTCAAGGACGGAACTATCAAAACCGCTGCTGAGGTAGTCAGCAGAAACAGCCGCACCTACCGCACACAGGCATTTTACCGCCTCATGATCTCGGAAGCGCTGAGCCGCATGGTGCAGAATATCTGCATTCTGGGAAAGATGGCTGGGGAGCTTCCGGACGGGGCAAGCGAGAGCGCTTCCGCAGTATTTGCAGACGGCGCGGCTGAGGACGACGGAACAAGAGCCGACAGAGCGGTGAAGCTTTACAGCGCCGGGGTAATTTCAAGAGCGAGGGCATTGTCCCAGATTTACGGAATATCGCTTGAGGAGGCTCAGGCGATGGAAAGGATCGATTTTAATGGATAACGAAAATATTGAGCAGATGACCGAGCCGGCAGAGCCTGAAATTCAGCAGGAGGAACTGCCTGAAGCACCTGATCAGAATGATGAGATCACAGCGCTGCGGGGGGAGCTTATGGAGCTTAAGCTGCGGCTGGCGCTGCTTTCTGCGGGAGCTGCTCCGGAAAAGCTGGACGAGGGCGTGAAGCTGGCTGCGGGTCTTATGGCGGCGGACGGCGGAGAGCCGGAAAATGCCGCAGCGGAGGTACTTAGAGAATATCCTCATATCAAGCTGGCAAGGCGGGTTATTCCGCAGCTTTCAGCGGAGTCTTACGGCTGTGGTGACGGATTTGCGGCGATAAGGAACATCTTCGCGAAGAAATAACGCTTTGATTTATTGACGCGCCGGACGGAAGGCATCGGGCTTACCGCAGTAAATTGCCGTACAGGGCGCTGTAAATCAGGAGCAATATCAACTTCACTTCTGCGCTGAGCGGGGGAAGTTTAAACAACGGCGGCAATAAGCCGAGGGAGGGACGGAGGGTTTACATATATTTTTTCTGCATAAGCGGCGGGGCGGCACGAACAGCGGTTGTTCACCGGGAAAACAGGTGCGGCAGCGGGCCCGCATAATGCGGAGCATACTACAACAACTTTTACAGGAGGAAATAAACATGGCAAATACAATCGAATACGCAAAGGTATTTCAGAAGGAGCTTGACAAGCAGGTGATCGAGGGTTCGACCTCCGGCTGGATGGAGGAGAACGCTTCTCAGGTCATTTACAATGGCGGCAGCGAGATCAAGCTGCCCAGGATGTCGCTTCAGGGTCTGGGCAGTTACAGCAGGGGCGACGGTTATGTGAGCGGAGCAGTTACCTACGCTTATGAAACCTTTTCGCTGACTCAGGACAGAGGCAGACGTTTCCGCATTGACGCTATCGACGTGGACGAGAGCGGATTCGGACTGGCGGCGGCGAATGTTGCGGCTGAATTCCAGCGCACACAGGTGATCCCGGAGATCGACGCTTACCGCTATTCCAAGCTGGCGGCTGCGGCAGGTATCCGTGAGAACTATACTCCGGACAAGTCCACAGTGATGTCCTCTCTTCTGGCGCAGCTTGGAGAAGTCCGTGACATCACCGGCGACGAGGGTGATGTTGTGATCGTTATGAGCCGTCCGGTTTACGACAAGCTCATGCTTTCCGGTGAGATTTCCTATGCTGTGGAAACTTCCCAGTTCAAGCAGGGTGATCTTGAATTCAGCGTAAAGACGATAAACGGCGTTCCGGTAATTCCTGTTCCCTCTGCGAGAATGAAGACCGCTTACACCTTCAAGGCAGACGGCGATGGAGGGTTTGAGGCGGCTTCTGACGCGAAGGATATTAATTGGCTTATCTGCCCCAAGTCCGCTCCTATTGCGGTTTCCAAGACCGACAATGTGAAGATCATAACACCGGAGGCAAACCAGTTCGCGGACGCGTGGGATATTGACTACCGCAAGTACCACGATCTGTTTATTCCCGACAACAAAAAGGCTGTTATCGCAGTTTCTGTCGGCGCATAATTTCGTGTAAACAACAAATGGGCGCAGTTCAATGCTGCGCCCTGATTTGAAAGGAGAATGCAAATGCTGATAACAGCGGAGGAATACAGCGGCATGGGATTTCCGGCGGTGAGCGGCGGAGATGTCCAGAGCTGTATTATGAGAAGCGATTATATAATCGGCGCTCTGACCGAGGGGAGAGCGGAGAAAACGGTCGAAGCCGGAGGTAAGGCAGCGCAGCTTGTGAAGCAGGCTGCGGGATTCCAGACTTATATGCTGTTGAAAGAGGCTGAGAGTATTGGAAAGAGCGAACAGTCCGGCACTACTGAAAAGGTAGCTATCGGCGATTTCTCATATAGCAGTCAGACAAGCGAAAGCAGTGAGGTACAGACCTCCGACTGCGATGATACCGGAGTGAACGTTATACGTCTGCTGAGAGCGGCGGGCTGTATGTACGCCGGAGTGGAGGTGCTGGAATGACAGCAGTAAGACCGATACCCGCGGAGCTGCTAACAGACAGCGCAGTGCTGAAAACACCGTCCGTCTCCGGTTATAATGACACGAATCTCCATAATGTGCGTATTGTCAGGACGAGCGGGATCACTGATTATACCGCCGGGCGCACAAGGGACTGCACAGAGATCGTGATGTATTTTGACTGTGTGAATTCCTATCCACAGAACACGGTTTTGGCAGCCGGACAGACGCTAGTGTACTGCGGTGAAAGCTATGAGATAACTCAGGCGGAGCTGTTTTCGGGGACAGAGCCTCATCATTACAGGATCAAGGCGAGAAAGACCGGAGGGACATTCCGTCCGGAGTGAAAGGAGGTGCGGCAATGAGCAATGACAGCAGATCAGACAAATCGACAGTGAAACCGATCAGCGGCAGGGAAGAGGGTTATCGTTTGGCAAAGCTGCTCAGGGCTGGCAGCCGGGAGCTTTCACGGCAGCTCAACATTAAGAAGTCGCAGAAGCAGCGATAATTGATCAGGAGGTAAACATGACGATCTGGATAAACGACATTGAGTTTAAAAGTGTGACCGAGCTTTCTGTTGACCGGGAAACCAGACGAACCAACATTCGCTACAATACGCAGGGAGATATGCTTATAGACCTTGTGAACAGGAAGTACCGGCTGAGGGCTAAATTCGGGCTGCTGACAGAAAGTGAACTGAAGCAGCTCAGAGATCTGACGGAGGAGATCTTCGTGACGGTGAAATTCCCCGCGCCGGAGGGAGCTTCTGACAGCGATGGGACAGTCACTGCGGAATTTCATATTGCCGAGGAGCCTGCCCCCGCTGTTACCGTGGTGAACGGAGTGACCATGTACGGCGGCGTTGAGCTAATTATGCGCCAGAAATGAGGTGAGAGTATATGGTTGAGGTTTCAGATAACTTCAAAAATCTGTCGTATAAGAACGGGCGTCAGGTGTGGTGCAGGATCGTTGCTGACGGCGTGGAATTCCTTGACGACAGGATCATAGACATGGATTTTGACGATGTGGTTCACCCGGATTGGTTCACGGTGGGAACTACCTGCGCCAACAGGCTTCATTTTACGGCGGTTTACGACGGAGAGATCTCTGCCGGAAGCGAGGTCAGGGCTTATATCAGCTTTGACGGAGAGGAATGGTGTCCGCTTGGAGTGTTTTATACTGCGCGAAGATATATTCGCGGAGATTACATCAGCGTTACCGCTTACGACAGAATGTACAGTCTGGACGTTGATTACAGATATGATGGAACTTTCCCGGTGACGTCAGACGATCTGATGAGAGCGGTTTGCGCCAGCGTAGGTCTTGAATGTGTTGACGCAGGCACGGCATACAAGATCAATGCAATCCCGGAGGGCAGCACGGTAAGGGACATCATAGGCTATATTGCGGGGATAAACCGCGCCTGCGCAAAGATAGATCGTTTGGGCAGGCTTGATATGAAGAAACATCATAATATTAGTTTCGTTCTGATGCAAACAAACTGTTGGGAGATCCAGCGGAACATGGGAAGATCGGTCATTACCTGTATCAGAGCAAACACCGGCGACGGAGAGATCACGGCGGGAAGCGGCGCGGAGATCTCTACACTGGAGATGTACAATCCGTTTATGACGCAGGCTATCGCGGATAATATGTATTCGTTGTACAAGCCTTTTGGATTTTACGGCGCCGAGATCGAAATGCAGGGTATGCCGTTCCTTGAATCAGGCGACGCAGTGACCTTCTTTGACGGGAAGCAGCTGTACCAGATAGTGATAAGCGAGATCGAATACAACTACAACGGCGGACTTTCGGCGGTGCTTTATTCCAAGAACAAAGTGAACGACGAGGAATACGGAGATCTTGAAAAGCTGCTGGAACAGCTTATTCACACTAAAAATGCGGTATATTACAAATATGTAAACGAAAAACAGATATCGCTTAAAAGCGAGCCGAAGATCATTGCAGACTTTGAGTTTGAAACGCAGGAGGACTGCTTTGCGCAGCTGGACGTGGTTTTCACGCTCGCGCAGGGTACGGCAGACTATATGGTTGCAGCGATAAACGTGAATGGTACGGATATCCCCCGCAGAAATATACAGTCCCTGAACGGGACAGGTTATGAGATGGTGCATATTTATCATCTGGCGGAGAAGCTCCCGGCGGGAAAAAATCGCATTTATGTTACGGCGCAGACAAAGACCGGCGACGCGTATATCTCAGCCGGGGATATGCTTGCGACATTAGTGGGACATGGAATTTACGGCAATTCCGGCAGTCAGAGGGACAAGGTGTCTTTGTATGAAAAGGCAGAACGATTTAAGGCATATACACCGACGCTCTCGACAAAGGAATTCACAGAAGAATTCAACAAGGAGGTTACATAATGGAGGGAAAGGCAACATTTACCCTGACAGACGCAGCAAGCGGGAGGATAATACGGCAGTTTTCGGAGCACAACCTTGTGACTGACGCGGTGAAGAGGATACTTGACCCGCCGGGATATGCGCTTCTCTATCAGTTCAACTCTTCTGGCTTCATTCAGAATATGCTTCCGTTAAGCCAGACGCTGTTCGGCGGAATAATGCTTCTCGGAAACAATATGGAGGAAAGAGCTGACAACGTAATGCTCAACAAGAACTGCATACCTATCGCTACCGCCGGCGGAGCTTATGCCGGGACAAACACCATGCGGGGTACGCTGAACCAGAACGAAAGCTATGCAACTGCAAACGGCTACCATTTTACATGGGATTTTGGAACAGACAAGGCAAACGGCACGATAAAATGCGCGGCGCTCACCAGCCGCGTTTTCGGGAATACAGGCTTCTGGTATGAGGACAAAACCGGTTCGACAGTGCTCAATCCTGCTAATGTATCGACTCCGTCAAATGCTTCCATTCTGTATATGAAGGGTGAGGGGCAGTATGTCGGGACATTTGAAAAGAATACGCATACATATCTAAAAAGGCGCAGCACCAACGAAATTATTGATTTCGTGCAGTACAAGTCACTTGATCCAAACAGCATAGGGATCAATGATACGGCTAATTATTCGGTGTATGCGAAGCCGGTAGCCACCATACCGGTGACCATTCCCATAGACTATAATTATTATGTGAGATGGTTCATTGATCAGGACACCAGCGTATTGTATCTTTTCACTAATGTTTATGACGACAACGGACAGTACAAGTTGGACTATGTCGGGATCAGCATGAAGAATTTCACTATTGCTGATACAGGTACGCGCAAGCTTTCACGCAAATATTCCTCGCGTTATGCTACTGCGATTTATGACGATAAGCTTTTCATCGCCGGAGAAGATCGTATTGATATTTTCAACAGCGATGGTGACATGATCAACAGCGTTTCATATACTTTATCGGGCACTCCGTTTTTCTATACAGTGAACGGCATTCTGTCATTTTCGAGCGGAAATACAGCGCTTCTCACATACCTGAACGGTGTATTTTACAGCACATATAATCCCAATAATTATAGTTTAATGAGTTCAGTGGATTTTGAGCCTCCGTATTATCCGACTTCATCAGTAACTATATACAGCAGTTTAGCCAGTGTCAGCGTTAATCCTTGTTTGGGATTGGCGGCGAATTATCTTGCAACGATAAACAATCTGAGCGAGCCGCTGGAAAAGACCAATGAGCAGACGCTGAAGATCACCTACGACATTACACATTAATAAGACCAGCCCCCTAAGGCTTGACGCCTTGTTCAGTTCCGCCTCGCCGATACATCATCTAAGCGCCAGATGATTTACTCGGCGGGGCGAAAACTGCTTTATCGGCGGCATAAGCATTGGGGGCTGATATTTTATGCTTTTGCAGTGCTGTCCTGATCCGCTTTTTCAAAATAGCGGCACTGGGATTCTGTGGAAGCCGCCGGACGGGTCAGATCGTTCAGGGTGCATGATCCGTCTTTCTGCCAGCGGCAGTTTTCCTTGCAGGGTACTATATTCATACTTCTCCTCCGGAAAGCGTTTTGCCCGGATAGTGTTTGCAGATTATTCTGTAATATACCGAACGCCGGGGTCACGGTTCACCGTTTCTGACGAAAGACCGGACAGCCGCTTCATCGTTTCGCGGTATCCAAGCTCAATGCGCAGCGCGGCGTTTTCTCCGTCAAAATCCAGCGTTCCGGTTTTCAGAATCTTCTTTTCCGGCTTGCCGAGAAGTATTTCATCTGATGGGAACAGCTCAATGAACTCCGCGTCCGGGAAAGAGGAGAGATCGGCGCCGTCTTTTCCGAGATATGAGATTATGAACCTGCGTATCCCGATATCGTAAAGCGGCTTCACCGGGGTGTTGTCGGATATTCCACCGTCACGGTAATGATAGCCGTTGATCTCCTCGGCAGGGAACACCGCCGGGATCGCGCTTGAAGCGGTGAGAAAAACGGTGATCTCCTCCGGGGAGTAAGCGCTGAGGTCGAAATATTCCGGAATACCTAGGTCGCTGTTGTGGCAGCAGGCGAAGCAGGGCATTCCGCAGCCGGAAACGCAGCGGTTCACGCCGTTTTCGGCAATGAGCGATATCAGTCCGCTCCGGGAAAATATTCCGGAGCGCGACAGTTTCTCCGGATCGGGAATTGTGATGGTTTTATTTTCAGATCCGAGAAAATCCACCACATGGGACAGCATTCTTCCGGCGGTTTCCACCGGGTCTGTAATGTCCTGACGGCGTATCGAAGTCCAGATTTTTTCGGCAAGCCGGTAATTGCCGCAGGCGAAAAGCGCCGCATTAAGCGCTCCTGCTGATGTGCCGGAAACGGCGGTTATATCCTGACATATCCCCAGTTCCATGAGCGCCCGCCATACACCTATCTGATAAGCGCCTCTGCCGCCTCCGCCGCAAAGCACAAGTCCCGTTTCATGGCTGAAAGTCATAAGAAGTCACCTCTTGAAAACAGCAGTCCGGTATATCCTATGCGGCAGAGCCGGGAAATGTCACCGTTTCTTGAATTTTTCCGGCAGGAACACGAACAGAGCCGCGGCAGCCACCGCAATTCCAAGAAAAACGAATCTGACCGGCTGATCGCAGAAATACCCGCCTATTGCCGCAAAGCGCTCCGTATCCCAGAACAATACAGCGCCGATAATTACGGCGAATACCGCACATACCAGCACCGCTCCGGCGGCGCAGTCCTTGCAGCGGCGGATATTTTCGTCCTTTTCCGGGGAAACCTTGTCGCAGAGTCTTTCGGCGGCGGTGTTGAACAGCTCTGTGGAAATAACCGCGGCAAACGTGAGCAGAAGAACCGCCCATTCCGCGCCGGAAAGCTCATAAAACCGCAGCGCGAGCCAGCTTACAAAGCACACCGCGCAGATATGCACACGGAAATTCCTTTCGGTGAAGCCGTGGGCTATTCCGGCGGCGGCATAGGCGAAGCCTTTCAGGAAGCGCTTCATCAGCCGTTCTCCCGTGTTATTCCCAGCTTATCCAGAACCTTTTCCTGTTTGCCGAACATGACTTTTTCCTCTTCCTCATTGTTCACATGATCGTAGCCCAGCAGGTGGAACAGCGAATGCGTGATGAGGAATGCGACCTCTCTGCGGTAGGAATGACCGTATTCCTCCGCCTGCTGCGCCGCGCGTTCAAGGGAGATCACAATGTCGCCGAGCATTATTGCGTCGTTGTCCGGGTCTATCTCGTAGCCGTCGTCATCGCCGAGGGGGAATGAAAGCACGTCGGTTTCCCGGTCGATTCCCCGGTGCTCGTTGTTGAGCGCCCGTATTCCCTCGTTGTCAACAAAAGTTACGGAAACTTCGGCGGTGTCGTCTATCCCCTCTTCTTCAAGAGCGGCGGCGGTGCAGTCCTCTATCAGCTTTTCAATGTCCTGCGGCGGGTCGAGTTTATCCTGCTCATTGCTGAGAAATATTTCGATCTTCATTAGCTTCTCCTTGTCTGCGGTTTTTTCTGCTGCTGCGCCATGTTAGCCTGATTGTAGCTGTCGTATGCCTTGACTATTTCCTGAACAAGGCGGTGGCGTACAACGTCCTTTTCGCTGAATTTGTTCTGGGCGATGCCCTCGATGTTCTTCAGAACTCTCAGCGCTTCTATAAGACCGGATTTTGACGTTTCCGGCAGGTCTATCTGGGTGATATCTCCGGTGATGACCATTTTGCTGTTGAAGCCCAGACGGGTGAGGAACATCTTCATCTGCTCACGGGTGGTGTTCTGTGCTTCGTCAAGGATAATGAAGCTGTCGTCAAGGGTGCGTCCTCTCATGTAGGCGAGCGGCGCGACCTCGATAGATCCACGCTCCTGATGCTTTGCGAACGCTTCCTGCCCGAACATCTCGAACAGCGCGTCATAAAGCGGTCTGAGGTAGGGATCGACCTTGTTCTGAAGATCACCGGGGAGAAATCCCAGCTTTTCTCCGGCTTCCACGGCGGGGCGTGTGAGAATGATCCTCTGCACTTCATGCGCCTTGAACGCGCTCACGGCAAGAGCCACCGCAAGGTAGGTCTTACCCGTTCCGGCGGGGCCTACGCCGAAGGTGATCGTGTTTTTGCGGATAAGATCGCAGTATTTCTTCTGACCGAGGGTCTTGGGGCGGATAGGCTTTCCGGCGTAGCTTACGCAAACGCAGTCGGAGGAGATGCTGTCAGCCTGCGCCTCCGTGCCGTCGTTTACCATTGAGATAACATAGCGTACATTCTGGTCGTTTATCGGGTCGCCCTTGAAATACATTTTTGACAGGGCGTCAATACAGCGCTTTGCCGCATTCACTGACTGTTCGTTTTCTCCGGTGATCTTTATATCGCTGCCCCGGCTGAATATAGTGACTCCGAATGCTTTCTGTATTGTATTCACGTTGCTGTCAAAATCCCCGAACAGCGCGTGAAGCTGCTCAAGGCTGTCCATAGTTAGTGATACTTCTGACATATTGCGCCTTTCTTCTGGTTGTGTTATTTCTTTTATTATACACCGTAACGGCGGGGTTGTCAATGAGTTTGACGTATGTCATGCTGTTATCTCATATCATAAATAGCATAAAAAATCAATTTCTGCCGCAGTTATTTTCATTGAGGAAGTATTGACGCTGCTCAAAATCATATTGTGTACACCAACGCTTAGAAAATTACCTGAGATAGATCATTTGTAATATACCGGGTCTTTTCAAAAAGCATTTCAGGATCATTCCACCGTGCTTATCACGCTATTGACAGGTTGAGAAAATAATGCTAAAATATAACAGGACACTCTTGGGCGAAAGGCGGGTAAACAATGAAAAAGCTGTTGTTCATATACAATCCTAACTCCGGCAGAGGCGCAATAAAGCAGGTTTTGTCAGATATTATCGTCACATTCACAAACGGCGGCTATGATGTGGTCGTACACCCCACCTCCTGCGCTGGGGACGGGATAGAATACATAACACGCCGCGGCGGTGAATATGATATTATCGTCAGCAGCGGCGGCGACGGAATGCTGCATGAGCTTGCCTACGGCTTAATGGCAGGGAAACTCGACTGTCCCTGCGGGTATATTCCCTCAGGCACGGTGAACGACTTTGCTTCCTCGCTGAAAATCCCCCGCGACATGGTGAAATGCGCCGAGATGATCATGCAGGAGAATTTTCTTCCGGTGGATCTCGGACGCTTTAACGGCGGTTATTTTGCGTATATTTCTGCGTTCGGGTGGTTCACCGATGTAAGCTATTCCACCAGCCAGAAAACCAAGAATCATCTTGGTCCGTTCGCCTACTTCCTTCAGGGGCTGAAATCCTTTGAACCGAAGTATCTACGGGAAAATTCCGGCAGGGTCAGGATCGCATGGGAAAACGGCGAGATCGAGGACGAATTCATCTACTGCATGATCGGAAATACCTATTCTGTCGGCGGAATGAAGAACCTTGTTCCTGACGGAGCTTCCCTCACCGACGGAAAGCTGGACTGTATGTTCATCAAAACTCCGCGGTCGCTGTCAGATCTGGACGATATCAACAGGATAATCCTCAGCCATTCCTTTGACAGTGACAATGTAGTCTGCATAAAGACCTCAAGGCTGGAGATATCCTGCGAAAAGCCGTTCCGCTGGACGTTGGACGGAGAGAACGGCGGAGAATACACCTCGGCGGTGATCGAGGTAGTTCCCGGAGCGCTAAAAATCGCAGTTCCTGAGGAATAAATAATAAGCCCGGAGGAAAGAACCAGGCTCAGGCTGTCGATAAACCGTCATCTTCGTCGTCACGCCGCATAACGGCAGGCACAAAGCCTAGCCGTTATGCGGGTTCCTAGAATCTGACGGCTTCTCGCCACTCTGAAATGATACTTTTTCGACAAATTTTCAGCCCGGAGGAAAGAACCGGGCTGTTGCTTTTATAGAGTTACGATTTCAGCGGACAGCGCTTCGCATTCCTCCATATCATGAGTCACAAGCACCGCTGTTTTCCCCGCCAGCATTTCCCGGCAATAAGACATCACCAGTTCACGCGTTGCCTCGTCAAGTCCTTTGAACGGCTCGTCCAGTACTATCGCGCCATGCTCCGCAAGCAATGCCCTTACAAGCGCGACCCGCCGTTTCATGCCGCCGGAAAACTCCCGCACCGGCTTGCCTCCGCAGCCGGCAAGTCCTACCGCGTTAAGGGCTTTGCTGATCTCCTCGTCGCTGCGGCTGTTTCCGCAGACCAGACGGATATTTGCGGCGGCGGTGAGATTGCCGCACAGCCTGTCCTCCTGAAAAACCGCTGAAAAACGAGTTCCCTCCGGGGTGATCTCAACGCTGCCGCCGTCCGGCTTCAGCAGCCCGGTCAGCAGCGAAATAAGCGTTGTTTTCCCACAGCCGGAGCTGCCCATTACCGCAGTGATCTTACCCGCCGGGAATGTACGGCTGAAATTATCCAGCACCGTGTTTTCTCCGTATTTCTTGGTAAGTCCGACCGCAGATATTTCCGCAGGAACAGCCGGGCTTATCTCAGAATGTGGGTTGTGCCGATGAATAATAATTTTTCCGGAAACCAGCTCCGCCCCGGCGTTCACCAGCAGCAGAAACACTCTCTCGCACAGCCAGCTCAGCAGAATAACGGTTATCGTCCACGCGAACATATCTGCGGTTTCAAGGTAGATCTTTGCTTCATACAGCTTTTCTCCGATCGAACCGGAGGGAATGCCTATGATCTCTGCCGCCGCGCCGCTTTTCCAGCTAAGACCCATTGCTAGCCGCGCCGCCGACCGGAAGTAGGGCAGAAGCTGGGAGAGATAAACCCCGGTGAACCTCCTGCCCGCCGGCACATGGAACAGCTCCGCCATTTCCGTGAGCTTCGGATCAAGGCTTTCTATTCCCTCCAGCATATTGGAATACACGATCGGCAGAGAAATGAGGAACGATATAAGCACCGACAGGTTGCGGGAGCTTACCCATACAAGAGCCAGCACCGTTATGCTTGCCACCGGAACCGCTTTAACCGCCGAAACCAGCGGCGACAGCAGGGTTTTGACGAAACGAACCTTTCCCGCGAGTATAGCAAGCGCCGTTCCTGTGAGAAGTCCCAGTGCAAAGCCGCAGAGGATCCTTCCTGCGGAGAACCATACGCTTCCCCAGAAATCCGCTGACGGAACAAGCTCTATCAGCCGTACCGCCGCTTCGATAGGAGAAACCAGCAGGATCTTCTGATCGAGGAGCATTGCTCCGACCTGCCACAAAGCCAGCCAGAAAAGCACGCATGACGCAGTGATGAGCCGTTTTTTCACAGAAGATCCCTCCCTTCATAAATCAAGCCCGCCGCTGTATTCGGTGGGCTTGCGAGTTTTATGCTCCGTAATAGAAATCGTCAGCCGGGAGCGCTCCTCCGACGGAAGCCGCTTCGCTGTCAAATAAAACCTTGAGATAACCGGAAAGCTTTTCTTTCATGTCTGTTCCGGAGATGAACACGATGTTGCATTTGGGAAGAGCCTTTTCCGCCACCGCCGCGGGAACGATGTCAAACTTCCCGATAAGCTGTGCCGCGTCCGCAGTGTTCGCGTTGACGTACTCAACAGAAGCGCTGTATTCTTCAAGGAAGCTATTCAGCGCGTCAGGATACTGCTCGGCAAATTCTGTCCGGGCGATGACAACTCCGGTCACAAGCGCGCTGCCGTTGTTCAGCGCCTCCCATTCACTGTTCAGGTCAAGTGCGACTGTAACACTCTCGTTTTTGGCCTGCGCAGTGGTGACGAAAGGCTGCGGGAGCATTGCCGCGCTTCCCTCGTCCGTTACCAGCGCAGACAGGCACTCGGAATGTTCGCTCTTCCATTCGATCGTGACGTCTGTATCCGGGTCAAGTCCGTTCTGGGTCAGGATATAGCGCAGCGCGTATTCCGGGGTCGCACCCTTGCCGCTGGCATAGATCGTCTTTCCCGCAAGGTCGGAAACAGAAGCGATAGTCGGCTCGCCGTTCTGTACAATGTAAAGTACGCCAAGAGTATTCACCGCAAGCACCTTTACGCCGCCCTCGGTCTTGTTGTAAAGCACCGAAGCTAGGTTCGCGGGAACGCAGGCGATATCGGTGCTGCCCTGAACGATCGCGGGAGTTATCTCGTCCGCTGCGCCGGCTATGGTGAACTCAAATCCGCTGTTCTCGCTGTTGTCCTCCATAAGCTTGATCATTCCCATTGCGGTAGGACCTTTCAGAGCGGATACTCTGATCACCTCCGGGGCTGCGGGTTCTTCCCCTGACACGTCGGAGGCTGCTTCGGAAGCTTCGTCGGAGGGTTCGCTTTCCGGCTCTGATCCCGGAGTGGAAACACTCTCCTGCTCAGAGGGCTCGGCAGTTGAAGCCTGTGACGCGCTTTCCTGCGAGCTGCTTTCTGTTGTAGCTGCGCAGCCGGAAAGCAGTCCCACGCAGAGGACTGCGGCGAGCGCGGTCTTGATTTTTCTTGTGATAGTCATAATGGTTGTCCTTTCTTCGTCTGATATTATTTTTCTTCTGCTGCTGAACGCTTTGAGTACACAGTCTTTACTGCAACGCCGTTAAGTCTGCCAAGCTTTCCGGACAGCGCCGAGATAACGTCCATAGGCGCGTCAAGAACAACATTGATTATGCTCAGACCTTTTTCCCGATAGGGAATACCCATTCTGCCAATGATGAAACTGCGGCATTCGTGCAGCAGCGAGTTTATCATTGAAGTGCTGTCCGGGGCAGCATTCTCTCCGCTGTCCACTATCATTGAGATGACTGCGACCCGTGTTTCCTCCTGCATAGAGCTTCCCTCCCGAAAAAAATAACGCCCTCCCGCATAGAAAGGCGCACACCGACCACTCCGCCCAGTGCGGAGCAGCATGATCTATCGCCTTTTGCCTCAAGTCCCGGAATACCGTGAGTTTCGGCAGCAGAAAAACTGGTTCATTCCGTCAGAAAGGCATCGCAGCGCCTGACTTCGGGTCTGAATTTATTTCAATCAATATATCATATTTTCTGCATTTTGTCAAGTGAAATGTGGACTTTTTCCGAAAAAAGTGGTATAATAATCTCTAAACGGTAAAGAAGAATAAAGAAGCAGGCTGTCGATAAACCGTCATCTTCGTCGTCACGCCGCATAACGGCAGGCACAAAGCCTAGCCGTTATGCGGGTTCCTAGAATCTGACGGCTTCTCGCCACCCTGAAAAGGTGACTTTTTCAACAAGCTGAAAGAAGGGAGTATTTCAGAAAATCTCGGTTTATGGAGGTCAGACCATGATTATAGACGCACACGCGCATATTTTTCCGGATAAAATTGCAGCCCGCGCCGCGGACGGTATCAGCAGCTTTTACAATATGAGGGTACGATTTGACGGCACAGTTGGTTCGCTTCTCGAAATCAACAGGAAAGCCAGCGTCAGCAAGGCGATAGTCCAGTCGGTGGCGACAGTACCGGAGCAGGTACACAACATAAACAGCTTTGTTTCAGAGCAGGTGAAGCTCCACCCGCAGGAGTTTATCGGATTTGGCGCGCTCCACCCGGATTTTGCCGGAATTGAGCAGGAAACCGAGCGTATCATCTCGCTTGGACTGAAAGGAATTAAGCTGCACCCGGATTTTCAGCAGTTCAATATGGACGACGAGCGCGCTTTTCCTATTTATGAGGCGGCGGAGGGAAGGCTGCCCATTCTGTTTCATGTAGGTGACAACAGGTACGATTTTTCCTCTCCGCGGCGGCTATATAACGTCATGAAGCGTTTCCCGAAGCTTACAATAATAGGCGCCCACCTTGCCGGCTGGACGAAATGGGACGAGGCGGCGGAGCTTTTTTCCGGCAGCGGTATATATGCGGACTGCTCCAGCAGCCTTTACGCAATGACCCCGGAGCATGCCGCAGAGCTTATCAGGAAGATCGGCACAAAGCGGGTGATGTTCGGCACTGATTATCCCATGTGGAGTGCCGAAGATGAGCTGGAGCGCTTCAACAAGCTTCCGATTACCGAAGAGGAGAGGCAGGATATTCTTTACCTGAATGCGCTGCGGCTGCTGGGCATTCAGGAGTGAATTAGGGCAACACCGCATAATTATTGTCGTTCGATTGCGCCGTCAGATTTTTCGTCA
>CAMAGG010000034.1 GCA_945833805.1 uncultured Clostridia bacterium | reverse complement strand
TGAAGATCTGCGGAGCCTGCGGCAGAGCGTAGAACTTTCCGTGGTGCTTTCTGCTGGGAATAAGGTAATCTCTTGCGCCCTCCGGAGAAGATGTGGACAGGATCGGAGTCTGAAGCTCCAGAAATCCCATTTCGCTCATCTTGTTTCTCAGGAAGCTGATTATCTTTGAGCGCAGCACGATATTGTCGTGCATTTTCTTATTGCGCAGGTCGAGGTAGCGGTACTTTAAACGCACGTCCTCGCGGGTTTCCCTTGAAGTAGCGATCTCAAAGGGAAGCTGCTCTGTTACCTTACCGAGAATGCGCACTTCCTCCGCTTCGATCTCCACTGTACCTGTTTCGATCTTATCGTTATAGGTGCTCTCGTCACGCTTTAATACAGTACCGGAAATGGAAACGGCGCACTCCTTGTGGATACCCTCAAGAAGAGCTTCGTTGTGGAACACGATCTGAACCACTCCATAATGGTCGCGCAGATCAACGAACATAATACCGCCGTGGTCGCGGATATTCTCGACCCATCCGGCAGCCCTTACCTTTTTGCCTATATCCTTTTCACTCACCGCATTGCAGTATTGGGTGCGGTATTCATTCTCCATGAACAATGTTTTCAATCCTTTCAGTTGTATATTGTTTTCGCCGTTGTACGGCGGCAGTTTCTATCTGAGATCTGCCCAAACCAGATTATGACCGGCATTGTTATGCCGCATGATATCACAGCCTTTCGGCGTCTTATTCAGAACACCACATAATTTAACAATTTATTATAACACTAAAATGCGAAATTGTCAATATTTTATGCAGGGTTTGTGCAAAAATTAACGGTCTGAACCAAAAATATCACGGGATTACCGCATACAGCACCATATTCACCCCGATAGCCGCCAGAACGCAGACGATTATCGGTTTCTTGAACCACGCAAGCACTCCCGCAGTAAGCGCCCCGGAAATACCGATATACAGCCTGTCCGGATCGGTGGTGAATACTCCGGGGAAGATAAGCGCCGCCATTGCGGTATACGGGATAAGCTTCAGGAACTTTTCAAACTTATCACCAAATTTCATTTTATCTATCAGCACCGCAGGAATTGCGCGGGGAATATATGTGACCGCAGTCATTCCAAGTATCAGGAGCAGTATTTCAATGTTCATTTCCGCCCTCCTCGTCCTTTAGATCAACAAAGAATACCCCGATCGCTGCGCAGATCAGCGTTGAAGCGATAAGCGCCCAGCTTGAGGGAATGAACTGTGACAGCACTGTATTAATAACCGCCGTGAATATCACCAGAATGCCAAGCCGGATGTTTCCGCGAATTCCCGGCATGAGCAGCCCGATAAACATCGCATACAGCGCGATCCCCAGACTTGCGGTGACCAGCGGCGGCAGGAAGTCAGAAGCCAGCGCGCCGATAAGAGAGCCGATATTCCACGAGGAATAGGTCACTAATATCAGCCCAAGGAAGAAAGCCGGAGTGCCCTGCTTCTCCGGAACTGTGGTGTAGATCGCAAACGCTTCGTCCGTCACTCCAAAGGCGGAAAGCAGCCGAAATCCCAGACGTGTGGACTTCATTCGGTTGAACACGCAGGTGCTCATGATTATATGCCGCAGATTTAATATGAAAGTGGTGAGGATCATTGCGATAATGCTTGCACCCTGCGCGTACATTCCCACCGCCATCATCTCGGCGGCTCCCGCATAAACCAGAAGCGACATCATGCAGGTCTCAATAATGGAAAATCCCGCCTGCCGAGCCATGACTGCGTAGGCAATGCCCACCGGGATATATCCGAGAACCACCGGGATCCCGGCTCTTGCTCCGTATAAAAACTGTTTTTTCAGGCTTGTTTCTTTCATGCTCCCACAGGATCTCCTTTAATTTTTTCGCCAAAACATAATATATCACAATAATTCACTGGTGTCAAGGATTTAATTTCCGGTATAGGAAAAAAGTAATTCACAACAAAAACAGGCAGCCATTTATAGCTGCCTGTATTTTCCTTTTCCCTGCTTTCTTTTGCCGAGCCGAAGCATTTCGTCAGCCCGGTCACTTCAACTGCCTTTTCATAATTGCCAGTCATACGATCCATTCCTTTCATTTATCGTTGTTCTTTGCTCTGATGTGAGTATATCACGAATCGGAAATGAATTCAATAGAACTTAGGGTAAGCTGCAAAACTCCGGGGGCAAGCCGCAGATTTCCGGGGTGAAATGCACAGAAAATTACCCCGAAGCGCACAGGCTACGGGGTAAAAAGTATTTCATTTCAAAAGGTCAGATCCTCGCGATAAGCACGCTGATATCGTCCTCCGAACCGCGTTTGAGAGAAGCTGAGATTATCCCGTGGCAGGCTTCTATATCGCTCTCTGCCGTGGAAATTATCTGCTCCAGCGCGTCAATGTCCACGAAATCATGCACTCCGTCAGAGGTGATGAGCACCGGGCAGGGCTGAAGCTCCGTAAACCGCGGCTTGAACAGGGATATTGTACCACCGCCGAAGCAGGCTGTGATCTCGCTGCGGCTGCATTTCTCCGCGTCCTCTGTCCTTCCAAGCGACATGAAGTAGTTGTACGCGGTCATGTCGGCGGTAAGCTGTTTCAGATAGCCGCCCTGAATTGCATATACCCGCGTGTTCCCGATATGAAGAAGCCTTGCCGCGCCCTCTGTCACGGGGAACACTCCTGAAAATGTTGAAGCCATTTTCTCTTTGCCGGTGGTTTTCCGGGATAGGGCTATCAGACTGTCGTTCACCGCAGTTACCGCGTCCGGCTCCGGTGCGCAATCCGAAAGCCGCTCACAGACAAAATGCGCGGCGATATCTCCACCTGCATTGCCGCCCACTCCGTCGGCTATTCCGATAGGGCATAACGAAGGAAATTCTGCGGAAAACTCCTCCTCACAGAGAACTCTGCTGCCGATAAGTATTCTGTCATCGCTCGCTGTTTTTCCTGCGCCGCGGCGGGTAACTGCACTGATTTTCATTTCATTTTCTCCGACAAGTAAGCGAAGCCGGCATTGCATCCGGATCTATCGCCGTTATCTCAAGCTCTGCGTCTATAAAGATCCCATTGTCGAACAGATACCGCGACAGGGGATTTATCAGCAGATTTTCCACAATGTTTCCTATACCGCGTCCGCCGTTGGCAAGGTTTCCAAGAGCCTTTTCCAGCAGGACGGAATACGCTTCGTCCGACAGGGTGACAATTACCTGCTTGTCTGCGGCAAGATTTGAAAGTATCCTGCTCACCTGCGACCGCAATATCTGCTGCGCGGCTTCCGGTCTTATGAAGTCGAACACCACAATGTTTTCGCCAATTCTGTTCAATATCTCCGGTCTGCCAAGTTCCAGCTTGAAGTAGTCCTCAATAGCGTCCCGTACTCTCTGCTGAACCTCCGGATAGGGCATATCGGCGGTGACGTTCTGCACCCTGCCGCCGTCCGCCGTGCGGGTGTATATACCGAGGTTGCTGGTGAAAATAATCACGCTCTCGCTGAAATAAACGGTATTTCCCTGTCCGTCGGTCATTCTGCCGTCCTCCAGTATCTGGAGGAATTTGTCCAGAACAGACGGGTGAGCCTTTTCTATCTCGTCAAAAAGCAGGATAGAAAAGGGGTTGTTCTTTACCGCGTTGGTAAGCTGTCCTCCGGCTTCATATCCCACATATCCGGGAGGCGCTCCAAGCAGCTTCTGGTCGCTGTGGCTCTGGCTGTATTCGCTCATGTCAAAGCGTATGCAGCAGCTGTCATCGCCAAAAAGCCGCTCGGCAAGGGTCTTGGCGGTTTCAGTCTTTCCGGTGCCGGTAGGACCTGCGAAAAACAGAACTCCCTTTGGACGGGTGTGCGACGAGCCTTGCAGCCCGGACATTCCGGTAACGGCGCGCTTTACCACGTCAAGCGTTTTGGTTATGGCGTAATCCTGCCCTTTAACACGTTTGCGGAAGTCCTCCTCGGCGGTTCGCAGGGAATTTATATCCAGACATCGCCACGGATTGTCCTTTATTCCGTATTTGTACAGGTCGATAACATCGCACATATTCCTTATCGCCACGCGCTCGTTCTTGCACAGCTTCCGCAGAGCGTTCATCTCGGTAAAGCTGAAACCCTCCGTCAGCGCCGCGAAACGCTCCTGTATCTTCTCAAGTTCTCCCTGCCGCTCGGCATATGACCCAATGCCGGCGCTGTATATTTTGCTGTCGAAAAAAGTCGAGAAATTATCTCCCCTTACGAACCGCAGCCGCTCCTCTTTTGTGGGAGTTGAGATCGTAATTGTCTTTTCATTCGGGTTGTCCAGATAAAACCACGCCGGGATATCATTGGATTTGTTGACGATAAGCACCAGCAGGTTTTTCAGCTTGCCCCGGTCGGTTTTCACCTCGGCGGCTTCCATAGAAGCCTGCAAAAGCGTGGTGTAGCTGTCAACCTCCGACTGCTGCAAATGGTCGGGAGAAACTATGTACCGTGAAGCGAAATTCATCACGATAACGCAAGGCTCTCTGTTCTGGGAAACCGCGCTCCGAATAAGCTGAACCGCGCCGCCGTCGCTGCTCCCCTTGAAGGAAGCCGGAACTGCCCCGTTTGAAACGCTGACTCCGCATAGCTTCGCAAAAGCCTCGATGTAGCCCTCCTCGCAGGTGTTCGTAAATCCCCGCAGGCTGTCGTAAAACACGATATCCTTGTAGCCCATATCCTTGAAAAAGTAATGAAGATATTCCGTAAGCCTGAGAATGCTGCCAGCGGGAACGCTGCCCTCATGCGGGAACTGATAGCTGTCACAGATATTTCCCTCCATCATGATGATCGGCTTTATCTTACAGAATATCTCAAGCTCGCGGTGCCATTTCGGGGTGTAGTCAGACATAGATTTTCTCCTTTAATCGTTCGGGAATTCCGACAGATGCTTGCAGGGAATGCCGTTTTCAAGGCAGTACTTCTGCGCCATGCTGTCCGGCAGGCAATACACGACAACGCTGCCCCCGACGGAGGATTTCACCATAATTCCGCACAGATCAGAAAGCTCTGTATACATTCCAAGTACCGCGACCGCCCGGCTGCGGCTCAGGAAAAAGTCGCTGAACGGGCTTATTATCGACTGTGTATTCTCCGGGACAACAAGCCGTTCCAGCCTTGCGCACTCCACAAACGCGTTATTCTCAATGCTCACCAGCGTATCCGGAAGAACGATTTTCGTGAGCTTTCCGCACCAGCCGAAGCACTTTTCTGGGATCACCGACACACGGGTGTTTTCAAGGTGTATTTCCGTAAATGCGCAGCTTGCAAAGGCTCCGATGCCGATAGACCTCAGGCTGTCCGGAAAGGAAAGCTTTGTGAGCCCACAGGAACTGAACGCGTTCTTTCCGATCATATATAGATGTTCCGGAAGGATCAGCCGCTTCAGCTTTGTGTTCCGGAATGCTCCGTCGCCGATCCTCGTTACCGTGCAGCCGTCGATAACGTCCGGTATTTCAAGCACCTCCGGGATAATTACCTCTCCGTCAAAGGAATGGTGGGTATTGAACCCGGTGATCGTCACCTCGTCTTTTTCGATACGGTAGGCAAGGAATTTCAGCGCCGTTTCGTAACTTGAATCCGGCTGCTGCGACTGCCATTTATCCAGCGCTTCGGCGATACGGGTGTTGGAGGCAAGCATACTCTGCTCACGGGAATTGTTCACTGCGGCTTCAATACGCGCGTCAAGCCCCTGCCGCTGCGCTTTCACCTGCTCCGCAGTCTGCCGCTGGTCGTCAAGATCAAACTTCTCATTGTCGGAAACGGAATTAAGGAACGCCGCCGCCTTTAACAGCCGCTCCTGACTGGACAGATAAGCGCTCATCTGCTCGGAGGATCGTATGTCCTTCAGAGTGCTCAGTGTTTCGGTAAGGATCGCGATCTTCTTCTCCGCCGCGTTAAGCCGCTGATTCAGTTCCTCTATTTCAATCCTAAGTTTGAGTTCATCAAGCTCGGTCATTTATCTCTGTCCTCCCTCATCATAAGGCTTATGGTCTGAGCAATTCCGCTCACCGCCGCCCGTTTCGCCGTGTCCGCATTGACAGTACCCGTCCTTGCCGCCTGCCCCGCCGCGGAACGCAGCATATTCCCGCCTGCTTTACCGAGGAACTCCATGAGCGCCTTTGTTTCCGGCAAAGGCTCTGCCGCAGGCTTTTCCGGGCTTCGCTCCGGCTGAGGCTTCTTATCGGGCGCCGGCGAAAACTCCGGCAGCTTCTCGCCGCCGCAGACGATATAAAGCAGTCTTGTGAGGTCAAGCAGACTTCTCCTGCGATTAAGACAGGACTGTATCTCGCCGGGATACGGCAGTCTTTCGACCTGCGCCAGCGCCTCATTCATAAGCGACAGCCGTACAAATGCAATATCCCCGCACACTGGATTTTCACTCATTTTCATTGCCTTTCAGAAGATTTTTCTCCGACAGCCGCAGTTCCAGCTGCTCCTGATAATCCGGGCTGTGTATTCCCACGGAAATAACGCTGTTTCCCGAAGTAAAGTTCTGTATCTCATTCCCACGGCGCATATATTCCTCATATACGCTGCGAAATCCCTCGTCAATGCAGATCACCCGCTGATTATCCGAACCGCGCAGCGGACAGCCGTTGTTTCGCTCTTTGATATATTTTCCGTCGATCAGCACGGCGGTATTTTCCAGCACATTGTCAATGCAGTCCGATCTCATTCGCTTCAGTTCTTCAAGCGTATACCCGGTATAGACCAGAATATCCCGTGAGATCCGCCTTAATTCCGGCAGAAGCAAAGCCAGCTCCTCCGGCTGCTCCATTGGGTCACCGCCGGTTATCGTGAAGCCGTCCACCGGGTTATTGTCGGAAACCGAATGGATAAGCTTAAGCAGATCCTCAACTGAAATGCGGTACTTTTCCTGCCGCTCCCACAGCTCCGGATTGCTGCACCCGCTGCATTTATGCGAACAGCCGCACAGCCACAGACCTATCCTTGAGCCGGGGCCAAGGGTTTTGACCGGGTAGAGTATTCTTGCTACGAGCATGGGCAGATCCTTACAATGAAATACGCCGCGCCGTCCTGCCTAGAGCCGCCGGAAACGCAGCCCCCAAGCCCGATCTCGTCCCCGTCAGAAAGCTCCTGCCTGCCGGAGATCTTTATGTTATTCACATAGGTGAAATTTGTAGTGCTGAGATTTGTAATGAAAATCTTCCCGGCTTCTTCTTCGAATTTTGCGTGTACACGGCTCACAAAAGGCTTTCCCGACAGATACCCGCTCATTTCCTGCTCCCTGCCGACAGTTATCTCCGGCTCGGTGAGTTCAAACGCATAGCTTCCGTCAACGGCGGCAAGGGTGAAGTGTACGCCCTGCTCCCCGGTATCCTCCGAAGGGATCACGTCCGAGATATCCTCCCCGCAGACCGCGCACTTCCGCGCCGCCGCAGGATTTTTCGCGCCGCAGCCGCACTGCCTTATCATAGCCTTTTTTGCCGGGGTGAGTTTATTGCTCTGCTCTGTATTTTCATCGACCACCGGGACTGCGGTGAGGTCTGCTTCGCACTCGGAGCATTCTATCCGGCTGGGGGGATTGTGTAATCCGCAATCCGGGCATATTCTGTATTTACTCATCTTCGGTCAATTCCTTTACGGCGGTTTCTACGGTCTGCTCTGATGAGAAGCGCTCGTATTCCTCAGTCATTTCATAATCGGAAAGGTTGATTATCTGCGCGTACTCTGCTTCCGGCGGGAGCAGCGAGATATGCTCCGACACTACGCCTTTTTCCTGAAGCCGCCGCTCAAATTCCCTGAACCTGCCGCAGAAGCTGCGCATATCCTCGGTGAGCCTGTCGGTTTCCGAAGTATCAGGAATACGGTCTGTTATGTCCGTTCCGCCCAGCTCCATAGTTATATTTCCGTTTGAGGAATAGGTCACGTTCAACGCCGTACCCTCTCCAAAGGAATACAGCTCGTTTCTGAACTGCGCGCCGCTCTTTTTGACCACCGAGCGGTTTCCGATGAGCCGGTAGCCCATGTCCTCCATTACCTCGTCAATGCAGCGGCTGATATAACTCTGCTCGTCACTGTCGGCAAGCCTTGCCTCTGTTTCAGAAATAAGCACGCTGAGCCGCTCCACTGCGTTTCTGCTGAAAAGCACTGCCTCAGGCTCGATCCCCGCCTGTCCGCACAGCGCCTGATATTCCGCGATCAGCCTGTCGTATTCCTCACCGTACTGACTGCGAAGCTCAGAATAATTCCTGCACTCCTTTTCCAGTGCCGAAACCGTCATAGAACTGAAATTATGCAGAAAATCTGCGTTTTCAATCTGAACAAGCTTCTTTTCCGCGTCCGCGATATCCTTGCGGAGTCCCTCGCTAAGTTCCATTGAACTGATTTCGGAAAGCCGCTCGGAAAGCTCAAGCTTATCCTGCCGGAGCTGCTTCTGCGCCGGGGTCATTATTTTGCTGAAATCTGCGCTGACCGCTTCATCAACGCTGTCCATGATGTTCTCCCGAAGCTGCCGGATATTCTGTACCGCAATACCGTCCAGTTCTCCGCGAAGCCGGTTTATCTCCTCAAGGGCTTTCTTAGCGTCGCTTACAGCCCGTTCCAGCTTATCCGGATTTTTCTCCTTTTTCAGCTTGGAAAGCTTCTCTATCTCTGCGTCAGCAGCCGCTTCAAGCTTCTTCCGCAGTTCGGAATAGCCGTTGTCGCTGCCGGTGCGCTCCGCAAGCGCCTTTGCCTGCTCCGTAGCAGCTTCCGGCAGTTTTTTCGCGGAATTCAGCTTTGCTGTGAGGTGTATGATATGCGCATTTGCCTCTCCCGCCCTGCGCTCACGCTCCCGCTGAGCTATCAAAGCCCGGCGCTGAGCTGCTGTAAGTTTATATCTTGACGTTTTCGGACCGCTCATAATTCCCTCCGTTCCCAGTCAGACCAGACTATCTTTCCACTGCTCCACCTCTCTGCGCTTTCCCAGAGCGTTGAGCCATGCTTCAAACTGAACATCAAGCTGGGAGTTTCTGCCGATTATCCTGCCGCAGAAGCGCTCGAATGCCATGTAATCCTCTTTAAGCAGCGCTTTCATGTACCTTACCAGCTCGTCCACCGTGCCAAAGCTTTTATCGTCTATTTTCAGGATCTTTTCGCCGGAAAGCGCAAATCCCACTGTGTACCGCGCAAGCTGCACCGCCCGCTCGTCCTCACCACCGAATTTCACCATGTCCTCAAGGCTCTGCGCAGCCTCTGCGAGCGCATTTTCGCCGGGACAGGCGCTCTGCACATAGGCGGAGATGAGCTTCATAGAAAGCACCTCGCCGATAAATTCTTCATCAGCGCCGCTGTTCATGCTGTCGAGGATATGCTCCCCCAGCGCGGAAATGCTGTCGAAGCGTTTATTCTTCCAGAAGAATGCCTTGGTTTCCGGGTCAAGCCGGTAAATCAGCTTGAAGAAAGCAAGATCCGCATTTCCGCCGTTCGCAGCTTCGTCTTCCGCGTCCAGCGCATAGCCCGCAAGTTCCGGGTCGTATGGCTTCAGAAATCCCGACAAAATTCCGCGGAACACCTGCTTTTTTCCCTGCTCCCAGTTCTCCGCGAACGCAGTCACCACCGCATGCAGGCTGTTGAGCCGCATATTAAGGAACGTATAAATTGGGAACTGCTTTTCAAGCGGCTCTGCACCCTCGCCGGGAACAGGCTGCACCACTCCCCTGCACCAGTTTTCCACCTCTGTGTAAGTCCAGCGGCGGTTGGGATTGGATTTTTTCCGGCGGTTGGTTATGTCGTAATATGTAAGCGCCGAGATCAGGTCTTTTAGCTGCTGCGGCATATTATCCGGCAGCGGAATCCGCTGGATCGCAGTGTACTGCGCTATTTCCTCGGCAGACATATCCGTGTAGGGAGTTTTCCCGCAGAAAAGCTCGTACAGCGTTATTCCAAAGGAATAATAATCCGACTCCTCAAGAAACAGCTTTCGGAATGTTTCCGGCGCGGAATACTCCGGGGTCATTCCGGTGCTGGTGACAACCACCGTGCTGCCGCTTGCCTGTACGGAGCTTATACCAAAGTCGATTATTGCGATATCACCGCTGTCGGTGAGCATGATGTTCGAGGGCTTCAGATCCTTGTGGATTATCCCCACGTCATGCAGCGCCGCCAGAGCCTCGTTTATCTCCGGAATTATCTTGTTTCTAAGCTGCTCAAAGCTGAACCGCCTGCCCTGCAAAGAGCCGTTCCTGTAATAGGGCAGTATCTCATAAGGCAGACCTCCGTAAACGTCCGACTGATACAACGGAGCGACATAGGGGCAGCGAACCTCCTGCAAAGCGGAAATAACCTCGCTTTTCACCGCAATGGAACGTCGGTAGATCTTCGCGGCGTATTCTTCCCCGTCCCGCTCGCAGATGTAAATATCCGCTTCACCGGCGGGAGCGTTAAGCCGCTGTTTTATCCTATATCCTCCGGGGAGGACAGTTCCGGGTGAAATGCCTCCTGCGGCAGACAAAGCCGGATTTAGCGTTGTGGCGTTGCCGGAAAGCGCGGGATTTATTTCTGTTGTATCGCCGAGGGCGGGATTGATCCGGGTTTCGTCGCTCATGTCTGCCTCCTGTTAATTCTTAGGATAAGCTGATCAAAGCGAAGCGCAACAAAATCAGCCGCGTGAGTATGCGCGTTTGAACGGGGCGATTTTGTTTTGATCAGCGTCTCCCTTATTTAATAAATTATACCATATATCACATTTAATTTCAAGCAGATTTTTGTAAAAAAGCACAAAAAAAGCACCGCCGACAGATCAATCAGCGGTGTATAGTGTTAATTCAGTTTCTTTCCTCCGAGCCTGACCCACAATCCGGTCTTATAGCCCAGCTTCGCGTACCAGTCGTATACTTCGGTGTAGTGAATGAAGATCCTGCCGCAACCGCTACGGATAAGCTCCTGAGAGGCACGAGCGACCATTGCCAGCCCTATTCCCTGCCGCCGGAACTTCGGCACTGTGCCGACGCAGCCCACGCTTCCAACCCGGACGGCTTCGTCAGAGAATATGCAGTCAACATCGTCCTCAGCTATACAGAAAGCTGCGATCTCGCCGCCGCAGTATGCGCAGAAAGCTTCGCCCTCACCGAAATACTGCACCCAGTCCTCGTCAACTGCCGAAACTGCGTGATTAAGCCGCTCCGAACAGCCCGGTTCATATCCGAACTCCACCCCGGCGGGCTGCTTCACGTCAAGCCGCAGTTCTCCGGAATTGCCGTACATTTCCGCGATATCCTCTCCAAAGCTGTACCCATGCTTCTCAAAGAACCCGGCTCTTTCCCTTAACGCTCCGATAAAAAGCTCAGATCCAGTCCCGCCTATCTCCGCCCGGTCAAAGCCATTGCTGCGGATATTGTCCTCAGCCTGCGCCAGAAGCGCACTGCCAATCCCCTGTCCCTGCTTTTCGGGGAGTACGCACAGCAAGCGAATGTTGTTTGCCTTTACCAGCGCAAAGCCGCCGTCCGCTTCAAAAAGCATTCCGTCCGGAGTACCGGACAGCCGTGTAAACTGCTTCTCAGTCAGTTGAAAGCCGGGAAAGCAGCGTAAAAAAATCTCATAATGCGTCATCATCCACCCATATAATCAATCGGAAGCCGGTCACGCCTGTCCCATTGAGGGGCTTTTTGCCACCCGCTCGCCGAGATAATTCGCCCAGCGCTCCGGGTAAAAGGAATAGTAGGACACCCTTTTCTCACGTCTGTACCGTTTGAATGCAGGGATTACCGCCCACAGCATTGACGGAAGCCCTATTGCCAACAGAAACAGAGGACCTAAAATTATCGACTGAACCGTGTGACCGTATTCATGCACGCAAGTCCGCGCAAATTCGCCCTGAGCAGCATCTCCGGGTAGCTTCTCGCTCATAAATATGAACATACCGAGCCCGGTGCTGTAACCCGGATTATCCCAGACAGTTACCACCGCGCCGTGAAAAAAACGATGCTCCCTCCGGATATTCAGCCAAAACAGGAACAGCCCGGCTATATTCTGGATTATCCCCCAAGTCCACTGGAGAAACCAATAAACGCAGGTATAGGGCTTCACTTCAGGAAGCCCTCAATTATCTTTTCCTCTGCCTGCTCTCTGGTAAGTCCGAGGGAACAGAGCTTCAGTATCTGCTCTCCGGCGATCTTTCCGATAGCCGCTTCGTGGATAAGTTCCGCGTCAACATTTGCCGCATTAAGCGCAGGCTGAGCGTCTACCCTGCCGTTTTCCGCAAGGATCGCATCGCAGGCGGAATGCCCGGTGCAGCGATTATTTCCCTCAACTATGGAATAGAATGCCTGATGTGAATTTCCGCGGGCAACCGAGCGGGAAACCAGATCCGCGCCGCTGTCCTCGCCGTTCAGCTTTACATTGAACTTTGTCACAGCTTCCTCTTCATGATCGGTCATGATACGCTCCCGCACGATTATCTTCGCGCCCTTATCCAGTACCGCGGAGGTGGTGCGGGTGGAACGGTCTACGCCGCCGAGCTGGATCGTGTCCATTTCAAGGCAGGAATCTTCTTTCAGGAAGCAGTCAGTAACCGGGTCGATCTTTTTTAGCCCCTTGCCGTTTCCGGTTCCGATGTGCTTTTCCTTGTAGAGGACTTTCGCGCCCTTTTCAAGAAAGAAGCGGTGGATTCCGTTGTGGCGTGCCTGCTCCTCGCCGTCGTTATGAACTCCGCAGCCGGCAACTATCACAACATCAGCCCCCTCGCCCACAAAGAAATCGTTGTACACAAGGTCGTCCACATTGGTATGCGTCACACACGCCGGGATAAACACTGTTTCTCCGACGGTGTGCGGCTTTATTATGATATTTATACCCGGCTTATCTGTCTTTGGCTCGATCGTGATATTTGCCGAGGACTTTCTTCCGGCGCACTGGCTGTCCTCGCGGATATTATAAGCGCCTTTGAAGCCGCTTACGCTGTCGTAATCGGAGATCACCTTAAGCATCTCCTCAGTTACACTGTTGAAATTCATTTCCTGTAAATCACTCATTGACAGCCGCCTCCGTTTCTCTGCGGGCAGCGGCAGGAGAACTCGCCCTTGAGCAGCGCCGGGAGGATTTCCTCCCGATTTCCGCTTGTGCGCACTCTGCCGTCTGCAACGACAACGATCTCATCTGCTATTGACAAGATACGTTCCTGATGTGAAATGATCACGAGAGAGCCGCTGGTGCTGCTGCGGATCTCCTCAAAGGTTTCGACAAGCCTTGTGAAACTCCACAAGTCGATACCCGCCTCCGGCTCGTCAAATACCGACAGCTTCGCATTTCTGGCAAGAACCGTGGCTATCTCGATGCGCTTTGCTTCGCCGCCGGAAAGAGCCGCGCTCATTTCCCGGTCGATATATTCCTCCGCGCACAAGCCTACCTTTCCAAGCAGGTCGCAAAGCTCGCCGTGCTCCAGTTTCTTCCCGGAAGCAAGCTCCAGCAGGTCGCGGACGGTAAGCCCCTTGAAGCGCACCGGCTGCTGAAACGCATAGGCTACTCCGAGCCTTGCGCGACCGGTAATGTCCATATCGGTGATATCCTCGCCGTCCAGCAGTATCCTTCCGCTTGTGGGCTTCTCAACCCCCGCGATAAGCTTTGCAAGGGTTGTTTTTCCGCCGCCGTTCGGACCGGTTATGACTACAAGGCGGCTGTCCATTTTACAGCTTATGCCGTTTATTATAGTTTCTCCCTCTGGAAGTTTCCAGACAAGGTTTTGTAATTCCAGCAAGTATTTTTGCCCCTTTCAGACATTTTTTCCGGCATAACCGCGCAATTTATGTGCAATTCTGCCTTTTTTCTATCATATTATTGTATCATATTTGGCTTATTATGTCAAGGGAAACGCTGATTAAATCAAATTCGCCCCGTTCAAACCCGCATACTCACGCGGCTGAATTTGATACGCTTCGCTTTAATCAGCGTGTCCCAAGATTTACGGTAATATTCAACTCCGCTTCGTGTGAAAAAGCCGTCCAAAGGCATGCCGCCTTTAGCATTTACGCCTCGCCGAAGCTTCATCTAAGCGTTAAATGATCTGCTCGACGGGTCTAAGAAACTGCTTTCCCGGCAGCGCCCTATACTGGACGGCTGAAAATATTATGATATCACTCAGCAGGCGCACTATCCTTTTTTCTGAACTTATGCATAAAAATCATGACCACTGCTGCGGCAAAAACGGCAATACTTATAAGCTGAGAGGTGGAAAGCCCGAACAGGAAGCCGCGGTACTCGTCCCCGCGCCAGAATTCCAGCGCAAATCTTCCCACTGAATACAACAGCAGATATATCGACAAAAGCTGGTTTTTAAGCCAGCCCTTTGACAGCATAAGGGAAAGCAGACCGAACAGCGCAAGCTCCAACCCGGCTTCATAAAGCTGAACCGGAACCCTCGGAACTCCATTTGCGCTCTCAACAAGAGCATTTGTAAAGGTTATTCCGTGCTCCCACTCCACACCGTAGCAGCAGCCGCCGAGAAAGCAGCCGACCCTGCCCCATGCGTGGAATAACGCAACAGAGGGCGCAGCGCAGTCAGATGTAAGTCCATAATCGAGCTTCTGATAACGCATGGACAGGAACCCGGCAAACAGCCCTCCGATAAGACCGCCGTAAAACACCGAACCTCCGAACACAAACTGTGCCGCTTCCAGAAACTCCTGAAAGCTGCCCGCGCTGAAAAGCCTGACCCAATGCTGGTTATTTGTAATTCCGTACAGCAGATGCATACCAACCGCGCAACCGATAGCTCCGAAAAGAAAAACGAATATCATGCTGATATCGTTCCCTCCGCGCTATTTGTAGCGTGAGATTGCGAGCGGGCATGCGGTGAAGATCCCCGCAAGGGACGTAAGCATATAGCTGCTGATAAATTTTCCAAATAACTCAAAACCGGGAAACATAATTCCTCCATAAACAGAAAAAAACAGCCCGACAAGGGTAGGGCTTAACTTTGATCTAAAGTCAATAAATCTTCCTATTTTTGTGCTGCCCAAATTTCACTTGCTATTCACGTTTATTTTGTTGAATTTACACAAAATCACACATTTTAAATACCTGTGCAATAATGCAAAGCCCCGGAGCATTCGCCCCGGGACAGTGTGTATTCAAAATTACTTCTTGTACTCAACGTGCAGCAGCTCGTGTGCTCTTCCCTTGAGCATACCGCTGTACAGCGTATCGATCAGCGGGTTCTGATCGCTGCTCTTGATGCTGCTCATTCGGTCCGCATAGTACAGACCGTTGGAACGCTCCTGCTTTTCCGGCGAATGAACAAACGGCTGTCCGGCACCGTTAATGCAGCCGCCGGGGCAAGCCATGACCTCAACGAAGTCGAAATGCTCGCCTGCCTTGATACGCTCGATCAGCTTCTCAGCATTGCCAAGACCGCTTACTACGCCTATATGGAGCGTCTTCTCACCGTAGGGAATATTGACTTCCTTCACGCCCTGAAGTCCTCTTACGCTCTGATATTCAGCGCCGATACCCTTCTTGTTATCAGAAATCCTTCTGAGCACCGCTTCGGTAACACCGCCGGTGGTTCCGAAGATTACTCCCGCGCCAGCCATTGTTCCGAACGGCATATCTACTGCCTCTGCCTGAATTTCTGTGAGCAGGATTCCGGATTCCTTCACCATCTGCACAAATTCCTGCGTTGTAAGCACATAATCCACAGTCTGGTTTCCGTCCTTATCACGGAATTCATCACGGACAGCCTCGTACTTCTTTGCCGTGCAGGGCATGAGAGCCACATGGACATGCTTCTTGGGATTATCCTTGAACTGCTCGCGGATAACTGACGCAAACATCTGCATAGGCGACTTGCAGCTTGATACGTCCTTCATAAGCTCCGGATATCTGGACTCGCAGAAACGAACCCATGCCGGGCAGCAGGAAGAGAACAGCGGCATCTCTCCGCCAGCCTCAACGTGCTCCAGAAGCTCAGCAGACTCCTCAATGACAGTGAAATCTGCTCCGGTGGAGGTGTCATATATCTCGTCAAAGCCCATTCTTCTGAGCGCCGCAACGATAAGTCCGATAGCGTTGAAGCCGTCCTGAAGTCCTAGCTCTCTGCCGATCGCAACACGGACTGCCGGCGCGATCTGGATCGTAACATGGGTATCCTTATCGTCAAGCTGCTTCCATACCTCGCGGACGTTGCTCTTGACAACGATAGCGCCGGTGGGACATACCGCAGAGCACTGACCGCAGCCTACGCAGCCCGATTCCGCGATCGGAACATGGAACGCAGTTCCGACCTGCATTTTTGAGCCGCGGTGCATGAAGTCGATCGCGCCGACGTGCTGGATCTCATTACAGGTTCTTACGCAGTCGCCGCAGAGGATGCACTTGTGGTGGTCGATTGTTATGCAGGGAGAGGAGTCGTCGATCTCCGGCTTGGGAGCGGCGTTCGGGAAGCGTACTCCCTCGATGTTGAAGCGGCGCGCTATGTCCTGAAGCTTGCACTTGCCGTTGTTTTCACAGGAGGTGCAGTCGCGGCAGTGGTTAGCCAGAAGCAGCTCCAGAATTACCTTTCTGTATTTGCGTAGGCGCTCGGTATTCGTGCGGATCTCCATTCCGGGTTTAGGAGGTGTGGAGCAGGCTGCATGGAGCGTTCCCCACTGATCCTCGACCATACACATACGGCACGCGCCGTAGGTCGAAAGCTCAGAATGATAGCAGAATGTCGGCATCTTTATTCCGACTTTCTGAATGAGCGCAAGGAGATTTTTCTCTCCGTTTATTTCAACGGGAATTCCGTCAATTGTAAGATATCTGTTCTTGTCCATTTCACTTCACCTCTATTGCACCGAACGGGCAGGTAGTAACACACGCACCGCACTTGATACACTTGCTCTGGTCTATCACGAACGGGGACTTTATCTGTCCGCTGATCGCGCCTACCGGGCAGCCTCTTGAGCATTTTGAGCAGCCCTTGCACTTATCCGGCTGAATTTCGATCTTCTTCAGCTTCTGGCAGACTCCGGCAGGACAGCGCTTCTCAAAGATATGAGCCTCGTATTCCTCACGGAAGTTCTTTATCGTGCTGACAACAGGTGAAGCGGCGGACTTGCCCAGACCGCAGAGGGCTGTCGCCGAAATGGTTTCCGCAAGCTCCAGCAGCAGGTCGATGTCCCCCGGCTCGCCGTTTCCTGCGACAATTCTCTCCAGAATTTCAAGCATACGGCGTGTTCCCTCGCGGCAGGGTACGCACTTGCCGCAGGACTCGTTCTGGGTGAAGTTCATGAAGAACCTAGCTACCTCGACCATACAGGTCTTGTCGTTCATTACAACCAGACCGCCGGAGCCGATCATTGCTCCCGCTTTCTTTACGGAATCGAAATCAAGGGGCAGGTCAAGATCCTTTTCGGTAAGGCAGCCGCCGGAGGGACCTCCGATCTGAACAGCCTTAAACTTTCCGCCGCCGCGGATACCGCCGCCTACGTCGTAGATCACCTCGCGCAGGGTAGTACCCATCGGTACTTCGATAAGTCCGGTGTTCTCAATATCGCCGGTGATAGCAAACGCCTTTGTTCCCGGGCTTTTCTCTACTCCTATTCCCTTGAACCACTCAGAACCCCGCAGAATTATCGACGGAACATTAGCGTAGGTTTCAACGTTGTTGAGCACAGTCGGGCTGTCGAAAAGTCCATGCTCAACGGTACGCGGAGGCTTAACTCTGGGCATTCCGCGCTTGCCCTCGATAGAAGCGGTCAGAGCGCTGCCCTCGCCGCAGACGAACGCGCCAGCGCCGCGGTTGATGTGAAGATCGAAATCAAAGCCGCTTCCGAGGATATTCTTTCCAAGCAGACCGACCTCTCTTGCCTGCTCAATAGCGGTCTGTAAGCGTGAAACCGCCAGCGGGTACTCGGCTCTTACATATATGTAGCCCTCGGTAGCGCCGCAGGCTGCTCCGGCGATCATCATACCCTCGATCATACGATGTGGATCGCCCTCCATAATGCTTCTGTCCATGAACGCTCCGGGGTCGCCCTCGTCGCCGTTGCAGACAACATATTTCTGATCCGCCGACTGACGTCTTACCTGCGCCCACTTGCGTCCCGCCGGGAATCCGCCGCCGCCGCGTCCGCGCAGACCGGATTCGCTAACCTCTTCAATAACCTCGTCACGGGTCATGTCGAACAAAGCCTTTTCAAACGCGGAATATCCGCCCTGGGACAGATACTCCTTTACGGAAAGGGAGTCGATATGTCCGCAGTGCTCCAGAACAACTCTGGTCTGCTTCTTGTAGAACGGGATCTCCTCCTGAGTCTTAAACACCTCGCCGTTCTTCTGGAAAGCAAGACGCTCAATATGCTCACCGTTCAGTATCGTCTTTTCTACGATCTCCTCGCAGTCCTCCAGCTTTACCTTTGTATAAAGCCAGCCCTCCGGCTCAATACGAACAAGCGGGCCTCTCTCGCAGAAGCCGTGGCAGCCGCTCTTTTTCAGCGCAACACCGTCGGACTCCGGCTCGTGCTCAAGCTCCACTGCGCAGTGGATACCCTTTGCCTCGATCAGCTCTTTGAGCTTGTCATATATGTACAACGAACCACTGGAAACGCAGCCTGTACCTGCACAGACCAGTATTTTCCGCTTATAGGCATTATACGCCTTTACGCACTCCTCGCGGAACGCCTTGAGTTCCTGTCTGTCCTTTACCATTCCTCGTTGCCCTCCCTAAGCTGCTTCAGAATTTCCGACGCTTTATCCGGCGTCATCTCAGCGTGTACATGATCGTTTACGGTGATTACCGGAGCAAGTCCGCACGCGCCAAGACATGATACCGTTTCAACCGTGAACATAAGGTCGTCGGTGGTCTTTTTGGTTTCAGAAAGCCCCAGTTCCTCGCGAAGTCTTGCAAGGATAGGCGGCGACTGACGCACATGACAGGCAGTTCCGTCGCAGACCTTTATAACATACTTCCCCTTTGGCTCAAGGGAGAAGTTCTCGTAAAAGGTAGCAACGCTGAAAAGCCTTGCTTCGCCGACGTTGAGCCGCTTTGCGATATGCGGGAACACCTCTCTCGGCAGGTAGCGGTAATGCTCCTGAACACCCTGTAAGATCGAGATGATGTTCTTTTCCTCGCAGCCGATGCGGTCAATTATCTCATCGACCTCGGACAACTGAATGCTGCTTTGCATAGAAATAGTACCTCCTTATTTTATATGCAATGTGTGCCGGGATATTGATATATTCCTTGATGAACTCCGTCCGCTCCGGCGGAATTTCAACAAAATCCAAACAACAGAACTTGTTTCAGCATGTTATTTGTATAACAATGTTATTATTTTACC
>CAMAGG010000033.1 GCA_945833805.1 uncultured Clostridia bacterium | reverse complement strand
AGCGATTTCAATCCGATGTACACCCGAAAGGAGCAGTGTGGCGAGAGCGACATTGAGTTTTTACAGCGGCTATGCACGGCGGCGGGAATTTCTCTTAAGGTGACGGACGGTTCACTAGTTCTGTTTGATGAATCTGAATATGAGAAAAAAGCCCCGGTGACGACTTTTGAGAATGGCAAGGGGAACATTCTTTCATACAGCTTTTCTGACGGAGCTTCTGACAAGTCATACAGCAGCTGTCATGTATCCTATACCAATCCCGAAACAGGAGATACAATAGAATACACCTACACACCTAGGATAGACAATCCGGGCACTGGTGAAGTCCTTGAGATAAGCGAGCGGGTAGAGAACCGTGAAGAAGCCCGTCAGCTTGCAATGAATCGGCTGAGGGCAAAGAACAAGGACAGGTTCTCAGCTTCGCTAAAGATCATAGGGGACGCAGATATCGCGGCGGGATCCACTGTGAACATCAAAGGCTGGGGAGATTTTGACGGAAAATATATCATCAAGACGGCGGCGCACAGCATAGGGAGCGGCTATACGACTAGTATAACGCTTCGGAAATGTCTGGAGGGATATTGATGCAGGGAAGTATACGAACCGGAAAGGTATCCAGCGTGGACGCGGACAAGCGGACGGCTAGGGTGATATTCGGCGACCGCGGGGACATGGTGAGCGCGGTGCTGACGGTGCTACGGAATTCTCCGCTTATCACGGCGGATATCACCACTGGTGACAACAAGTGGACGGTAAAGGAAAGTTATGCAAGCGCTCCGAGAGATCTTTCACGGGGCGAGGAATACACGAAAAATCCTCCGGACGTGATAAAAAGCGAACTTGTGTCCGAGAGACATAAGGCAGTGATCACGGTTCACGGCTGGCTGCCGTACATAGGTCAGACGGTGCTTTGCATCATGTCCGACAGCGGAGAGGGCGCAGGGTACATTATAGGGGGTGTGTGAATGCCTATCGGAAGTCTTGGGGATATCGTTTTTGAAGTATCTGAAAAGCAGATAAGGACATTCTCAAAAATGAGCTTATCGGCGGGGGCGCGGTACTCAACGCACAACCGCATCAACGGAAGTCCGATTTTAGAATATACCGGTGCAGAGCTTAAAAGCGTATCATTTACGATCGTGCTTTCTGCTTTTCAGGGAATAAATCCCCGCAAAGAGATGAACAAGATCAACAAGGCGTGCGAGGACGGGAAACCCCTCCGGCTTGTGATCGGAAAGACCCAGCTCGGGAAATACAAGTGGGTGATAAAAAGCGCGAACTCGGAGCTTGAACATATCGACAACAAGGGGCGTATCTATCAGATTTCACTGAAGCTTACGCTTACGGAATATGTGAAGAGGTAGGAGGAAGGCATGAAAAAGATTATTCGGGGCGGAGATCCGCCGCCGCTTACCCTTGAGCCGGAAAGCACTGCGGCTGAGGTAGCTCAGAATATACAGGTGCTTTTAAGCTCATGCCGGTACGATATCCCCCTTGCGCGGGAAATGGGGCTGAACACGGAATATCTGCACAAGCCTCAGCCCGTAGCTGAAACGCTTATGTATCAGACGATTTCAGACAACATCGGGGAATATGAGCCAAGGGCTGAGATCCTTTCGATAGACTTTGAGGAGGACGCTAAAAGCGGCTTGGTGATTCCGATAGTGGAGGTGGAGATAAGTGAGTGACACAAGATCTTTTCCGGACGTGACATTCGTGAACGCTGATACCGGGGCAATTGCTGAGGATATGATACAGCGATATCAGGAGATCACTGGGAGAACCCTTTATCCGGCGGATCCGGCGCGGGTGCTTCTTAACTACATAGCGGCTATCATATCCCAGGAGCGGGTGATCTTTAATGACAGTGCGAAGCAGAACGTTCCACGATATTCGCGGGGAGCTTATCTTGACTCGCTTTGCGAAATATTCAGAGGGGTATCCCGGCTGGAAGCTGTTCCGGCTGAATGCACGCTGAAATTCACGATATCAGAGGTGCAATCGATTGCGCTAATCATTCCCGCCGGGACGAGAGCAACACCGGACGGGACGTTGATGTTTGCCACAAAATCAGACGCGGTCATTCCTGCCGGGGAATTATCGGTGACCGCAGCGGCGGTCTGTGAGATGCCGGGAACTATCGGTAATGGATATCTCAAAGGGCAGATCAAGTCCTGTGTGGACATTTTCCCTTACTTTAAGTCCGTAGAGAACACGAACGAGAGCGGCGGGGGTTCTGACCCGGAAAGTGACGAGGCGCTTTATCAGCGTATGCGGGAGAGTGTAGAGGGTTATTCCACCGCTGGTCCGTCCGGGGCTTATATCTATCATGCAAAGTCGGCTTCGGCTCTGGTGGAGGACGTTACGGCGACTTCTCCCGACGCGGGCAAGGTTGACATCAGGGTGCTGTGCAAAAACGGGGAAATGCCGGACGATGCGCTGCTTGGCATAATATCGGCGGCGCTGAACGATGAGAAGATCAGGCCGCTTACGGACGAGGTGACGGTATCGGCGCCGACTGCAAAAAGCTTCAACATCAATCTTACCTACTATGTCGGGAATGACAGCGGAATGAGCCTTACTGCGGCGGCTTCGGCGGTCGCGGCGGCGGTGGACGAATACATCAAATGGCAGACTGCAAAGATCGGTCGGGATATTAATCCGTCTTATCTCACACAGCTTGTGATGGAAACCGGGGTAAAACGTGTCGTGATCACAGAGCCGGAATACGCAGCAGTAAGCGATATTGAGGCGGCTCAGCTTGTTACAAAGGTGATTAATGCCGGGGGGTATGAGAACGAATGAGCGGCGAGATAAGCAAGCAGGACATTCTTAAAACCCTGCCGCCGGTGCTGAAAAAGGACGCGGGGTTCGCGGCGCTTGGAGAGGTGATCGCTGAACAGCTAGCAAAGAACCGGACGCTTTCGGATAAGGCTATAATTTATCCTGCAATCGAGAAGCTTTCTGAGGAGGCTCTGGACGCTCTGGCGTATGACTTCAATGTGAGCTGGTACGACTACGAGGGTACGCTTTCGGAAAAGCGGAAAACGATACTGGAATGTATGCAGATCCACCAGTACAAAGGAACGAAATACGCAGTGGAAACAGCGTTGAGGAGCGTTTATGAAACGGTCAAGGTGACGGAATGGTTTGAATACGGCGGTGAACCGTATCATTTCAAGGTCATTATCTATGACAGCTCAAACGACAAGGAAAAGCGCGCCCGTATCCTGGCAAAGGTGCAGTATTACAAGAATCTGCGGAGCGTTCTTGAAGAAACGGTTTTTGAGATAGGAATTTTCTCAGACATAGCTGTTAATGCGGCTTTTCGTCCGGGAGGAATATACAAAAGAATATTTTGTGAGGTGAAGAACTATGGGCTGGAGTAATTCGGTGATAACCAATACGGGGCTTTCTCTGATATCTCAGGCAGTGAGCGGCGGAACGCTTACGATCACAAGTGCGGGTCTTGGCGGTGGTACGGTTGAAACAGCGGCACTTATGGCACAGACCGCACTTTCTACACCACTGACGGTTCCAGTGGTAATTTCGGCAAAGGATAATCTTGACAATGGTCTGACTGTGCGTGTTCAGATACGGAACACCGGGGTTACAGTTGAGCAGCGCATGAAGCAAGTAGGTCTTTTTGCCAAGATAGGGGACGATGATCCGGTTTTGTTCGCCATAATGCAGGACGAAACCGGAGAAGAGATACCCACTGCGGTGGAATATCCGGACTTCATGATTGAATTCACTGCGGCGATCGCCGTGAGCAATACGGAAAACATAGAGGTGACGATAAGCAGCAGCGCTGTGATCACGCGTGGTGCGCTGGACGAGGAATTGAAGAACTACACCCCTTCTGATAAATTCAATGAGCTTTCTACTTCGGTATCAAACCTGCAGTCCAGCAAAGCAAACAAGACCGAGGTGGAAGAAGCACTCAAGGGCAAATCCAACACCGACCACAAACACACCGTTGCAAACATCACCGATTTTCCACCCTCACTCCCGGCGAATGGAGGAAACGCGGATACTTTAAATGGATTGAATATAGGTTATTTTTATATTCATCATGGAGATGTTCCTGATAACGATTGTGATAATGCACGTGGAATGGGAACGTATAATGCTGTTCCTGAAACCGTCAACACACCATTCAGTAGTTACTGGCATATCATTGTTGAATATGCGATTAATGGCAATTGGATTAAACAAACTGCAACACAATGCGATAAAACTAATCCATTAACATATTATCGTGTATTTATCAACGAAGGCGACTGGAGTAATTGGGCTAAGGTTAATGACGGTGGAAACGCTGATACAGCCACATATCAGCGCCAGACATATCTTGGTATTGGGACAGACATTCTCGACTATACCTTGAACAATGTTCCTGACATGAGTACGTATTTGTGCGGGGTCACAAACTGCCCGACCTGTCCGACAAATTACGGATATGACGCCGACAGCAACGATTTTTACTACCGTATAAGCAAATATACATCGTTATTCGCCGTGATTGAAGCGTATGACATAGGGACAAACAATAAGTTTATGAATACGATGGTAAACGGCGTGTGGACAGGGTGGATTCGCTGTAATGACGGCGGCGCCGCAGCAACAGCAGATTCAGCCGGATCCAAAGCTACGGCTGCTGAAAGTAATGTATGTCTTCGTAACATATATGCCGGAACTGACGATATGATCGCCGGAACTACTGCGCTTGAAACCGGCGCGATCTATATTGTTTATGAATGATGAGGTGATTTTATGGCAAAGAAATCCTACATCGGCATTGGCGGAAAGGCGCGGAAAATCAAGAAGTGGTATTTTGGTGTTGACAGCAAGGCGAGGAAGGTTAAAAAGGGGTATATCGGGGTAGGCGGGGTTGCAAGACCTTTTATGTCAAGTGAGCTTACTTACTATGGTCTTGCTACAAACAGCCTAAGTACTGGGGCTCAGTGTCGCTGTGCGAGTGTTGGAAATTATGCTTTAGTTAAAGAGGGTTCTACATCTTCAACCCTTGTTGAAACTTACAACACTTCTCTGGTAAAATCTTCTGCAACCAGCATGACTCTTGCCGCATCTAGTCAGTTTGGAGTTAGTACTGGTTCTAATGCTGTATTTATCGGTGGGTCATATTACCCCTCCGGTTCTACAACTACTTCAAATATGACTACCTACTATGCTTATAATTCAAGCTTAGTAATGTCATCGTACACTGTTCCTGATACAAGTAGTTATAGCATTGATGGTGCAACAACTATCAATGGACATCTTATATATGGTCGTAGAAGCACTTCAACTATGAAATGTCTTGACAGTTCATTTGTAAGTGTGAGTATATCTGGAGCACAGTCTACATCAGGTGGTAGATGTATGACACATAGCTCAACCCATGCTTTAGTCACTGGTGGAGCAACTACATTAACAACTGGATATGCCTATTCAACAACTCTTGTTAGAAGTTCTTTCACTTTACAAACTGCTCTTGCTGGACACATGGGAACACCTTTAGGAACTGGTGCCATTGTTGGATTTGGTGATTATAGTGGTAGCGAAACCACTGACCATATCTGTGATTTTATTAGCGATAGTCTTGTAGTGTCAGTAGTTGGAACGTATAGTACAAGTCCATATCACAGTAATGGTGTGTGTGGAACACTTGAGGATTTCGCTTTATTTGCTGGTGATTATACGCTTAGTAGTGGTATATACGATACTTCGCTTGTTGATGTATTTGATACTAAATTAGTTCATTCTACGATGAACCTAAGCAAAACAAACATATATAATGCAGGGTGTACAACAGTTGGCTCTTATTTATTAATTGCTGGAGGATTTCAAAGAACATCTAGCAGTGCAACAGCGTTAAAAACAGTTGAAGTTTTCACTGTATAAATATATGAAATTTAGGAGGTTTTATCATGAAAGTATTGGAAAAGTACACTGGCGAGAGGACTTATATGTTCCCCATCGGAACGTTAGCTACCAAAGAAGCTGTCTTGGAACAGTATCCTGCCGCTCTATCGTTCACATTTGTTGTAACAACAGATGAGAACCATGAAGTAATGTTGGGTATGGATAATTTATCTGGATTGCGTTCCCTCTTTAATATTGATAGCTCTCTTTCAGAGGACGAAGCTATTGCCGCTATTCAGGAAATTATCAATACACCGCAGGAGGAAAGCACAGAAGCAACCGCCGAGGAACGTATTGCGGCGGCGCTGGAATATCAGGTCATGGCAAGCCTGCCTGATGAAAGCGAGGTGACTGAATAATGAACTATGAAACCATTAAGAAGAACTACGAACGTGGTTTATGGAATGCGGCTATGGTGAGAATGGCTGTTCGCAAGGGCGTAATCACAAAGGAACAGTTCAAAAAGATCACCGGAAAGGAATATTGATATGGATAGCGCAATAATCGTAGCTATTATCGGAGGAGTGGTCACTATTTTTAACGTGATTTACTCCACCACCATGGCGAACAAGGCAGAAAAAAAGCGTCAGAAAGACGTTGAAGAAATGCGGCAGAATGACCGGTCGAAACAGATTGAGAACGGCTTGCAGTCGCTCTTAAGAGCTGAGATCATCAGATCGCATGAGAAGTACATGGACAAAGAGTACTGCCCTGTATACGCGCGTGAAGCGCTTACCCGTATTTACGAGAGCTACCACGCGCTTGGCGGTAACGGGACTATGACAGAGCTGTACAAACAGGTTATGGCTCTGCCGACGGATAAGGAGGATAATCATGAAGATTGACTGGAAACGCAAGCTGACAAGCCGGAAGTTATGGGTAGCTATTGCCGGTATGGTAGCTGGTCTTATCATTGCTTTCGGCGGCAACGAAAATACCGCCGAAACTGTAAGCGGCTGTATTATGTCTACCGCGGCAGTGGTAGGATACATAGTAGGCGAGGGACTGACAGACGCGGCGAACAAATCTAACGACAAGGACGGTGATGACGATGTCCTGTAAAGTAACCATTGATCCCGGACATAATGCTGTGAGCAATGTTTCGCCCACAAACAAGAAATATATTGAGGGTGTACAGATGTATAAGCTTGCATTGTATCTTGCTGAAGCGCTGGAGGAATACGGCATTGAATCTGAGATTACTCGTAAGAGCATTCAGGAAGACCCGTCCCTCGCAGAGCGCGGAAAACTGGCAGGCAAGAATGGCAGTAAGTTATTTCTCTCTTTGCACAGCAATGCTCCGGGTACTAATAAAGATGGATCTTACGACACATCCATTTCGGGCACCTATGTGTATTACAGCCTTACAGACTCCGGGAACAAAGATCTTGCTGACAGCCTTGGCAAGGCTATCGCTTCGGCGATGGGGCATAAGTTCCGTGGTTCTTTGACACGCGAGTATTCGGATCAGCATAAGGACTGGGATTATTATGGAGTTGTCCGCAATGCCGCGCAGAGTGGCTGCAAGGCTGCGTATCTCATTGAGCACGGCTTCCATACCAACCTTAAGGACTCCAATTTTCTGCTCAGTGACAGCAACTTAACAAAGCTTGCTCAAGCAGAGGCTAAGGTTATCGCTGAGTATTTCGGAGTCGGAAAGTCCCAAAAGCGCTACCGCGTGCAGATAGGAGCATTTACGACAAACGCCAGCGCCAAGAACTACCTCGCTCAGGCTCAGGCAAAGGGGCTGAACGGATTCGTAATCAAGGTGTCGAGCAAGCTGTACCGCGTACAGATCGGATCATTTTCCGTCAGGGATAATGCCGAGAAGTACCTTGCGCAGGCGAAAGCTGCCGGATTTAACGGGTTCATCGTTGAAGCGGGCATATAAAGAAATTTCCCCCGGGGCTGCGGCTTCGGGGGAAATTTCTTTTATAGGTCATGAATGTCAACAGGTGTGTTCACATGAGATATTCGGCGGCTATCCGTGGTATCACCGCAAGGAAGTGCTGTTCTATGACGGATTTCCGTGGTCAACTGCAGTTCCCGAACGCGCTGCCCTGATGAAAAATCCAATGTCCGCCGGTGAAGCCGAGGAATATGTCCGCAAGAGCTATGACAGATGTATAGCTCAGACAGATTACCTTGATTCGGATAATCCGACTGCGCGGCGTATGAGGGAAATGTTCCTGTTAAATCTGGATTATTTCATGGCTACCTTGCTGGACAGAAAGGACAGAATGTCAATGGCGCACGGACTTGAGGTTCGAGTACCATTCTGCGATTACAGGATCGTGGAATATGCGTATAATATCCCTTGGGAAATGAAATCCTATACCGGGCGGGAAAAAGGTCTTGTACGCCACGCAATGGAGGGCGTATTACCGGAGGACGTTCTCTGGAGAAAGAAAAGCCCTTATCCCAAGACGCATAATCCTAACTATATGGAGCTGCTCGGTAAAAGACTGCGGACGCTGATCAAGTCCGAGGACTGCCGACTTACTGAAATCGTGAGCGGCGACAAGCTGCGTGAAATGCTGGACAGCGGAGGGGCAAGCTTCACGAAAAATTGGTTCGGACAGCTTATGACAGTTCCTCAGATCTACGCTTATATGCTCCAGATCGACAGGTGGCTTAAGGAATACAATATTATCCTTGCATAACACAAAGCCCGGTTTCCGCCGGGCTTTTCCGATTTGGATAATTAACCCTTGACTTATTTTATAAAGTGTGATAAAATAATATTTTGGAAGCTCCTGCAAGGCAAGGGCTGTATCATAAGGACTCAGAAAGAAGGATATAAAATGACAAAGATAGATGTATTCTCCGGATTTCTCGGAGCTGGTAAGACCACTCTTATCAAGAAGCTTTTAAAGGAAGCGTATTCCGGCGAAAAGTTGGTTCTCATTGAGAACGAATTCGGCGAGATAGGAATTGACGGCGGCTTCATGAAGGACGCTGGAATTCAGGTAACAGAGATGAATCAGGGCTGTATCTGCTGCTCACTGGTAGGCGATTTCGGAAAGGCTCTCAAGAAGGTTCTGGACGAGTTCACACCGGACAGAATTCTTATCGAACCGTCCGGAGTAGGAAAGCTCTCAGACGTTCTCAAAGCGGTAATGGACGTGGACAGCAGCGATATTGTTCTCAATACAGCTACCACCGTTGTTGACGCTTCCAAGATCAAGATGTATATGAAGAACTTCGGTGAGTTCTACAAAAATCAGGTGGAGAGCGCAAAGACGATCGTTCTCAGCCGTTCACAGAAGCTTTCCGAGGACAAGCTTGCCGAGGCTGTCGCAATGATAAGACAGCTTAACGATCATGCTACGATCGTCACTACTCCGTGGGAGGATATAAACGGAAAGCAGATCCTTGAAGCAATGGAGATCAAGAACAGCTTTGCCGAGGATCTTCTCAAGGACGAGGACATCTGTCCTGTATGCGGTCATTCTCATCACCACCATGACGAGGACGAACATGAGCATCATCACCATGACGGCGAGTGCTGCCACCATGATCACGATGATGACGAGCATGAACATCATCACCATGACGGCGAGTGCTGCCACCATGACCACGACGATGACGAGCATGAGCAACACCACCATGACCATGATGAAGAATGCGGCTGCGGACATCATCACCATCACCACCATGACGCTGACGAGGTATTCTCAAACTTCGGCGTTGAAACCGCAAAGAAGTTCACCAAAGAGGAGCTTGAGAACGCTCTTTCCAAGTTGTCCGGTGAGGAATACGGCGCTGTTCTCCGGGCAAAAGGTATCGTTCCCGGCGCAGAGGGAGTATGGTATCACTTTGACTTCGTTCCGGAGGAATACGAGGTTCGCACAGGGTCCGCTGACGTTACCGGTAGAATGTGCGTGATCGGCGCAAAGCTGGAAGAAGCCAAGATCAAAGAACTGTTCGGAATTTAAAAATTTCTGTCAATATCTCGCATAGTCCGGGGCAGACTTTACTGCTGAACGCAGAAACGCGCTCCGGGCGCGGATTTTTATACTAAACTGAATGAAAGGAGTTCAATATGGAGCTTCCTGTTTATATGATAACCGGATTTCTGGAGAGCGGAAAGACATCGTTTATCCTCGACACAATAAGCGACAAGCAGTTCACAAGGGGACAGCGGACGCTTATCATTGCCTGTGAGGAGGGCGAAGTGGAATACGCGCCGGATATACTAAAGGCGGCAAAGGCGGACATTGAGTTCATCGAGGACGAGGACGATTTCAATGTGGAGCACCTTACCGAGCTTGTAAAGAAATACAGACCAACCCAGATAATGCTTGAATATAACGGTATGTGGAGCTTGCGCACTATGGCTGAGAAAGCGCCGAAGGACTGGATTTTCTACCAGATCTTCATGTTTGTGGATCATTCCAAGTACCAGATCTATATGAACAATATGCGCCAGCTTCTGTCCGACAATTTCTCCATTGCAGATATTGTTGTGTTCAACCGCTGCGAAAAGAACGCAGTGGACAAAAAGACGCTCCGCCGCAGCATAAAGGCGCTCAATCCGAGAATCGACATGATGTTCGAGTACAACGACGGCACCATCGAACAGGGATTTCAGGGCGAGGACGAAATGCCCTACGACCTCAATGCAGACCCTATCGACATTGTTCATGACGATTTCGGACTATGGTATATCGACGTGATGAGCAGCACTGATCGCTACATTGGTAAGAATGTCAGAGTCCGGGGCATGGTATTCCGCGCTTCAAACGTTCCTAAGGGATATTTTGTTATTTCCCGCCGCGCCATGACATGCTGCGCTGACGATATTCAGGTGGTGGGAATTCTTGTAAAGTCCCCGGAGGAGGGTAAGTTCAAGAACGGCGACTGGGTAGAGGTCACAGGAAAGATAATTGTCGAAAAGCAGGCGGCATACAAGGGCGAAGGTCCTGTGCTTGCGGCGGCTTCAATTCAGCCAACGCAGGCGGCGGCAAGCGAACTGGTTTATTTCAGCTGATATGAGTGAAAAGATATTCACAGTCAGGCTTGCGGAGGCCGAAAACGCAGTAGAGATACTCGACCAGACCCTGCTGCCGAACTGTATCCAGTACCTCAGGCTGGAAACCGCCGAACAGCTTTACGAAGCAATTTTTGAGCTCAGGGTGAGGGGCGCTCCCGCGATAGGAGTCTGCGCCGGATACGGAATGTACGTCCTTGCGCAGAAGATAACAGGGGAATTCCTGCCGGAATTTCACCGGCTTGGGGAGTATCTTATCTCCTCGCGTCCTACTGCGGTCAATTTAAGCCATGCAGTGGAACGAATGATCTCCTGCGCAGAGCAGAATAGTTCTGACCCGGAACAGCTTCTTTCAGCACTGAAAGCGGAGTGTACCGCCATTTGCGATGAGGACAAGGCAATGTGCCGCGCTATCTCGGAATACGGGCTGACACTTGTCAAGGACGGTGACGGAATTCTCACCCACTGCAACGCCGGAGCGCTGGCGGCGGTGGAATACGGCACCGGGCTTGGAACGCTGCTTCTCGGCAAAGAGCGTGGTTATAATTTCCATGTGTTCAGCGATGAAACAAGACCACTGCTTCAAGGCGCACGGCTGACTTCATTTGAGCTTAACCACGCAGGTATCGACGTAACGCTTATCTGCGACAGCGCTGCTTCAATGCTTATGAAGCAGGGGAAGATACAGGCTTGCTTCGTAGGCTGCGACAGGGTAGCCGCAAACGGCGATACAGCCAATAAGATCGGCACCCGATCCGTGGCAGTCAACGCAAAATACCACGGAATTCCGTTCTATGTGTTCTGCCCAAGTTCTACTATTGATTTTTCCTGCAATTCCGGGGAGGATATCGTGATAGAGGAGCGCAGCGGCGAGGAGATCAAGTCGAAATTTTTTGCTCAGCCTGTCGCCGAACCGGAGGTAAAATGCTACAATCCTGCGTTTGACGTGACAGACGCGGAGCTTATCACGGCGATAGTAACCGAGCGGGGAATCGCGCGGTACCCATACACTAAATCGCTGAAAGAGCTTTTCGGCGGCTGATACTTCGGAGGAAAAAATGAAATTACGCTTTTACAACGCAAAAATACTTACCATGCAGGACGATAAGGTAATTTCCGGGGAGGTTCATACCGACGGTGACAGAATTTCCTACATCGGCGGCGAAAATAACTGCGGCGGCTTTGACCGGGAGATAGACCTTTCTGGCAAGCTGATACTTCCCGGCTTCAAGAACGCACATACACACTCTGCAATGACCTTTCTTCGGAGCTTCGCGGACGACCTGCCCCTGAACGACTGGCTTTACAATGCAGTTTTCCCGCATGAAGCGAAGCTTACTGAGGAAGCGATTTATGTTTTCACCAAGCTTGCTAACATGGAGTACCTCGCAAGCGGGATCACTTCCAGCTTTGATATGTATTTCAAGCTGGACAGCTACGCAAAGGCGAACATCGACATGGGATACCGGACGGTTCTGTGCGGCTCTATCAATGATTTCGGAGGAACTGTCGATGGAATTGAGGAGGAGTACAATAAATTCAACAGCCTTCACCCGCTGATAAGCTATCAACTTGGCTTCCATGCGGAATATACTACCAAGCGCGAAACCCTTGAGGGCATGGCGAAGCTTTCCCAGAAGTATAAAGCCCCGATGTACACCCACAACAGCGAAACCCAGAATGAAGTCGAGGGCTGCAAGGAACGTTACGGAATGACCCCCACTCAGCTTTTCGACAAGCTCGGAATGCTGGAATACGGCGGCGGAGGTTTTCATTGCGTTTGGTTTGATGAGCAGGATATGCAGATCGCAAAGGACAAGGGACTGTGGATCGTCACAAACCCGTCCTCAAACCTCAAGCTTGCCAGCGGAATTGCGCCGCTGTGCGAGATGAAGCGCCGGGGAATTGACCGCATGGCGATAGGAACAGACGGCGCGGCAAGTAACAACTGTCTTGATATGTTCCGGGAAATGTTCCTAGTTACCGCGCTCCAGAAGTATCGTGAAAACGACGCGGCGGCATTTCCGGCATTTGACGTGCTGAGAATGGCTTGCACCGGTGGCGCTCTGGCGATGGGGCTCACCGACTGCGATGTTCTTGCACCGGGCAAGAAAGCTGATATGGCGGTTATCGACCTTATGCAGCCGAATATGCAGCCGATACACAATATCCCCAAAAATCTCGTTTATTCGGGAACAAAGCAGAATATTGTAATGACTGTCGTTGACGGAAAAATACTTTATGAAAACGGCATCTTTACAACGGTAGATCCGCAGGAAGTTTATTCCAGAGCTGAAAAGCTTGTGCGGGAGATTTGCGGATAATCAATATTTTTGCAGCCCGCTCGCTCCGGGCTGTATTCTTTTCTTATTTTTATATTGACATTTCAATATATATATGATATAATATGAATAATAGGAACGGTTATTGATTTGCTTTGTTAATGAAACAGAAAGGGCAGGGGAGAATATTGAATTTTTCACGGCAGAGAGAGATAATATATAATCAGGTAATGAAATATCCGACTCACCCGACTGCAGAGGAGGTTTATCGTTCCCTCAAAAACGACAATCCCAATCTCAGTCTTGGCACGGTTTACCGAAATCTTAATCAGCTCAGCGAAGCGGGAATGCTTCTTAAAATACCCATTGCAGACGGCAGCGACCGCTTTGACGGCAGAACTGATAATCATTATCACATGATCTGCGAAAAATGTCTGCGGGTATTTGATGTGGAGCTTAACTGTCTTGACAGTATCCCACAGACTGTTATCGAAGCAGAGGGGCATAGGATAACCCGTGTAACTCTTAATTTAAAAGGCGTTTGCCGCGAATGCCTTTCATCTGAAAATAATAAAACAGAGCAATAATTTCATATTGTTTGTGAAACAATTTCCTTTAATAAAACTGCTGACGATGAAAATAATATAACTGCAAGGGCGAAGTAAAACGCTTCCGCTCCTGCATTGAAAGAACCGGAGCGGAAGCTGCGGACTTTCAGAGATTATTTTCAAATTAAAGGAGATTAATACTATGGCTTCTAAGCAGACTAAGAGCGCACTTAACAGCATCAAGATGCAGGCAGCCAGCGAGGTTGGCGTTCCGCTGAACAACGGTTACAACGGCGACCTTACTGCTAGACAGGCTGGTTCTATCGGCGGTCAGATGGTAAAGGATATGATCGCAAGCTACACTCAGAAGAACAGCGCTCAGTAACCTGATTTACTGACAATAAAAGAAGTCCCCTCGCAGCAGCGGGGGGATTTCCGATTTGTTGAAAGTTGCGGAATTACAGGATAATACATATAAGTCCGCCGCAGCCCTCGTTTATTATGCGCTGAATAGTTTCCTGAAGCTTCATTCGTGCGTCAGCGGGCATTCTGTACAGCTTGTTGTGAAGTCCCTCGTTCACCAGTTCGTGCAGCGACTTTCCGAAAATATTGCTTTCCCAGATCTTCTTCGGATTTTCCTCAAAATCGGTCAGAAGGTATGCGATGAGCTCCTCGGACTGCTTTTCGCTGCCGACTATCGGATTTATCTCGGTGGTGATATCTGCCGACATCATGTGAATGGATGGAGCGCTCGCCTTGAGCCGGACGCCGTATTTTCCGCCCTGCTTGATTATCTTAGGTTCTTCAAGTGTGAGTTCGTCCATTGTTGGCATGACAATTCCATAGCCAGTGGCTTCAACCTCCTCAAGCGCGCCGCGCACCCGCTCATACTTGCTCTTTATCTGAGCAAGTTCGATCATGCAGGGCATGAGGTCGCTCTCGTCGTGAAGTTCTAGTCCGGTAGTTTCGCCCAGTATCTGGTAAAACAACTCGTTTCTGAGGGTAATGTCGATCACTCCGGAGCCTGTTCCGAGGTCAACGTCCTCCGGAATTACCCTTGTGACATATTCACAGCCGGATATCTCCTCCGCGCAGGTCTTTATGTCGTTAATTCCGCTGACCTTTGACGCCGCGGTTTTCAGGCAGGTGAAAAGCTCCTTTTTGAGCCAGTGATCCTTGCCGAGAGCCGTGATCCATTTCGGCATTCTCACCTTTATCTCGCTGACAGGGAACTGAAGCAGAACCTTGCCGAGAAGCTCCTTTATCTGATCCTCGTTGATGTCGAGGCAGTTTACAGCCATGACCGGAGCGGAGTATTTCTGCTCCATGTCCGCTGCAAGCTTTCTGCTCTCCGGAGAATTTGGGTTCTGACAGTTGAGCAGCACAACAAAGGGCTTGTTGATCTCCTTAAGCTCGGAAACGATACGTTCCTCAGCCTCCTGATATTCCTCTCTTGGGATATCGGTGATACTACCGTCTGTCGTCACGACAATACCGATAGTGGAGTGCTCGGTGATGACCTTTCGTGTGCCTACCTCAGCTGCCATATTGAACGGAACTTCCTCATCAAACCAAGGAGTCATTACCATGCGCGGAGCTTCGTTTTCGATATAGCCGATTGCGCTTGGTACTATGTAGCCTACGCAGTCGATAAGCCTAACATTCATTTTAACGCCGTCGTCGAGAACGATGCTGACCGCTTTTTCCGGGACGAATTTCGGCTCGGTTGTCATGATCGTCTTTCCGGCAGAGGACTGGGGCAGCTCGTCATTTGCGCGTCCGCGCTGGAAATCATCGGATATATTCGGGATAACCAGTGTATTCATGAACTTTGTGATAAAAGTAGATTTTCCAGACCGCACAGGCCCCACGATCCCAATATAAATATTTCCGTCGGTGCGTCTGGCAATATCTGAATAGATTGAATTATTCATGTTCACGCTCCTCACACAATGGGAATAATAACCATTCCGCTCAGCTCAGCGTCCCGGTTTTCTATGTCGTTTTCGCTCATTATCGCGTCTACGGTGGTATTGTAACGCTTGGCAATATCCCAGCAGTTTTCTCCACCGTTAGTATAGCATATACGCAGGGCGAATTCGTCGGACTTCTCCTTTGGCTTATCCTCGTGGAGAACGGCATTTTTGATCGCGTTTACCTGTTGATTGTCTGCGAGATCACCTGAAAACTCAGCCTGAGCCGTGATGTCCAGTGTACCGTCTGAGCGTATGGAAAATCCTGTATCAGTAACTATCTCCCTGTGGGATATAGATGTATCAGGCAATACTCCCGCCGCGGGAATTACCTGCTCGAACGCCTCCTGCTTTTCTGCAAAGAAAGGCACTCCGCCGGAGCCTTTACCTATTGCCTGAACGCAAAGCTGACCGGTGACAAGAAGTCCGTTTTCGCCGTCCGGACGGCAGATCACATTGAAAAGCTCGCTGTGGCAGTCCCAGACGGAGGTTACTTCTCCGCTGTCGCTGGACAGCGATGATTTCAGTGAAAGCTGACCGGAAATGGTGCGCTGATTTACAGGGATCTTTAGAGGTGCAGAGGTAAAATCGCTCTCGAATTCGGTTGAATACACATCGCAGGGAAGCGCGATCGCGGTCTCCTGCGATGCGGTGCAGCGGCATTCCAGAAGAATTTCGCAGGAAATGATACCGCTATCTGTCTTAGGTATAAGCTCACAGTTGCGTACAGTGAACTGCGGCTGGCAGGTGTGCTGATCGGTAAGTCCCGGCATATCAATTATCTGGCTGATTGGGATATCCGCAGTCATCTTTTCTAAATCGTCGCAGCCGCTGTGCTCGGCGCTGTGAATACCATAGAGGGCACTTACTGTGATTGTGCCTTTTACAACCGCTTTGTTTGCAATGATCCTAACATCGTCAATGTGCGGAACTGCGTCGCAGCTTACTATGTACTCAATCCCGGAAGCGCCGGTTTCTATCTCCTCGCGGATCGAAAGCTGCTTTTCGGTGTAGATAGGCTCGGTACGGCAGATGATGTTCCGGCTGAGCACCTGCATTCCCGCCGGGATAGCGGGCAAAGTGAACTTTGAGGGGCAGGTGACGATTATCTTGCAGCTTACCGCGCCGCGCACATCAATTCGTCTGCTGCTGACCGCCCGGCAGTTGCAGTAGTCAGTCCTCGGAATTACCGTGATCACTGGGTTTCCGCAGAGATTTTCTGCCTTGCCTGCGATATCCACCGTCTTTGAGTAGGTGTAACGCTGCTCAACGCAGTGAAGCGCCGTGCTGTTTTCCTCAAGATAAAGCACCTTGATAAGTACAACGCCGTCCAGCAGGAGCTTATTGCCGGAAACCGCGGCTGAAATTACCTTCGGCGAAAGGCAGCACTTTAATATCCTGAAAATCTCAGGGTAGTAGTCCGGCAGAACATAATCAAGCTCCACTCCCTGTTCTGCCTGACCGTCGAACAGTGTTTCATTCATGAACACCGCGTCCGTCTGTCTGTTTAATTCTTCCATTGTATCCTCCTTCACGGGTGTGATATTGCTTTTCAACATCAGTATATGCTTGTTCAAAGGCTCTTATGATAAGTTGTACAAAAAAAACGGGACTTGCCGCAAATTGCTTCAAAAAAGTATTTGATTTATAAACGAGTTTGTGATATAATATATATTGATATCATGTACAAAAAGAACAAGCTGGAAATTTTCTGCATAATTGAAGCTGCCACTGAAATAATATATACAAACATTATTTCAGGAGGAAGAACCTACATGAGCGACGAAAACAACAGAAATGAAGCGCCGTTTACCGAAGAACAGAACCAGCAGATGATAGACACAGGCATAATCGCCACCGGAAACGCTCCGCACAATATCCACTGCCTTTCCATAATCGGGCAGATCGAGGGGCATTATATCCTCCCGCCGCAGAACAAGACGACAAAATACGAGCACATAATCCCGGCGCTTGCTGCAATTGAGCAGGACAGCACGGTTGAGGGGCTTATGGTGGTGCTTAATACAGTCGGCGGAGATGTGGAGGCAGGGCTTGCCATATCCGAGCTTATCGCCGGAATGTCGAAGCCTACCGTATCTATCGTTGTGGGCGGGGGACATTCTATCGGAGTACCGCTTGCGGTCAGTGCTGATGTGAGTTTTATCGTTCCCTCGGCGACTATGACGATACACCCTGTCCGCATGAACGGAATGGTGCTTGGAGTTCCGCAGACCATGTCTTATTTTGAGAAGATGCAGGAGCGGATAACCCGGTTTGTCACCGCCAACAGCCGAATGAGCGCGGAGCGTTTCCACGAGCTGATGATGGAAAAGGACGAGTTGGTCATGGATATCGGAACGGTGCTTGAGGGAGAAGCCGCAGTCAAGGAGGGGCTTATCGACAGGCTCGGCGGACTTTCGGACGCAGTGGAGTGCCTTTATTCGCTCATTGAAAAAAAGAAAGGCAGTTCGGCGAATCCCTCTGCATCAAAAAGGCGCAAATCCACTGATAAATCCGGAAAGGACTCAAAATCTTCAAAAACCGAAAAATCGGCTGCCACCGGAAACACACGACAAACAAAGAAAAAGACTACGCTGGTGCAGCTGAAAGCAACAGAAGCCACTGACGGACAGAGCCGCAGAGATACTCTGAACTCAGCAGACTGGCACGGTGAGCATTGAACAGACCCGCCTTTTGGCGGCTACATAACATAAGGGGAAAAATATGGACATAATCACAGTAATCATTCAGGCGGTAGTACAGGGGCTTACTGAGTTTCTTCCGGTGTCAAGCTCCGGGCATCTTTCGGTACTTCAGCACATCACCCGAATTGACGGAGAGGCAGGGCTTATCCTGTCGATAGTGCTTCACCTCGGAACGCTGGCGGCGGTTTTCATCGCTTTCTGGGGTACGATATGGGGCATGATAAAGGAATTTTTCCTGACAATTCGTGACATCTTCACAGGAAAATTCTCGTGGAAGAATATGAACGGAAACCGGCGCATGATGTTCATGGTTATCATCGCAACGGTCGTTCTTGTGCCGTTCTATCTTATTGAGGGCTTTTTCACTGGACGTCAGGGGGACGGCGACATCGTGTTCGAGGGCGTGGCGTTCCTTTTCACTGCGCTTCTGCTGTTCCTTTCCGATAAATTCGGGCATGGAACGAAAAAAGCAGAGGACATGACGGTAAAGGACGCGGTGGCTGTCGGACTATTTCAGGTGGTTGCGCTGTTTCCGGGAGTTTCACGAAGCGGCTCTACCACTGCGGGAGGGCTTCTCAGCGGTCTTGAAAAGCAGACTGCGGTGACTTTCGCATTTATTCTCGGTATCCCGGCGATATTGGGCGGAAGCGTTCTGGAACTTGGCGACGCGCTGAAATCCGACATGGAGCTTGACTGGCTGACGCTTGGAATAGGCTTTGTGGTCGCGGCTGTTGTCGGAATTCTTTCTATCAAGCTGGTAAGCTGGCTTGTAAAAAAGGACAGATATAAAATATTCGGATTTTATACCGCTATTCTCGGCGTGATCTGCGTTGGGGCAGGACTTTGGGAGCATATCTCAGGAAACAGTCTTTCATCGTTCTTCGCAGGCTGAATAAACAGATAAAGGAAGTTTTTGAAAAATGGCTGAGAAAAAAACAACATCACAAAACCGCTCCGGCGGCTCAAATAAATCCGGTACAGCCAGAGAGGGCGGTACCGGACGTTCAAAGTCCTCAAAGAAAAGTCTGGACGCGGAGCTTCAGCGCCAGCGTGAGGAGGCATTAAAGCGCAGCCGCCGCCGCAGACACATTGCTACTGTTATAATGTTTGCAGTGGGCATTCTGCTTACTCTTGCTGCAATTATTCCGGCGGGAGAGAACG
>CAMAGG010000032.1 GCA_945833805.1 uncultured Clostridia bacterium | reverse complement strand
GCGTACTGTATGTACGTCAAGTTTCTTTGACGACGATAGCGGTGCTGGATTTCTGAAAAGATTTCCTGAATTTAAATGGTTATTAGTATGAGTGCAGGACAGTATTCCTGCACTTCATTATATGCCGGGAAATGCCGCAGTGTGAGGAAATACAAAAGGGCAGCCTGAGCCGCCCTTTATGGGAGAATACTATCTGTGTCTGCCGCCGCCACCGCCGCGTCCGCCGGAATGGCTTCGACCGCCTCCGCCGCCGTGATGTCCTCCGCCGGAGCTGCTGCTTATTTTGTGAGAGGTGGTGTATTCCCGGATAAATATGTCGTTTCTCTCAATGAAATTTGTTCTGTTGTTGTCAAGATACGCGCGGGCTGAAATAGGGGCTTTCTTTTTATATCCCGCCGCGTGAGTGCCTACCACAACGCACGATACGATCAGCGCGATTATTATCGCCACAAACTGCCCTGTGCCAAAGTGAAAGCTAATTCCGGAACTGGAACCGGAACTTCCGACATATCCTGTCTGATGATTTTTCAGATATGAGCAGAAACTCCTGATCGCAGCAGGATAGTTGGGGCTTGCCCCGCTGTCCATGCCGTAATAAACATCATCGAAAATATCTTCGATTTGCGGTCCATAGATATCATAAGCATCTTTTGTGCAGGAGATCCAATCCTGATTTCCTGTACCCTCTTTGACCAGCATAAGGACTATCGAACTGCTTTCCGCCCCGAAATTATCATCGAGAAAATCGTCGGTATATTTCCGCTCGCTTTTCCCATTAAGGCTATCGGAAAGCACAACGCCTACGTTTGCACCAATAGTGTCAGCCGCGTCCTGTATCTCCTCAAGAAGCTCCTCCGACTCGGTATAGCTGAGCGCGTACTGATAATCGGTAAGCACCGCCATATAATGTATATCGCCATAATCTGCGGGGTCTGCGCCGGAATATCCGTCCGCATTCTCCACCAGATACCGGCAGAATTGCTCCGAAGCCGCAAGATAATTAGGGCTTACACCGCTGTTTCTGCCGTAATATACTGCGTCAAAGATATTATCGAGCTGCTTGTCATAAACGCTGATTGCCTTTCCGGTGGTGTATACCCAGTCAATGTCACCGCTGCCGTCCGCAACCAACAGAAGAACGATCGAGCTGCCGTTGCTGCCAAAATATGCTTCAACAAAAGCTTCGCAGTACTCCTCCTCAGATATTCCGCCGAGTTCGTCCGCAATTATTATGCCGATATTCGTGTTGATCTTGTCGGCAGCGGACTGCATTTTCTCAAGAAGCGACTCCTCCTCATCGGAATAGAGGGAATACTGATAGTCCTCCAGAACAACTTGTGGTCTTTTTATGTCATCACCGGACGCAAAGCCTGTCACGCTGAGCATTGCAAGGGTCAATGCCGCCAACAGTATCGTAATTATCCTCTTAGCCAAACAAAAGACCCCCAATCAGAAGAAGCAGCGCCGCAACTGCTGCAAAGATACCCGCCCCAAGCAGGAATTTCTTGATACCGCTCACCGGAAGTATGCCGAACCTTGTCCCGGTCTGACCGTTCATCACGAACGGATAATCCTTGCCCTTATATGTGTAGTTCAAGAACCACACCGGCAGCAGCGCGTACACCGTTTCCTGGCTCTTATAAGCGATCTCACGGTTCTTTTCGGTTATAGATGAATAGCCGGTCATATCGCTTTTCAGCACCGAAACCGCAGCCTCAGCTACCCGCTGGTCTATTCTCTGAGCCGCCTCATCGGAGGCAACATCGTATTTCTCTGCGCCGCAGCCTGAGAGATAGCTCATTGAAAACGGCTTTACTCCGTTGTAGTTAAACGGCTCTATGCTTTCCATAAGGCTGTCGTCAATTCGCTTGGAACCGTCGCAGGGTACTCTCACGAAAACCATTTCCGCCCGGCGGGTAACGTTGTACACCTTAGTGTTCGTATACTGGGTATCTCCTGAGCGCCAGGAACGGACTTTCTTTCCCTCCGCTTCAAGATATCCACGGACAGAGCCGCTTTTCAGCCAGTACGGGACATACAGCGGCGTGATATTCTGTATCTGGGCGTCGCTTGAGAAGCCGTTCGGGAGAAGTATCCTGCCCTTGCGGTATTCTCTGAACGCCTGCTCCGCCTGTTCCCTTGTGGTGGAAAACGGAATAATGAGATCCGGCTTGAACTCGCCGGAAAGCCGTCCGGTGAGTATGACCGGAGTATGGCAGAAATGACAGCGTGTGGAGGCAGTCAGGCTGTCGCAGATCACTCCCGCGCCGCAGTTGGGACAGGTATAAAGCGCCGACGCTCCGGAGAATTCCTCCGCCTGTCGGTTCGCCTCGTCAGCGGCGGCTTTACGCTCCGCTTCAAGGTTATCCTGTGATAATGGATCGCTCTCGTTTTCAGCGAAATACGTTTTTATATCCTGTTCGGTGAATTCGCTGTCGCAGAAGCCACATTTGAATTTGCCCAGCGAATTGTCAAATTCCAGCGCCGCGTTGCAGTTGGGGCACTGGTAGGTTACGGTTTTTATCTCCATTATGCACCTCTTATCTTACAATAACCGAGCCGAGCGCTTCGCCTATGCTCTCCTTAATTACAAGGTCGGCATTTTTGTCGGCAGAGATGGGGGACTTATTTATCACCACTATTCGGTCACCATTGAAGAAGCGGATCAGCCCCGCCGCCGGGTATACAGCCAGCGATGTGCCGCCGATTATCAGCACATCGGCGTGGGATATCTCGTTTATAGCGGAGTTGATGTCGTTGTCGTCAAGATTTTCGCCGTACAGCACCACGTCCGGCTTTACGATCCCTCCGCACTCACACCGGGGAACGCCCTCGCAGCCCATGATATAGTCCAGCCCGTAGGCTTTTCCGCATTTCATGCAGTGGTTGCGGTGGACTGAGCCATGAAGCTCAATAACGCGCTTGCTTCCGGCGGCGGTGTGCAGCCCGTCTATGTTCTGGGTAATGACCGCAGACAGCTTTCCGGCGCGTTCCAGCTCCGCCAGCTTTAAGTGGGCGGCATTCGGCTTCGCCTGCGGAAATATCATGCGGTCGCGGTAGAAGCGGTAGAATTCCTCGGTATTCTGCATAAAAAAACCGTGGCTGACTATTTCCTCCGGCGGGAATTTATACTTCTGGCTGTAAAGCCCGTCCGCGCTGCGGAAGTCCGGTATACCGCTCTCAGTGGAAACTCCCGCCCCGCCGAAAAATACGATGCGGCTGCCCTCATCTATCACTGATTGTAAGTCCATGCTGATTACCTCCCAAGAGATTTCCGGGTAATGTATGCGCCCAGAAATCCGCTGACCCTGCCGCCGGAACGCGATTTCTCTGCCGCAGGATCACCAATTATTTATTCACATTATAGCACAATTTGCTCAGAAAATCAACAACTCCCGGAAATATTATTCAGAAGCCGAAAATAATATAAGCGGCAATATATGACTTGACAACCGCCTGATAATGTAGTATAATGTTCATACATGTAAATCAAGATGAACGGCGGTGAAGATATGCACAAGGTTAGGGCAAAGGGAATACTTTCTGCCGGAAACGGAATGAATGTCTACCGCGGCTGCACCCACGGCTGTATCTACTGCGACAGCCGCAGCTCCTGCTATCAGATGAGGCATGAATTTGAGGACATCGAGGTAAAGGAAAATGCGCCGGAGCTTCTTGAGTCGGCGCTGAGGTCAAAACGGAAACGCTGCATGATAGGCACCGGAGCGATGTGCGACCCCTACCTCCATGCGGAAAAGGAGCTGAAAATCACCCGTCGCTGTCTGGAACTTATAAACAAGTACGAATTCGGGGCGGCGGTGCAAACTAAATCCGACCTGATACTGCGGGACATTGACCTGCTTGACGAAATAAACCGCAAGACAAAGGCGGTAGTGCAGATGACCCTCACCACCACAGATGAAGCCCTATGCCGCATTGTAGAGCCGAATGTCTGCACTACCCGGCGGCGGTTTGAGGTGCTGTGCGAAATGCGGGAGCGGGGAATTCCCACGGTGGTGTGGTTCTCGCCGCTGCTGCCTTTTCTCAACGACACCGAGGAAAATGTGCTGGCTATCGTTGACTACGCGCGTCGGGCGGGGTGCTTTGGAATTATCAGCTTCGGCATGGGGCTTACATTGCGCGAGGGCGACCGTGAATACTATTATGCGGCGCTGGACAGGCATTTCCCCGGTCTGAAACAGCGTTATATCGCCCGCTACGGCAATAATTACGAACTGCCCTCGCCGGATAACAGCAGACTGATGAAGCTGTTCCGGCAGGAATGCAAAAAAAGCGGGATAGAATGCGACCCGGACAAGATCTTCGCGTATCTGCACGAATTCCCGGACAACGAACAGCTGACCTTATTTTAGAAAGGAAGTTTACCATGATAAACGGATATATCAGAACTCTCTGCAATATGCTGCAATTGCCCATGCCGCAGGTGTTTTACAATGACCATGAGCTTGCGGTGGAAATTCACGCGAAGCTGACCACGGACGGAAAGCGGCTGTTCCTGCGAAAGCTGAAAACTCCCTCCCTCGACCAGCTTTTCGCCGCCGCGTCCGAGCTTCGCCGGGCATGGCAGCGCAAAACCGACGAACCTCTTTATTTCGGAGAGTACAAAAGCCGTGAGGAGCTTTCCCTGCGGGAGTTTGCGACCCAGCCCTCCGAAGTGGACGCAAACGCTTTCGCGGCGGTGATAGTTTCGGCGTTCTTCGGGGTGGAGCCGGTGTTTGACGACCTGCCCGGGGCGGCAAGGTCAAAAATAGACCGCCGCTGCGAGGAAATCCGAAAGAATGAGTTTCCGGATCTGGCTAAGATGAAGCTGCCGCACTGAAAAAGGGGCTGACACTATATCAGCCCACTTTTTTATTTAGAGGTGACGTAAAAATTACTTCTTCCACTTCATAGAGATATCAAACGCCTTGACGCTGTGGGTCAGCGCTCCGAGGGAGATTATGTCAACTCCGGTTTCCGCCACCTCGCGGATATTCTCCATGGTGACATTGCCGCTTGCTTCCAGCTTCGCTCTGCCGTTTACCAGCTTCACCGCCTGAGCCATTGTGGGGCAGTCCATGTTGTCCAGCATGATGACGTTCACGCCGCAGTCCACAGCCTCCTGGACCTCGTCGAGATTTCGGGTTTCTACCTCTATCTGGAGCATATGCCCCGCCTTGTTGCGCAGCGCGTTTACCGCCGGAGTAATTCCTCCGTAGGCGTCGATGTGGTTGTCCTTGAGCATTGCCGCGTCCGTCAGATTGTAACGGTGATTGCGCCCGCCGCCCACTGTTACCGCATACTTCTGGAGCGGTCTTAAGCCGGGGAGGGTCTTTCTGGTGTCCGCAATGCTTGCGTTTGTACCCTTGACAAGCTGAACACACTTGTTGGTGTAGGTGGCAATTCCACTCATGTGCTGGAGCAGGTTAAGCGAGGTGCGCTCCGCTTTCAGCATGAGCCGGGTGTGTCCGGTGAAATCCGCGATTATATCGCCGTTCTTCACCTTGTCCCCGTCCTTGAAATGGCACTCTATCTTCATCTCCGGGTCAAGTATCGTGAATACCCGCAGAGCCACCTCAAGTCCGCACAGAACACCGTCCGCCTTTGCCATGAAATACGCCGAGGAAACGCTGTCCTCCGGAATAAGCAGGTCGGCGGTGCTGTCTATGTAGTTTATATCCTCGGTGAGGGCTGTCTTGATTATATCGTCAACATAAAACGGTAAAATCGTCATTATTCCTTGTCCTTCCTTTCAATTACCTCCGACAGGATTATGTAAGCCACGGTGACTAGGGACTTTGTTTCCACAAAATCTGCTGTTATCGCATAGCCGCTTGTTTCCACCTGATGTTTCAGTTCCTTTATCCGGGCAAGACCCTTTTCGGCTTCCTCGTAATTCGGGGTGATGAAGTATGCCTTCTGCATGATGTGGCGCACCTCGGTGCGTATTCCCTTGGGGAGCGGCGCGCCCTCCGGGCTGGTCATCGGGTATTCCACCGTATCCCGCTTGTCGTTGGTGCGGTTTTTGTTTATGTCCTCGGCGATAAGCCGCGAGAATACCAGAGCCTCTAACAGCGAATTGCTTGCAAGGCGGTTCTGACCGTGTACTCCGGTGTGGGAGCATTCTCCGGCGGCATACAGCCCCGGAATGTTGGTCGCGCCCTTGCCGTCAACGTTTATTCCGCCCATGAGGTAATGCTGGCAAGGATAAACCGGGAACGGCTCTTTGGTCATATCATAGCCCTTTTCCAGCACCTTGTTGTATATCATCGGGAAATGACCCTTGACGAACTCCGGGTCTTTGTGGGAGATATCCAGCCAGAATTCATCGCTTCCGGTAAGCTCCTGTTCCTTCATCATGCACTGGGAAACCACGTCCCGGGGCGCTAATTCCTTGCGCTCCGGCTCATACTTCTGCATGAAGCGCTCCTTGTGGCAGTTGAGCAGGTACGCGCCTTCGCCGCGAACCGCCTCGGATATCAGGAAGCACTCCCGGTTCTTCTTGTCGGCGAAAGCAGTCGGGTGGAACTGCACATAGCTGAGGTTCTTTATCTCCGCGCCGAGGTTGTACGCAAGCTGAATTCCGTCGCCTGTGGCAATAGCGGAATTAGTCGTGAAGTCGTAAACTCTGCCGATACCTCCGGTCGCAAGAACTACCGCGTCCGCGCAGTAATACTGGTGCTCCTGTCCGTTGGGAATGTCGTTGTGGGCTAATACGTCCGCAAAGAAGATCCCGTCCTGCTTTTCCAGCCGGCACAGCACTGAATTATTCACAACGGTGACGTTTTTCAGCTCCTGCACCTGCTTTATCAGGTTAGTTTCGATCTCAAATCCGGTGGTGTCCTTGTGGTGGGCGATACGGCGGCGGGAATGCCCGCCCTCTCTGGTAAGCTCGATACTGCCGTCCTGCTTCAGGTCGAACTCAACGCCGTACTTGTCCTTGAGCTTCATCACATCGGTAGGACCTTGCTCAACAAGGATCTTCACGTTGTCGAGATTGTTCTTGTAGTGACCCGCGATCAGCGTATCCTTGATGTGCAGCTCGTAGCTGTCGTTCTCCTTGTCCATTACTGCGGCAACTCCACCCTGCGCCAGCGCGGAATTGCACAGCGTAAGCTCACGCTTGCTCAGCATGAGGATACGCAGGTCGGGAGCGAGGTTCAGCGCGGTGTAAATACCGGAGATACCTGTGCCGACAATGATTACGTCATACCTTTGGAATTTCAAAGCGATCAGCCTTTCTTTTTGGCGGTAAAACCGCCGTACTTTATGTCTTGACATACCGGTCAATAATTGTTATAATATCGGTATGTGTACGATCTGACTGTTCCTGCCTCACTCACGGGCAGGTGAATTACTCTGCCGTTACCGGAGTATGTGAATGGAGGTAACAATATGGAAGAAAAACAAAAAACTAGAGCGATCCTCATCGGTGCAGACACCGGAGAATACGACGCTGAAAGCTCCATGGACGAGCTTTCGGAGCTTGCCCAGACTGCCGGAGCGCAGGAGCTTGCAAGAGTTATCCAGAAGCGTGAAGCCTACGAAGCTGCAACGGTCATCGGCGAGGGAAAGCTTGCCGAGGTGAAAGAGCTTTGCGCAAATCTCGGCGCGGAGCTGCTTATATTCGACTGCGAGCTTACCGCGTCGCAGATACGCAACGTTGAGGACGAAACCGATGTCCGGGTAATAGACCGGACTATGCTCATTCTCGATATCTTCGCCGGGCGCGCCGTTTCAAGAGAGGGAAAGCTTCAGGTGGAGCTTGCGCAGCTAAAATACCGTCTGCCACGGCTTATGGGAATAGGCGCTTCCCTGTCAAGGCTGGGCGGCGGCATCGGCACCAGAGGCCCCGGCGAAACCCAGCTTGAAACCGACCGCCGGCATATCCGCCGCAGGATAGACAAGCTTTCCGAGGAGCTTAAAGAGCTTGAAGAACGACGCGGCTACGCACGCACCCGCCGCCGTAAGGACAGCGTACAGGTGGGAGCTATCGTGGGCTACACCAACGCGGGTAAATCCACGCTGCTCAATCTCCTTACCGGAGCGGGAGTTCTCGCCGAGGACAAGCTGTTCGCCACCCTCGACCCTACTTCCCGCGCAATTGAGCTTCCGGACGGAAGAAACCTTCTGCTTGTGGACACCGTAGGTCTTATCCGCCGTCTGCCGCATCATCTGGTGGAGGCGTTCAAGTCCACACTTGAAGAAGCCGCCTGCGCGGATATAATTATCCACGTCTGCGACGCCTCCGACCCCGAAGCCGCCGAGAAAGCCGATGTTACCCTCAAGACCCTCGCGGATCTTGGCGCGGCGGAAATCCCGGTTGTCACAGTGCTGAACAAGTGCGACCTGCTGACCCAGAACATTCCGGAGGACGAAACCACCGTGAAGATCAGCGCGCTTAAATCTCAGGGAATTGACCGCCTGCTGGAGGTCATCGCCGCAAATCTCCCGGAAACAGCCAAGCGTATGAAACTGCTCCTGCCCTACGACAAGGCGGGGCTTTCGGCGAAGCTGCGGGAAAACGGCAAGGTTTTCTCGGAGGAATACACCGAAAACGGAGTGCTTGTTGACGCGTTGGTGGATCAGATGCTGATAAAGCAGATGATGGAATATGTAGTCGAATGATTATGGCAACACCGCATAATTATTGTCGTTCGATTGCGCCGTCAGATTTTTCGTCAGATTGTACAAATTGAGCGCAGGCGGGCTGGTCTGTCGGTCAGCCCCTCTGGCACTTCGTGCCACCTCCCCCACCCGGGGGAGACACGCCCGTCAAGCGAAATTTGGGCAATATGACGGAAAATATGCAAGCAAGCTTTGCGTAAGGCGAAGCCGTCGCTTGGCAAAGGCGATAGCCGGTAATTGTGCGGTGTTGCCTTATTTTTGTAGTGGAGGGGCTTGCCCCTCCACTACATTTTTACGGCGAATTATTCGTCAACCTTGACCTCGGTGCCGCCCACTGGTCTTACGCTCAGGACGTGGCAGGAGCCGCTGCCGAATGTTCTCTCAATGTTCATCTTGAACTGCTGGAGCATATCCAGCGGAACAAATGCCTGAACAGTGCCTGCAAATCCGCCGCCATGCACACGGCAGGCGCCCTTGCGGTGGAGGGAATACTCAGCCACATTCAGCGCAATGGAAAGGCACTGGTGCTTAATATCCGAATTCGCGTAGATGTTCTGGAGGTATTTGAACGAGCTGTCACCGGACTCCTTTACGCTGGAAAGGAAATCCTCAAAGCTTCCGGTCTTGAGCGCGTGAACCACCTTGTCAACTCTCTCGTTTTCATCAAAGAAATGAATAGAGCGAAGCACCGCCCTGTCGCCGAACTGTTCCCGCAGAACGTTGATATTCAGCATGATATCGTCCTTTGAAAGCTGGCGCAGTGTATCGCAGGTGAAGAAGCCCGCAACGCTCTTCATTTCAGCGGGAATGGACGCGTATTCATCGGTAAGATCCGCATGGTCGCCCTTTGCGTCAACTATGCAGAGGGCATGACCGTACTTCTCGAAATCCGCCGGAATACTCTCGATTATCGGGCTTTCGGTGTCCTTGAAATCTATCGCGATAAATCCGCCGACAGAGGACGCCATCTGATCCATAAGCCCGGAGGGCTTGCCGAAATACACGTTCTCTGCATACTGAGAGATCTGCGCTACCTTCACCGGATTTACCATGCCGCCGTTGTACAGGTGCGAAAGGATAGTTCCCACAAGCACCTCAAACGCCGCCGAGGAAGATAGTCCGCTGCCCTTCATTACATCAGAGGTAGTGTAGGCGCGAAAACCGCCGATCTTAAACCCGTCTTTCTCAAAGCCAGCCGCAACTCCCCGGATAAGGGACGCGGAGGTGTTCTTTTCCTCCGGAACTACCTCCAGGCTTGAAAGGTCGATGCTGTCCTCCGGAAATCCCTCGGATTTGATCACGATCTTTCCGTCATCGGTCGGCTCTACCACCGCAATTACGTCAAGATTGACGCTAGCCGCGAAAACCTTTCCGTGGTTGTGGTCGGTGTGATTTCCGCAGATCTCGGTTCTGCCCGGAGCAGAAAAAAAGCGATGCTCCCCGATCGAGCCGAAATAATCCGCGAATGCGGCAACAGCGTTCTTGTAGCGCTGCTTCTGCGCATCAGCCTGAGAAGCGGGGTAGATGTCATTGATTGTTGAGATAACAGGTTTCATTTGGGTCTTACCTTTCGTTGTTTGTCAATATATAACAGAGTAGATAACTCCGGTCATTCCTTTTCCTGATAGAACATATGCTTTTTCTTTTCCCGGTGCGATACCACCGACAGGACAGGACCAAGAGAAGCGTAACTCATCACGAGGGAGGTTCCTCCGGCGCTTACAAAGGGCAGCGGAATTCCAACCACAGGGCCAACGGAGAGTACCATTGCGATATTGATAATGCAGTGGAAAGTGAACATCGCGAAAACTCCAACGCAGATAAGCTTTCCAAGCGGGTCTATCGCCGAGGACGAGTCGGACAGGAGCTTCAGGCAAAGCACCGCCAGTGCGATAACCACCGCCATGCAGCCGATAAATCCGAACACCATGCCTATATACGCGAAGATGAAATCATTGTAGCCCTCCGGAACGTAGGTATAAGTGTCCGAGTGAGTGCCAAGTCCGGTGAGCTGACCGCTTCCCATCGCCACCTTAGCGTTGTACTGCTGAAGATACGCGCCGAGCCGCTCCTCCTCCTGAAGTGCTTCGTCAAATATGAGCTGAAAGCGCTTCCTGTGATGGTCGCCCATGACGTAGTTCCACGCGACATATCCCACCACCGGGACTGCCGCCAGACCTGCGACGATATATTTCCACGACATTCCCCCGGCGAACATCATGCAGATAAATACGAACAGGAACACCAGCGCCGAGCCAGCGTCGCCCTGCACCATGATTATCCCGAAGGGGATAAGAAAATGCACGCACAGCAGCAGGAAATGCGGTATCGTGTTCATTTTGTCCCCTAGCTTTGAGATGTGCCATGCCAGCGAAAGAATGAACGCAAGCTTAAGTATTTCCGAGGGCTGTATCGTGATGACCCCAAGATCCAGCCAAGCGAGGTCGTCGTCACGCTTTAATCCCAGCGGAGAAAACAGAAGCAGCTGTAAAATCACCGCAAGAGGCGCGTACACGAACCAGTATTTGGACATTCGCTTGTAGTCTATCATGCCGATGAGAAGCGCCGACAAAATGCCGATAACACAGGCGATTATCTGGGTTTCAATATCGTCCTGCTTTACATAACCGATCTCGTTAAGCGAACTGAGCAGATATATGTCGAAAGCCGAAATACAAACGCAGATAAGCATAAGTATCCAGTCAATATGCCGGAAGTAATTTCCAAGCCATTTCAGTATAGTTTTCATTTATTTTAATACCCGAAAGCGTTGATCAAAGTTATAATATAATTATCCCATACACATCTTTTATTATATACTGTTTTTCTGGAATTTGCAATAAGAAAGATATGTAAAATCCGCTTAATCTGAATTTTCGCCATTCTTTATAAAAAGCCGAAGTTTTTTGAAAAATCTTCGGCTTTTTTGACAATATGGGTATTATCTGTCCAAAAAAATAACTGCTTTCAAAAATCTGTATCAGCTGACGCCCCAAAGAAACATCATTTCATCAAAGCTTATATAAACTTTGTGCAATTTGCCTATTGAAAACGATTAACTTTTAGTGTATTATATTAATATAGACAAATGCACCATAAGTATAGAGGGGTGAAACCGCTTGAATATTACCATTAAAGATGTGGCAAAGGCAGCGAACGTGTCTGTCGCCACCGTATCCCGTGTACTCAACAAGAAAACAAACGTTTCAGATGAAGCTGTACAGGCGGTAAACAAGGCTGTTGAGGAGCTTGGGTACAGTCCGAATTTCCTCGGACGCGACCTGCGCAAGAGCGAAACAAAACGTATTCTCGCCATTATTGCCTCAACGGAACAGAGCTTCTATTCCGAGGTTCTCCGGGGCATGCAGGACGCGGCTTATCTTCAGGGATATGATGTCCTGATCGCCACCACCCGTGACGACCCGGAGCATGAAATGCACCTTTTGGGAATGCTGTTCTCGAAAGCCGTTGACGGCGCTGTGCTTCTTGCACCGAAGCTTGACAGCCACACGATCTCCGAGCTTGCAAAGAAATATCAGCTTGCCATGTGCCTTGAACGTCTTGAAGACTGCGAGATACTCTGCGTCACCATTGACAACGAGCGCGCCGGCTACGACGCGACAAATTATCTTCTGGGCAAGGGTCGCCGCCGCATAGGACTGCTCACCACCGAGATACGCAGCCAGTCCTCGGTTGACCGGGAAAACGGCTACAAGCGCGCCCTCAAGGACGCTGGGATCCCGCTGGACGAAAGCCTGATCTACTACGGCGATTACGACGTTGAAAGCGGCACCAAAGGCTGCGAGGCGCTGATGAAGCTTGCCAACAAGCCGGACGCGATCTTCTCAATCTCCGACACCATTTCCATCGGAGCAATGACCTATGCGCTCAGCCACGGTATCGCCGTAGGCAAGGACGTGCTGTTCTTCGGCTTCGACAACATTGCTTATTCGCATATGTTCATTCCACACCTTTCCACCGTGGAGCAGCCCTGCTATTTACAGGGCAAGGCGGTAATTGAAAAGCTCATCAACAATATCAAGTCCGATGTAAAGGACACAAACACCTACAAGCTCCCGCACCGACTCATTTTAAGGGAATCCACCGGGGACGGAAGCTGAGAGGGTTCACAGATGTCTGCGGTCAGATCTGGCTTCTGAACTTTGTGCGATAGAAATAAATTCCCCAGAACAGTCCGAAAATGCCGCCGATAATATGTCCGAACTGGGACACGGTATCCGGGGTGAACGCGTTGATTATCTCACGTCCAAGATAGATCGCTGCGACAAGGATAAGCGACAGCGGCACCTCTCCTTTTTTCATATTGGTGAAAGCACTCAGAATTATCATCATGAATACAATTCCGCTCGCTCCGATTATTCCGCCGTCAAAGAAAATGCAGTGGATTATTCCCGAAGAGATCCCGGTTATCATTATCATGAAAGCAAGATTTCCGCTGCCGTATTTTTCCTCCACCACCGGTCCTACAAGCAGCATGAGCAGCATATTGCTCGCGTAATGCTCCCAGCCGGAATGCCCAAAGAAATAGGTGATACATCTGACGTATGTCATAGGATTCAGCAGTGACGGGTGTCCATAGCATACCATGACATTAGTGTTGAACCAGCCCTGAGTCAGCCAGTCCACCCCGACAAGCACAAGGCAAACCGCCGCATAGGTGAGCACCACCGGCGAATTATAGGAAAGCCGCAGGTTTATCTTCTTTGAGCGTGAATTTGTTGACATATCGTTTCCTCCGCAGATTTATGGTGTAACAGTTTTCAATCAGATTATAAATTTAGCCGCAGACTATACCTGCGGCTAAATTATTTTGGAGCGGATAATGGGAGTCGAACCCACCACCTCAGCTTGGGAAGCTAAGATATTTTGGCTCTATCAGAGGGTTTAGAGGTGTTTTTGACACCCATTTGACACCCATTGATAATATAATAGTCCAGCTTTTCCATCGTCCGCTGCTTATATTCCGCATCTAGATGAGTATATATTTCCATTGTTACTTTTGGATCAGAGTGACCCGCCTGCGCCGCCGCTGTAAGCACGTCAACACCGGACAAGTACATCATGGTGATAAATGTGTGCCGCAGCCAGTGCGCCGTAAAATCAGGAATTAATATCGGAACACCACCGGGACGGCATTTGCTTTTCGGGCGCTCCATAGGCTTGCCGTTTATGATCATCTTCCCGAAATCAGCATACTTTAAGTTGAGATCTTTGATGTAGGTGCTCCACATTGAGCGCCATGCGTTAGAAGTGAACATTGCCCCGCTTTCCATGTGGACGACCAACAGGCTGTCGCGTTTCACTCCGGACAGATAGTCGATCAGTTTTTGCGGAATGTATACCGTGCGTACAGCGCTGTCGGTCTTGCCGCCCGGTTTGATAGAGGGGTGACCGTCTATCATCTCAACCGACTTGTTTACAGATATCGTGCCGGCTTCTAAGTCAATGTCGCTCCACAGGAGCGGGATCAGCTCGCCGCGCCGCAGCCCGGCATACATCATTATCATGGCTGCCGTCTGCGCCCTGTGTGGAGTTTCCTCTATCCAGCGCCGCTCTTCGGGAGTAAGCGCCCGCCGCTCGTTCTCGGGCTTGCTCCGCACTTTCGGAAGCTCCGCCGCGCGGAATGGATTGTACTCTATCACGCGATTTTCAACGCACATCTCCATTATTCCGCTGGCGATATCTCTGACGGACTTTAGCACTCTTTCGGAGTAACCGTCCGTTAAAAGGTCATCGAGGACATCTTCAAGGTCGGCGCGGCGAAGTTCTGTGACTTCCATGTAATAGAGCGGTTCTAGCTTTTTGTAGTTGATTGCAAGGGCTTTCGCCCAGTTCACCGACACACGGACGGTTTTCTTTTTCAACCAGCGTTTGCCCCATGCGCTAAAAGTATCGTGTTCGGCTGTCAGGTCAAGCCCCTTCCCTATTTTCAGCTTCACTTCCTGCACCTTTTCCGCAAGCTCTTTCTGGGTAGCCGCATACACATACTTATACTTCCCATCGCCGATGTAGACCTTTGACTGCAAGCGCCCGTCGCTTCGGGCTTTGTTCTTCATTCGTGGCATGATTCGCTCCTTTCTAACTATACTTTCAATAATCTGTGGGATTATTACAAGTGTACTTTGCTGTCTGCTATGATATTTCCCCTGTCCGGGTGGGCAGGGGTTGATTTATTATATCACTTTTTTCGTGTTATTCTGCGCCTAATTAGATACATTTTTCTCTTGACAAAAGTTCACCATTGTGATAAAATATGAACATGAGATGTGAAGAGGTGATATTAATGAGCATAGGCACAGGCATCATATACGTTGGTTGGTTTGCATTCGTATTCGCAATGAGTTATTTTATTTCTCCATGGTTTGCCTTCTTGGTTTTGATTACTCCAAAAGCCACCAAAGGCGGGGAATAAATGTTCATTTTTGTTCTGGCATACATATTTCAACGAATTGTTTTCCGATAGGAGTTAGAGCAACATGTCCTTTAGTTATATTAATCTTTCTATTCCCGCCTAATGATTCGGCTTTTCTTGCATAATCGTAGTATGCTTCAATTTTATCAAACTGGTCATAAAGACTTTCATTAACCAAAAAATCGCTATAGTTTGTTTCGACAAGTCCAAGAACGCAAAGTGAAGATATAGACGCAGCGCGTTTTTCTATCTCGGACACGTTTGCCTCTGTTATTCCTTCAAGATACACATTTGTTTGCAAAATCACTGACCCAGAATTGTTTTTTGCATCGTATCTGCAAATCGGATTAACATTATTGTATACGCCAGAGAATGTTGATAATATTTTTGTATCATACGGTGTCAGTTGCTTTATTATCATTGAAAATAGCGGAATAGCTTTATTGTATTTAGACAAGTCCATGCTTGAAGCTATTAAATTTGCAAACATTTCCCGTAGTTCTTCTTTGTCTAAACAATATTTCACGTTTTCAAGAGCCTGCCCGGCTACCTGCAAATCAGGTTCTATTCGCCTTTCATCAGGAATGGCACTTGCTTTTTCTTCTAATGATTTTTTCAATTTTTCTAATCCATGTGAATACTTTATTCTTTGCTTTTCGGAAAGATAAGAAACCCAGCCGAAAGAAAGGTTGAACAAATCGCTAACGATAGTTCCTATGGTTTGAGCGGGCTTATCTGTTGCTTTTAATATTGCGTTGTTTATGCAATCGGGCAATTCGATTTTTTCCGGTATATTTATTAAGCTGTTTCCCATAGTTTCGTATTCCTTCCTAAATATATGTTATCTTTTACATAGATGTAACCAAAGCCAAAACAGGAGGTGTCCGTGTGGATATTTTCATGCTTTTAGAAAACCTGAACAAGCTGACAGCGGAACAGTTATCTACCGTCCGTGAAGCTGTCACTTGCTGTTCAGTGCCGCAAGGTCAGCGACCAGTTTTGAAATCATCTCCTGCTTGTCTGGAGGAAGCGCAACAATCGCTCTTGCAAGAGCCATCTGCGGGGTTTCCTCCGCGCGGTTGACCTCCGGGACATCGGTGTTCCCGACAAGGTAATCCAGCGATACACCGAAATATACTGCTAGGGCTTGGAGCTTGTCTACGGACGGCACCGAGCCTTTATTTATATTATCATAAAAACTCCGCCCTACTCCGCTTTCAACAAAAGCGGTACGTGCTGATACTCCTTTTCTCTCGCAACAATCTGAAATTACTTTTTGTAATCTGTTGAAATCCATATTAATACTCCCTGTCAAATAAAATCGTCAAAGTGCTGTGTTTGTCATTGCACTTTTTGTTAATTATCACGAAATGCGTAAATATCTGAAATTCCTATTGACAGTTTCAGAAATTTACGCTATACTATACTTGCAAACAAAATTTACGAAAAGGGTAAAGCAAAGCTCACCGTTCTGCATGACCTTTTCAAAGCAAAACAGCTTGTGGAATATTGAAATCTCTCTACCTTTAATATAACACATCATGCGAGTTTTGTCAAGATTTTTTGCAAATATTTTTAGCGGAGGTGATACATATCAACGCAAGCGAAAAGGCGTTTGTAATCAAGGCTCGCAAACGCATGATAGACCTCGGGATTAACCAGCGAATTCTTGCCGAAAGGATAGGAGTTTCCGCTCCGTACATTTCGCAGATATTCAAGGGCGAACGCGCCCTGACCGTGGACGTTGAACGGCGCATTAAGAATGAGCTGTGGAAGAATTGAGCCAACATAATTTGAAAGGAGTTACACCATGAACGACTTAATCGCAATCAACTACGACACCGACAAGCCCACAGTCAGCGGACGGGAGCTTCACGAGGCTCTCGGAGTGAAAGACCACTACACAGACTGGTTTAAGAGAATGTGCGAGTACGGATTTGACGACGGAGAGGACTACATGGGTTTTTCGGAAAAATCCGATAAACCTACCGGAGGCAGACCTAGCACCGACCACCAACTCACAATCCCCATGGCGAAAGAAATCTGCATGCTCCAGCGCAACGAAAAGGGCAAGCAGTTCCGACAGTACTTCATCAAGGTTGAGGAAGCATGGAACAGCCCGGAGATGATAATGAAACGCGCTCTGGACTATGCGAACGAGAGCGTGAAGAAGCTCCAGATACAGGTTTCCACGCTGACAGTGGACAACGAAATAATGAAGCCGAAAACGGACTATTTCGACGAGCTTGTCGAGCGCAACACGCTGACGAGTTTCCGGGAAACCGCAAAGCAGCTTGAGGTCAAGGAAAAGTCTTTTATAAAGTTCCTGCTCGACCACAAATACATCTACCGTGACGGTAAGGGTAAGATAATGCCTTATGCCGACAAGAACAATGGCTTGTTTGAGGTCAAGGAGAGCTTCAACGAAAAGACACAGTGGAGCGGCACACAGACGCTTATTACGCCGAAAGGGAGAGAGACGTTCCGGCTGCTCATGCTGAAAGCTATGTGAGGTGGTGAAGATGGCTAACAAAATCATCAAGCGCCCTGCCACAATGTGGGCTAAACTCCCGGTAGTCCTCAACACCGAGGACGTCGCGATAATATTCGGGCTGACGGTGCAGAGCGTCCGGGCGCTGACCAGACAGGGCAAAATCCCCGCGACAAAGGTAGGCGCAACCTACCGTTACGAGAAAGGGCGGCTCATGGAACTCATGAACGCAGCCGAGAAGGCGCAGGTATGACCTTCGCCGAAGACCTCACCCCGCCGGAGCGGGACAAGCTTCTCGCAGAGATAATGGCGAAGATAACTCCGAAGAAAAAGCCGCCCCGCTCCGGACTGCGCAAGACAAATGCGAATATGCACAAGTACTGCAAGCCGCCGGAGGGCTGCTTCGAGTGCCCGTTCCCGGACTGCGTTGCAGGGACAGGGACAAAGGGCTTCGGAAAGCGCACCGACAAGGAATTTGAGTATTTGAAAAGCGCGGTAAATCAAACCGAAAGGAGTATTTGACATGGCAGAAAGCAAGCCCATAAAGGGCTACAAAGTGTTTGACAAAGATTGGAGGTGCAGAGAATTTCAGTTCACCTGCCCGGGAGTATTCGAGGAGGACGTTATTCCAAAGGTGTGCGACCGGGGATTTCATTTCTGTAAGAAGCTTATTGACTGCTTTGGTTATTACCCATTCGACCCCAAATGCCATGTAGCGGAGGTCATTGCGCTCGGTGATGTCGAAACCAACGGAAACAAGAGCTGCACCAACAAGATTGAGATCGTACGCGAGATATCATGGCATGAGGTGCTTGACCTGGTTAATACAGGGGAAAACTGCACCGGAAACAGGAACTCCGGCAACTGGAACTCCGGCAACTGGAACTCCGGCGACAGGAACTCCGGCAACTGTAACTCCGGCAACTGTAACTCCGGCGACTGGAACTCCGGCGACTGTAACTCCGGCGACTGTAACTCCGGCGACTGGAACAAAACTAACTTTTCAAACGGTTGTTTCAATACCGTTGAACCGAAAATCTATCTGTTCAATAAACCATCTGAATGGACTTACAGCGATTGGTTAAACAGCGAAGCACGTTTACTGTTAAGCCGCATAGATTACCGAATTCTGGATTGGATTGATGTTGAGGATATGACTGACAAAGAAAAAGCGGCGCACCCGGAAGCAAAGACGACAGGCGGATTTCTGAGGAAGCTTAACATTTCCGAATCTGCTATGAAATGGTGGCGCGGGCTTTCCGATGACGAAAAGGCTGTAATTAAGGCGATCCCGAATTTCGACAAGGCTATTTTCAAAGAAATAACCGGGGTTGATGTTAGCGAGGAGGACAATCAGCTATGAAGAAGTCAATCCCATACATACTCGCATTCCTCGCCGGGCTGTTTGCGCGGACGGCAATAGCCACCCTGAACGGCTGGGAGGGCTACCACATGAACGGCATTGACCTTATTTGCGGGGTGACCTGCATTGTTATGGTGTGGAGCTTCAAAGGGGCGTTTTTGCCCAGGAAAAGAAAAAGCCGCCGCTGAACGGCAATTCAGCAAGCGGCAAAAGAAAGGTTATTTACAGTGGTATTATACCACAGAAAGAGAGAAAAGTCAAGTGGCAAAACAAGAATACAAAAGCCGGGTATACACCGACCGCCCGGCATACGCAGACTTTGACGCGCCTGCGAAGTTCCAGGCGATACAGGGCATAATCGCGACCCGGCTGAAACAGCACCCTAAGGCTATCTGCTCATACTCCGGCGGCGCGGACAGCGACATTCTGTTGGACATCATCGAGCGTACCAGAATCGCGTTCCCAAGCCTCCCGCCGGTGAAGTACGCATTCTTCAATACGGGGCTGGAGATGAAGGCTACCAAAGACCATGTAAAGGCGACCGCCGATAAATACGGCGTTGAAATCAAAGAGTACCGCCCGAAAATCAGCATAGTGCAGGCGGCTAGAACCTACGGAATTCCGTTTGTTTCCAAAATCATGTCCGCCGGGCTGTCTGGATGGCAGAAGAAAGGCGTACCGCTGTCGATAGCGCAGGAATACGAACAGGCGGAGGACAAGCCTGCAAAGCGCGCCGAACTGAAAGAGCGTTACCCGAAATGCGAGAACCTTATCAACTTCCTCTGCTGCTGCAACAGCGCCGGAGAGCCTCGCCCAAATATTCAGCTTGTTATCAACAGTTCAAAGTTCATGCGGGACTTTATCGGCGAATACCCGCCGGATTTCCAGATAAGCGCGAAGTGCTGTGATTACTGCAAAAAACAGGTCGCACACAGCGTCCAGAAAGACTACGACATGATAATCACCGGCGAGCGGCGGGACGAGGGCGGTATGCGTTCTGTACCCCGCAAGGACTGCACGACAATGTGCTTCA
>CAMAGG010000031.1 GCA_945833805.1 uncultured Clostridia bacterium | reverse complement strand
CTGCCCTTCAACAGAAACGGCGTTCTGTTCCCCCGCAAGATCAACGGCGAGTTCGTAATGTTCTCCCGTCCGTCTGACTCCGGCCATACTCCTTTCGGCGATATGTACCTGTCCCACTCCCCTGATATGAAGTACTGGGGCAAGCACAGACACGTTATGGCTCCCGACAGAGGCTGGGAGAGCAAGAAGATCGGAGCAGGTCCTATCCCGATCGAGACAAGCGAGGGCTGGCTGGTATTCTATCACGGCGTTCTGGAGAGCTGCAACGGTTTCGTTTACAGCTTCGGCGCTTGCATTCTGGACAAGGATCAGCCGTGGAAGGTTAAGTACCGCTGCCGCGAGTACCTCATCAATCCGCGTGAGATCTACGAAACTGTCGGCGACGTTCAGAACGTTACATTCCCCTGCGCAGCTCTCTGCGACAAGGACACCGGCAGAATTGCGATCTACTACGGCTGCGCAGATACCTGCGTAAGCATGGCGTTCTGCTACGCTGAGGAAGTTGTTGAGTACGTTAAGGCTCATTCCAATAAGTATTTCTGATCATTCGGGCACTGAATAGAAAAAGGACGCTTTTGATTTCCGGAAGCGTCCTTTTTAATTTGTTATACTATTCAGCTTATAGAAAAAGCCCATAATAGTCTGAAAAGATGTAGTGGCGGGGCTTACCCCGCCACTACGGATATTTCAAGACTTATGAATATCCACAATCGCCTGAGTAACCAGCTTTCTGAACAGCGGCGCAGCGCGGTCGGCGGTTTCCTGAACCTCAGCATGGGTGAGGGGATTTGCGGAGATGCCTGCTGCAAGGTTGCTTATGCAGGAGATACCGCATATCTCCATTCCCGCGTGGCGCGCGGCTATCGCTTCTATCGCGGTGGACATTCCCACTGCGTCTGCGCCAAGACGTTCGTATGCACGAATTTCAGAGGGAGTTTCGTACTGCGGACCGGTGGTCTGGAGATACACTCCCTTTCTGAGGGATACTCCGGCGGTGACTGCGGCATTTTCGATTATCTTCCGCAGACGGCGGCTGTAAACCTCCGACATATCGGGGAAGCGAACTCCCAGCTCCTCAATATTTTCACCGATAAGCGGGGAGGGAACAGCCATTGAAATGTGGTCGGTGATAAGCATGAAATCCCCGGCATTGAAGCTGCGGTTAATTCCTCCGGCGGCGTTGGTGAGGAACAGCGTTTTCGCCCCCATGAGCTTCATCAGCCGGATAGGGAGCACTACGTCCTGCGGCTTGTAGCCCTCGTAATAATGCACTCTGCCCTGCATAGCAACGATAGGAACTCCCCCGACATTGCCGAAAACAAATCTGCCCTTGTGACCAGGAACGGTGGACACCGGGAATCCTTCGATATCGTGATAATCCAGCGTTTCCACGACTTCCATAGTATCTGCGTAGTCCCCAAGCCCGCTGCCTAAAATCAGCGCAAGCTCCGGCTTGAAAGTGATTTTCTTCTGCACGCAGTCGAAGCACTTCATCAGTTTTTCATAGGTTTCGTTCATTTTGTACCTCCCTTGTTTTTCTTGAATATCTCAAGCTCCACGTCCAGAAGCTGCGATATGGCGACTGCGGCGGCGGAGCGTTTTTCGTCGGTATTCTCCCACAGCGGAGGATAGAGGCTCACACCCTTGTCAATGGGAATTTCGCTGAACAGCAGTCCGGGGCATTCTTTGCAGTAATCCCGGTAGAACCGCTCGAAATCCTCGCGGCAGCACAGCCAGTCCAGAAATTCTCCGTAATCACCGCCGAATTCCTCAATCTTAAGCTCGTCCGGCATGAAATAAAGCATCATGCTGTCCTTGTCAAGACCGAATATCCCGCCGAAAATGTCCTCGGCGACTGCGGTAAATCCTGTTTCAGAAAGCTGCTTGTTCTTTTCAAAGAAATCCAGCGTCCCGCTGCCGTACAGCCGCAGGATCCCATTCACCGAAACCCCGCCTGTTCCCGCGAGAACTGCGGCAAGGGGAGAAACACCGCTCCCGGTGTTCTGGGACATCAGCCGCTTCGCCTTGCTTTCCTCCGGCGGGAGTACATCGATATCGCAGCCGGAGCTTTCAAACATGGAATTAATGCGGTTTATCTGCTCCTCAAACGTCATGCGGGATCAGACCTCCCAGCTTCCGAGGTATTTTTCCTGCTCCGGGGTGAGCTTGTCGATCTCAATTCCCCAGTAGCTGATCTTACGCAGTGCAACCTCCCGGTCAATTTTCTTAGGTACATTGACGGTCATTGCTCCGCTTGACTTTACCGCTGCACTGTTTTGTGCAATATACTTAGCGGAAAGAGCCTGAATTGCGAAGCTCATATCCATTATCTCCGCCGGGTGTCCGTCCCCCGCAGCAAGGTTCACAAGTCTGCCCTCGGCGATAACGAACACGGTTCTGCCGTTTTTGAGCTTATAACCCATGATGTTGTTCCGGGCGAGGTAGCTGTCAACGGCGATCTCACGGAGCTTCGCCATGTTCACTTCAACGTCGAAGTGACCCGCGTTGCAGCAGATCGCGCCGTCCTTCATGTTGAGGAAGGCTTCCTCGCCGATAACGTCTGCGCAGCCGGTTACGGTAACGAAGAAATCACCGACTTTAGCAGCCTCGCGCATGGGCATTACCTTGAAGCCGTCCATAACTGCTTCCATTGCCTTTATCGGGTCGATCTCTGTCACGATAACGTCTGCGCCAAGACCCTTTGCCCGCATTGCAACGCCCTTGCCGCACCAGCCGTACCCTGCAACGACTACATTTTTGCCTGCGACAATGAGGTTTGTGGTGCGGTTGATTCCGTCCCAGACGGACTGTCCAGTGCCGTAGCGGTTGTCGAACAGGTGCTTGCAGTCCGCGTCATTCACCAGAACCATCGGGAATTTCAGCGCCCCGTCCTTGTCCATTGCCTTCAGCCGGATAATTCCGGTGGTGGTTTCTTCGCAGCCACCGAGAACCTCCGGGATAAGCTCCGGATACTCATTGTGAATGAGGTTCACAAGGTCGCCGCCGTCGTCGATGATAACATTGGGACGTGCCTTGATGACCTGCGAGATATGGCGGTGGTATTCCTCATCAGTTGCGTCGTACCACGCAAATACGTTCAGTCCGTCATGAACCAGAGCCGCCGCAACATCGTCCTGTGTTGACAGGGGATTGCTTCCGGTGACGTACATTTCCGCTCCGCCTGCTGCGAGAACTTTGCAGAGGTACGCAGTCTTTGCCTCAAGATGAACTGAAAGCGCGACTCTCAGCCCCGCAAAGGGCTTTTCAGCTGCAAATTCCTTTTCGATACCGTTAAGCAGCGGCATATTGCGCTTTACCCATGCGATCTTCCGCGCTCCGCTTTCCCAGAGATCGGGGTTTCTGATTTCGTGTGACATATTTTATTCTCCTTTATTTTATAGGTTTCACAGGACTTCGGCAAATATCCCGCAGGCTATCCTTTTTCCGGAATTTCCGGCGGGCTGGGAGTTAAAGTCGTCCGGCATAGAGTGAAGCACTATCGGCTTTCCGGAATAGTCCGATATCTGCGCCTTGCCGAGGAACACCTGCATTGCAGCGTAGCCGGTGCTGTCGGAAATTATCGGCGGCAGATCTCCTGCATGATAAGGGTGACATCCGCACCATGTTCCCTCAGGACAGAGGCTCAGATGACCTCCTGCTTCCTTGAATGGCTCTTTTTCTTCTGCGGCTCCGCAGATAATACCCTCATGAACATGAAAACCGAATACCCTGTCCGGGGGCAGACCGTTGAATTCCGCCTGCAAATACAGCGCTCCGTTCAGCCAGTAGGCGTGTATCAGCCCCTCAAGCTCCGGAAAATCCGCGCTGCCGTGAAGCTCTCCCATAAGCGCGGAACGCTCCGCGCCCATATATGAAAATTGGTTTACCTGCTGCATTATACTGCACCTTCCTTTCAGGAAAGTATATGCGGCAGCATGGAAAAATAGGATTTATGCCTGTGCTGCGAGGGAATTAAGCAGCCGTACAAGCTCCTCCTCAAGACAGCTGTAAAACAGCGTGAACAGGATATCCGCGCTGCCCAGCAGGAATACGTTCTTGTTGGTGATAGAGGCAAGGGTCGGCACATAGGTGTATATGTAACCCTTGTACCATTCTGCGTCATAAGCCGGGACGGGTCTGCCGGACTTAACCATGCGGCGGATCTCCTCAAAATCGTCGGTGATCACGTTGTCGTAGTTCCCGGCGCCCTTTGCGATCACCATATCGTAAATCGTTTTTATCTGCTTGTCGTTCAGTGTGCCGCCGGCGGTCTTCACGTTCTTGAGGGTTGGAAGTCTTACCGCAAAGGAATAAACCATAAGGGACAGCACCCGCTCATATTCCGGGGTGTTCATCTCGGCGCACCGCTCCTTGTCCAGCTTTATCCCGGTGTTGTAAAGACAGGTGGTGTCGGAGATATTGTTCAGCGCTATCTTGAAGATATCCTTAATATTGATGTTGTAGAAATCCTTGTCGGCGATCATATAGATATACTTCACCGCGTTGAAAAGTGACACTCCCGCCTTTACCACTGTATCGGAGATCATGGTGCAGGCTGTTCTTTCGCTGATAAATTCCATTTTTGTTACCCCCTGTTTGTTATGTGATCAACCCTTGCCGACGTTCAGATTAAGCTCGCCGCGTCCGCCGTTTTCACCGAGTAGATTTCCTCCGTCCGGGAGTATCACGGTGAACTCAGCGCCCTTTCCGAGGTCGCTTTTTACTCCTATTCTCCCGCCGCAGAGCTCCACTATCTTTTTCGCCAGCGGAAGTCCCAGACCGTTGCCCTTTGTCGCGTGGGAGCTGTCCGCCTGATAGAATTTCTCAAAGATATGCGGCAATGACTTCTGCGGTATCCCGATACCGCTGTCCCTGACGCGTATCGTAATAACTCCTGCGTTCTTGTTGCAGCTGACGTATATCCTGCCGCCCTCCGGTGTGAACTTCACGGCATTGTCGAACAGATTGTTCCAGACGTGCGCAAGCATTCTTTCGTCCCAGTAGAACTTTACCTCGTCAAGCTCCATTGAGAGGTCTATGTTTTTCTCCGACCACTGCGGCTCCAATCGGAGCATACAGCTCCGGAGCTGCTCGTCAAGGGAAAACTCAGTTTTGCCGGAAACTATATCGCTGGTTTCAAGGCTGGTGAGCAGGAGGGTATTCGAGGACAGATCCGACAGATATTCGGTTTCCTCAAGAATGATCTTTGAGAACTCCTTCTGCTGCTCCGGAGTGAGGTTCCCGTCGTAAAGCTGCCGGGCAAAGCCCCGGATAGACACCAGCGGGGTCTTGAATTCATGGGAAAAGCTCGCGATGAAGTCCTGGTTGAACATGGCAGTGTTGTTAAGCTCCCGGGTCATCTCGTTGAACACCTTGATAAGGTCTGAAAGCTCCCGGACGGTATGCTTTTCCGCCCAGCCTATATCCACCTGAACGGAATAATCGCCGTCGGATATTCTTTTGGTCGCCCTGATAAGCTCGGTCAGCGGCTTCAGGAACATATTCCCGGCGATGAACGACAGCAGCGTACCGATCAGTATACTGCTTATTACGGCGGCGATAACGTCCTCGGTGTCGCTGCTTCCGTTGGAGAAGACCATGTCAATAGTTATGCGGGCTGCGAAGGTCAGAATGTCCGCCGCAACGGTGACAATAAGTATCAGCAAACTTAATTTCAGACCAAGACGGGTAGTTGTTGTATTTTTTCCGAGTTTCATGGGCGCTCCTTAGCTTGCCGTTTTGACTGCCTTATATCCAAGCCCTCTTACGGTGACGATCTGGAAATCCCTGTTGTCCCTGAAGCGCTCCCGCAGGCGGTTGATATGGACGTCAACGGTGCGCGCTTCGCTCTCGCTGTCCATGCTCCAGAATTCCTCCATGAGGTTGGCGCGGGTAAAGGTCTTGTTCGGAAAGGACAGGAGCTTGAACAGTATCTGGAACTCCTTTTTCGGAAGCTGAATTTCTTCTCCGTCCTGTATTACGGTAAAGGAATCGTAGATCAGCGTTGTGCCGCCGATCATGATCTTCTGTTCCTCGGATATTTTCGCCCGGCGAAGCAGTGCGCGGACTCGCAGTATCATCTCCACCTCGTCCACAGGCTTCACCATGTAGTCGTCCGTGCCGAGGGTAAAGGACTTGCGAATGTCCTCGGCGCTGTCCCTTGCGGTGATTATCAGCACCGGGATATTGCTGCCGCCGGAGCGCATGGTTTTAAGGAATGTATAGCCGTCCATTGTCGGCATCATCAGGTCAAGGATAACAAGGTCGATGTGAGTGCTGTCCATAAGCTTCAAAGCCTCTTCACCGTCGCCGGCGGCATAGGGCTGATAGCCGTTTTTCTCCAGCGTGTATTCGTACAGCCGCCTAATGTGCGCCTGATCGTCAACTACCAGAATGTTGAACATATATTATCTCCTTATCCCTCTTTCTTGGCAAATACCGCTTCAGCGATCGCGAGATCCTGCGGGCGTGTTATTTTCATGTTGCAGGCGGTGACTGGGGTTATGTGGACAGGCTCGCCGCAAAGCTCCAGCAGCGCGCTGTCGTCCGTAAGCGTTTCAGCGCGTTTTCCCAGTTTCTCCATGCAGGAGGTATACAGCTCCTTCCGGAACGCCTGCGGGGTTTGTGCAGCAAAAAGCTCGCTCCTGTCCGCTGTGGCTTCGATAATACCGACGCGGCACTGCTTTATTGTATCAGTCACCGGAGCGGCGGCGATTGCTCCGCCGGATTCCATTGCGTCATTCAGCACACGGTCAATATCCGTGGTCGAGATAAGTGGACGCGCCCCATCGTGTATCGCGATATATCCGCAGTTATCGGAAACCTGCTCAAGCGCATTTTTTACCGACAGGAAGCGGGTAGCTCCCCCGGCGGTCACGGCTTTCAGCTTGGTTATGGAGTATTCCCGGCATAGGTTGCGGTAATTCTGCTCCTCTCCCTGCGGTACGGCGAGAATTATCTCTGACACAAGGCGGGAATTCTGGAATGCAAGAGCGCTGCGGATAACAACGGGGATTCCACCCAGCAGGGCAAGCTGCTTGTTGATACCGTTCATTCTGGAGGCGCTGCCTCCGGCGAGGATCATTGCGGAAAACATAGCTTCACCTATAATCAATCACAGGCAAGAAAGTTGCCGTGCAGACGGAAATAGCTGTATTCTGTTTCAAAGTTGTTCAGCAGGCGCAGCACCACCGGCTGATCAATGTTCCCTGAAAATTCCAGATAGAACATGACCTCGTTGCTGCCGTGGCGGAATTCCAGCGGGAGCGGCTTGCTCTGTATTTTGGTAAGGTCAAGCTCGTTCACCGCGAACTTTGTCAGCATACGGTAAAGCGAGCCGGAGATATGCGGAAGCGAAACTGAAACTGCAACGGTATCCGCTCCGTCATACACTTCTATCTCCTTTGAGATACAGATAAATCGGGTGGCATTGTTCGGGTCGGCGGCGATCGCCGGGTTTACGATATCCAGCCCGTGCATTTCAGCGCATTCCCGTGAACAGATACAGCCAAGCTCGCTGCTGCGGTTCTCGGCGACCATGTGCGCCGCCATAGCATTGTTTGCATAGGGTATCACGGTAAGTTCCGGACGGGAGCTGATATATTCATCACACTGGCGTATCGCCTGCTCATGTCCGAAAAGAATGCGGATATCCTGCTCCTTTACGCCGTGCTTTGCGGCTAGAACATGTGTGCATGGTACTGTAACGGTGCGGTTGATGTAGACGCTGTGCTTTTCCAGCAGCTCCATATTGGCGGTGACTTCTCCGGCGGTGCTGTTCTCCACCGGGATTACTCCGTAGTCTGCGTCGCCTTTTTCCACTGCCTCAAACACCTCGGCGAAGCTTGCGTGGAAGCTGATATTCCCGTTTGGGAACAGCCTTTGCGCCGCCGCATGACCGTATGCTCCCGCGATGCCCTGAACTGCGACTTTGGGATCGGTTTTGATCTTGACCTCGTGGGGAATTTCCACCGCCGGAGTTATCGTGTTGTTCTGTCGACATTTCGAGATGTCCATGATATTGGTGAACAGGAACTCCGCTGAGCTTTTCAGCTCCTCCGGGGAGCGGTCGCGGACGGAGCGGATTATCTGCTTTTCCCGTTCGCCCTGAAATACCACCATGTTGTGCGCAGCCTTATACTGAGCCACCTGACAGGTGAGATCCATTCGCTTCTTGAACAGATCCAGAAGCTGGTCGTCTATCTCGTCTATATTTTTTCTGATCTCGCTTAAATCAAGCTCCATTTGAGTTATACCTCCGGAATTTCTTCGGTGACGCTTTCCTCTGGCGTAGTGGACTCGTCAGGGTTTCCCCAGATTCCGGGGATATTTTCGCTCTGTTCATCACCTGATTCTTCTGACGACTCATCGGAAGAGCTTTCTTCTGGCTCAAAGTTTTCAGCGCAGTATACTATTACCTCCTGACCGTTTTCAACGTCCACAAGGTCGCCGATCTCCACGCTGCACTTGAATACATAGCCATTCTGCGCGTCGTTGGAAAGCTCAGAAGTGATGGAATATTTGATATTCAGCTTGCTCAGCTCTGAGGCGTATTTGTCCGGAGTTTTTCCGGTGTAGTCCGGCAGCGCCACCTTGCTGGGACCCTTGCTGACCTTGATGACAACTGTGATTCCGGCGGTGACTTCCGTTCCGGGATCAATGCTCTGATCGTACATCATTCCCTGCGCGTATTCGTCGGAATACTCATATTGGGGAACAAATGTAAAGGTAGTTCCGTATCTTTCGGATTCATAATCATAGCTGCGCAGGGTGAAATCCGGCATAAGTATCGTATCTGTTACCTCTGTCACCACATTCTCCGGCTCGGACTGTGAGGTTTCCGGTTCAGTTGTCTGAGAGGGTTCGGAAATGTCCGAGGACACCGACGCCTCGGAGCTTACCTCTGAGTCTGAGGAATTGCCCGCGCCGCCGGAGAAAGCTCCGTTCAGAGTAAGTACGAAAACCACCACAAATGCGATAAGCACCAGTCCGGCGATCACCAGCACGGCGATAGTCTTTGCGCGTTCCTTGCGCTGCTTCTGTTCCTTGCGGGTCAGCTTCTGATTTTCGCCGGGGTCAGGCTCCGCAGGTTTAGGCTGGCTGAACAGCCTGTCCACAAATTCGGTCACGGTGCGTATTCTGCTGTCCGGGGAGAGCTTAAGCCCTTCCATTATCACCCTTGAAATATTGGAGGGAATGTTGCGGTTTATCATCATCGGCTCCATAAGGCTGCCGCCGCTGCGGGCGATAGCTTCTGTCGGAGTGCAGCCGGTAAGGCAGCGGTAAAGCACCGCAGAGATCCCGTAAACGTCAGTCCATGTGCCGTTTATTTCATTGGTGTACTGCTCCGGAGCGGCAAATCCGGCGAACATCTCACAGGGTATTTCAGTCCCGGTGGTGCGCGCCGCGCAGATAGCAAATCCGGAAAGCTTCAACTCCATTTTATCCGTGACAAATATCGTGGAGGGCGAGATACCCCGGTGGATTATCCCAGCTGAATGAATAAGGCTGAGGGTTGTAAAAAACGGCGAGAAAAGCTCCTTCGCCTGCTCCCATGCGATCTCTCCTGAAGAATTTGCAAGGTAGGTCTTGAGGGATATTCCGTTTATGTACTCAAAAACCGCATAGGCGGTGTTATTCTCACAAAAAACGTCAAGCACCGTCTGGAGGTGTGACATTCCGCGCAGCTTCATCAGAGTGCGGTTGAGATCAATAAATTCTGACATATATGTCTTGTAGAGCGCAGAGGAGGAGGGATCAACGGTGATCTCTGTTTCTCCCTTTCTGCGGGAGCAGAGGGTGTCCGGCATGAATTCCTTGATCGTCACCTTGATGCCCGCAGCGGTGTCAAAGCCTATGTATACCGCGCCCTCGCCGTTATAGCTTATTACCTTGCCTACAATGTATCTGTCGGCAAGGAAGGTCTTGGGAGCCATATATGTGGGAATGCAGGGCGTGCTGTCACTGTATCCGCACAGCTTGCAGGGACCGTCATAGGTCTTGTCATTCATGCAGCCCATGCAGAGTGATGTTTCTTTTATCATTAGCTGTTCTCCTGTAATTTAATAACTATCTTAATTACTATCGGGTGAAAAATTACAAACCACCACTATAATAATATACTCCAAATCAGTCGGATTGTCAACAGTTTTACTGTTTTTGTAACTCTATCTGCACAAATTGTATCCATTTTGTAATAACTTTCCGTCATAATGCCGAAAGCCGAGCGGGCTGTTTATTATTTTTGTGCAGTATTGCTCGGAGTTTTATGCGCGCCATGTGGAATTTGAAGAATTTCCGTTGCATTTTTTGACGGAATGTGATATACTATACAGTGAAATACAGCTGAAATAATTTTCCGTGAAAGGATCTTATATGTTCAGAAGCAAAAAACAGAAGGAAATACTGGAGTCCACCGAAGCAAAGCTTACCCGTATGTTTGAGGAATTCAATGCGGGAAAGCGTCCGGACGACGATGGCAGGCTGGTGTGCGAGACCCAGTGTACTATGGCGAGGATACGCTCATTCTCCGATTTTATGTATCTGATGAAGGTCAGACCGCTTCAGACCGCCTGTTATTACGGCGCGGCAGTGGTCTTTCTGCTGATGCTGGCGGCATTCTGGTGCTCCGAATGGCTGCTGGGAGGAATATTCGGGGTGATCTTCCTTATTCTGGCGACCCTCCCGCACAATATGCGCATTCAGTACTTCAACAAACGCGCAGATAAGCTGGAGAACATCTTCGGAAGAATAATCAACGTGGACTTCACCGGAGAAGAAAGCATTGTACTCACCATGAGTGCGCCGCTTGAGGCGGAGCCGGACGGAGTGAAGCCACCGGAGCATGAGGAAGTTTCTGTGAGAAGCTCTGAGGCAGTTCATGACAAAAATGCCAAAATATTGGAGATACCATATAAAAATGTTTATCTTGCATATGAGTGCAGTCACAGCTTTTATATTTTCCCGGAGGGGGACGGCAAGGATAAACCGGATACAATAATCTGCGACAAGACCCAGTTCCTCTGCGGAACTCCAATGCAGCTCCGGGACAAACTGGCAAGGGGCTGCGGCAAACGGTTCAAGATCAAAACCAAAAAAGCGTGATGTCCGGATCTCCGGATAGTGGATATTTGTTAAGTTATCCAAAAAAACAAAAAAAATTTGTATGTTTCTTAGAAAATTAACATTATCCCTTGATTTATAAACTCCGTTTATTGTATAATATGAACAAGAGTATTCTGACAAATACTGTTCTTTTGGTTGCATAATGTATGAATCAATAAGCTAAGCTGGCATCTGTATTGTGTTCAGTTGGAGAAACTCTGCTTATTTCATAGTATTTAAAGGGCTGATGCTATTGCTTTTTGGAAATAAAATAGTAAAAACTGAGATCCTTGCTCAGAACGGTACGCTTCTAACCTCTGCGGAGAGGAACTTTATTTTCCCGAAAAATCTCGACAGCAGTGAGGAAAGCATTCTTATCATAAAGGGGAATGAACTACCGGAGTTGGACAGAGGGACAAGCGTAGTTATCATTGCTTATTCGAAGGCTGGCGACAGGATAAAATATTCCGGCGAGATTTCCATGTCCCACGACCGGCAGATGAATGTTTCCATTCTGAAATCAAACAGTACTCAGGTGCTTGAGGAACGCAGGCGTTATTTTAAAATAAAAGTCAGCCTTTCCGGCAGGGCGCTTTTTGTCGTTCGCGATGAGCAGACTATCAGATTTGAGGAGCCAGTTGCGATCGGAGTGAACGATATCAATGTCGGCGGAATATTCATGACCAGCGATTTTGAATTCTTGAAAGACGATTGTGTATGTGTTGATATTGAGCTTATAGGAGGATATCGGCTGAACACCATGGCGCGCGTTCTTCGCGTTCAGGCGGGAAGCGGCGGAGAGATCCTTGGCTACGGCTGTGCGTTTGAAAACCTGACGGCAGCTCAGGAGGACGCGATCGGTAAGTACATAAATCATCAGCAGCTTCTCCAAAGGGCAAAGCAGAACGGCGAGGACGGCTGACATCTCACCCGGTGCGGCGTTGCGCTGCCGCATTCAGTGACAATATAATTATACATAACTAGGGGGATATGATAGTATGGGCAATTTGAAGCTAAAATATGTGCTGACGGCTATAATGCTGGTGTTCGCGATACTGCCGGCAGCAATTGTCGGAGCGATAGGCACATTTTCTGTAATAGGCTATGAGAGGTCGTCCAAAGAAAACACGCTTCAGCAGGTTTCTGAGTCAAAATCTGCCGGAATCAAGCAGGTTTTTAGCAGCTATTCCGCGATCGTGAGCGCTATTGCCAAGAGCGAGGCGTCAGTTGACGCGGCATACGGTCTGGGCAGCGCGAAGAATATGCTTGCTGCTGCGGCGAACTCAGATCCTGATATCCTTGATGTGCTTCTCCTTGCTGAGGACGGCACCGTGATCGAAGCTGTGAACGGAAATGCCGGCGGAGTGTTTGAAAATTTGCCGATGAACGATCAGGGCGTTATCAATATGCCCACTGTGTCCGAGGTGCTTACATGGACAGAATATGGTGATGCGATATTTGTTTCAAGCGCTATTCCCTCTGAATCCGCTTCCGGCGAAGCAGGTTACATAGTTGCTATCGTGTCCGTAGGACAGGGCAGCGCCGTGATGAACGCAATTTCCGGTCAGTTCGGCAGCCTGAGCGGCGGTCACATGATGCTGGTGGACAAGAACGGTGTTGCGCTCAATTTCAACATGAGCGGCACAGTAAACAGAGAATTTGCCGGAAACCAGCTCCAGACAAACGTTGCTCAGTATTTTGACAGCACAAATTCCGGTTACAGCGACTTAAAGAACAGCACCGATATCAAGTCTATAAAGGGTAAAGCAGGCGGATATACCTACTACGTTGGACTTGTAGGCAGTGATATCATGAACTGGAGATGGCTTGCGGTCGCAGATAACGGCGCATTCTCAAGCTTCTCCGCAACAACAAACCTTCTCGGCTGGGTTGTTGTTGCCGCCTGCGCGGTGGTATTCTCTGTCGGATCTCTGCTGGTTATAGGAAGATTCCTCGGCAACATGAACGGAATGCTCAAGACCATGACTGAGATATCCGAGGCGGAAGGCGCTACCAATATCCGCTTCAAGGTTACAAACAGAAAGAGCGAGCTGGGCGAGATCCAGACCTCCTTCAACAACCTGCTTGACGAGGTGTTCCTGAGCGAGGAACGTCATCGCACTATTGCGGAGCTGTCCGACAATATGCTTTTCGAGTGGGATTTCCACAAGGAGAGAATGTATGTTTCGCCTAATACTCTGGCGAAGTTTGATATCGACACTGAAAATTCCACACTGTCCAACGGTAAGTTTGTTGACTCCTTGATGACTCAGGAGGACGCGGAAAAGTACAAGCGCGACATTAACGGACTTCTTAAGAATAAGAATGGATACAGCTCCGAATATCAGCTCAAGACAAAGAGCGGAGCGGTCATTTGGGTATCACTCCGTGCGGTTTGCATTACCGACCGACTTGGAGAGCCGCTCAGAGTTATCGGCGTCATGACGGATATCGACAACGAAAAGAAGCTGGAGCTTCAGCTTTCCGAGCGTGCAAGTTACGACTTCCTTTCACAGCTGTACAACAGAAACACCTTTATCAGAAATCTTTCGTCGGAAATGGAGCGCCGAGGTACAAAGCGCGTTGCTGTTCTGTTCATTGACGTAGACGACTTTAAGTTCATCAATGACCGCTACGGTCACACTATCGGCGATGAAGTAATCAGATTCGTGGCTGACACGATCAGAGAGAAAGTAGATGACAGAGGCGGCTTTGCAGGACGCTTCGGCGGCGATGAGTTCGTGATCTGCTTTACAAATCAGGAGGATATCGACAATATTGAGAATATCTCTATGGATATCATCAACGAGCTGTACGAGGGATATACAACGCCTGACGGTTCTATGCACATTGATGTAAAGGCAAGTATCGGTGTTGCTTTCTGCCCCGACCACTCCGAGGACGTAAACGAGTTGCTTTCGTTCGCAGATACTGCAATGTACTTCGTTAAGAAGAACGGTAAGACCAACTACCACATCTACATTCCTGAGGACAGCGCAACTGACGAGTACATAGACCCTGAGGGCTTCTGAGCCGCGGGTAAATAACAACCAGGGGCGGACAGTAACTGTGCGCCCCTGTGATGTCTTAGAATATAAATTTTGATCCGGGAGGACTGTATTTTGGCAAAGGTAATAGCATTGACCAATCAGAAAGGCGGCGTTGGAAAGACAACCACCTGCTGTGCCGTATGCGGCGGACTAAGCGAAATGGGCAAAAGGGTTCTGGCGATAGACCTTGATCCGCAGGGAAATCTCAGCTTTTCGCTGGGAACGGAGAGCGAGGACGCTTACACGATATATGATGTGTTCAAGGGTAACTGCGATATTGAGGACGCAATACAGCACGGTGATATCTGCGATGTGATCTCGTCGAATATCCTGCTGTCCGGTGTGGAACTGGAGCTTACGGGAGTCGGCAGAGAGTACATATTGCGGGAGCAGCTTGACACGATAAAGGACAAGTATGATTACGTCATTCTCGATACTCCGCCTGCATTGTCGGTGCTTACTATCAACGCTTATACCGCAGCCGACGGGCTGGTTATCCCCATGCTGTGCGAGATACTCAGCCTTCAGGGAATTGCTCAGCTGAAGCAGACTATTTTCGCGGTTCAGAGATATTACAACAAAGACCTCAAGGTGGAGGGTATTCTTCTGAACAAGTACAACCCACGGCTGACTCTCACAAAGGACGTTGAGGATCTTGCGGGAGTAATTGCGATGCAGCTTGACACAAAGATATTCAAGAGCAGGATCAGCGCCAGCGTGTGCATTGCAGAGGCTCCGGCGCACGGAGAAAGCGTTATCACATATTCTCCGAAATCCAAATCGGCGCAGGAGTACAAGGCATTTATCACCGAACTCACCGGAGAAAGATCTGGAGCAAAGAAGAAATGACAAATCCGCGTAAAGATATTATTACAGAGCGGTATCAGCAGGAAAATCCGGAGGGCGCCCGGCTCGTTTCGGAGGAAACGCTGATGTGCTCGTCGAAAAGCGGCGCGGAAAACGGCAAGCGCCGCAGCCGGTCGGACAGAACCGCAGAGGAAAAATCCGTGAAGCCGGAGAAATCGGGTAAATCTCCCGCAAAGTCCCGGAAGCCAACCGGAAACACCGGCAAAAAGAAGTCCGCATCCGATAACAGCGAGTCAGCGCCTGAGGAGCAGTCACAGAGCGTAAAAACTCCGAGCGTGATGAAGCTGGTGGAGAATGATCCTCTTGCTGAAAATCAGGTCATCGCGGCGGGTAAAAGCCAGATCCCACGGCAGCTCCGGGGGATTGAGCCGCTTTCAAAAATAATCCGCCGGGAATCTGCTGAGATGAGCGCCGCAGAGCAGGTTCGCAGTTCGCCGGAGGTCAGCAGGAATCTTACGGAAATGGTCATCGCGGACAGCGCACCGGATATACTCAGGAGGTTTAACGCCTGCGACTGCGAGCAATGCCGCGCAGAGCTTACCCGGCTTGCGGAGCAGGAGATCCCAGCGAGGTATATCAAGCTTCCTGAACTGGCGGATCTCAGCTACAACGGCTTCAGCAAGGAAGATAAGCTATTTATAGCCTCGATGAAAAAAACTGCGGTTTCTGTCATGATAAAGCTGATGATCCCCAACAAGAAACGGAATTTTCATGGATAGCTGTTTTGCTATGTGTAAAATGATAACTTTCTATGTGCATTTCCACAAAATGAAATAAAGTTGTTGCATAATCGACAAAAATGTGATATAATCAATTTAGTAAAGGTTATCATATAGATAAGCTGAGAAAAAATGTATTTTGTCAGCAGCGCCAAAAACGAAAAATACAGAGGAGGTGGCTCCGTTGAACTGTTGCCTTTGGTTCGATCACTGCAGAATAAGCAGTGCAGCCGAAATTCCGGAACATTTAGATATAGCCGCGCTGCGGGGCTATTTTCTCGGCGGAAGTCTTATCGAGTGGCTCAGAGAGCATGACGGCGGTGACTATGCGGATAAGCTGGAATGCCTTGATCCGAAAGATCCGGAGTTGAACCGCAGGCTGGCAGAGATTTTTGGTCAGACCCCGACTGCACAGCCTGAAAAGGAAATATTCTGCGGAAATCACGCTGTGGCAGCCCCTTGTGTGTCAGGTCCATTCATCGGCGGGAGCTTTAATGCAGGCTCATGGTACAGCTCCTTTGGCAGCTTCATTTTAGGCAGTTATCGTGTCGGAAGCTTCAGAATGCACGAGTGGGAATGGCGCCGTGGAGGAAGCTTTGCTTCCGGAAGTTATTTATTAGGCAGCTTCGGCAGCTTTATTTCCATGTTCCGTATGTGGGAATGGGAGTGGGAATGGCGCTTCGGCGGCAGCTTCACCGGCTCATTCCTGGGCGGCTCATATCAGTTCGGATCATATATGTTTGGTTCCGGGTCATATCTTCTCGGTTCCTATAACGGCTTTGGCTCAGGAAGCTTTGGCGGCTCTTATGCACCGGGGAGTTTTTCCGGCTGGCAGGGCATGACGGTGGAGGAATACGACCGCATCATGTACGAGTGTCTGCGTCGCTGTCCGCTGGACTGCTTCGGATATGGAATTCATATTGTCTGAAAGAAAGGATTCATCTTGGACGCATTTCATATAATTTCAACGGCTCCGTATTTCGCAAAAAATAGCGGAGCTTTTGCTTTAGAGGACTTTGATCTGTACTGCGCGGTGATTTCTGCGCTGACATGGCGCAGGGACGGCAGCAGGATATTTCTTTGCTGCGACAGTATCGGCGGTGAATATATCAGAAGTTCCGGGTTGTCGGAGGTATGGAACGATATCCGGGAATGCGTTCCGGAGGATCTTGACGATATAGACCCGGAAATGTTCTGGGCGGCTGGGAAAATTCTTGCAATGCGGAATATGAAAGCTCCCTGTGTTATGATCGACACCGATTTCATTGTATGGAACAAGCCGCCGTTCGGGAAAGATATAATAGCGGCTCACCGGGAGGAGATAAAGCCGGATATTTATCCCCCGGCGGAGTATTTCTCGGCGAAAGGGCATATCGTCCCGGATTTCAGTTGGGAGGTACTTCCGCTGAACACTGCGTTTTTCTATGTGCCGGACGAGGATTACAAGGAATTCTATACCTCGCAGGCGATAGCTTTCATGAGATCTGCCGAGCGCTGCGGGGAACGGCTTAAATACATGGTTTTCGCGGAGCAGAGAATGGCGGCGATGTGCGCGGAATACACCGGTACAGAAGTAAGGACGCTGCTGGATAAGGATATTCTGTTCTTTCCGCAGGACAGCTTCACCCACTTGTGGGGCGCAAAGCAGGTCATGCGCGAGCACCCGGAGCTCAGAGCGCAGTTCATAAGCAGGTGCGAGCAGAGGATAAGGCGGGACTTCCCGGAGTGGGAATGGACGGTTGAAGCGGTAAGGGGGGCTTCCCGGTGATATATCTGGACAATGCGGCGAGCACCCCGGCGCTTCCCTGCGCTTTGGAGGCGGCGGCGCCGTTTATAACGGAATGCTGCGGAAACCCCTCGTCAATACATACCGAGGGTCGCCGGGCGGCGCTTGCGATCATTGAAGCGCGGGAAAAATGTGCGGCTGCGATCGGGGCAAAGCCGGAGGAGATCATTTTCACCTCCGGTGGAACGGAATCGGACAATATGGCGCTGAAATCCGCTGCGCTGGCGGGGCATAGATCCGGCAAAATGCGCATTGTCACAACCGGGATCGAGCACCCGGCGGTGCTGAGAAGCTGCGAATTTCTTGAGAGTATGGGGTTTGAAGTAAAGCGTCTGGGGGTAACTCCCGACGGGTTTGTTTCACCGGAGCAGGCGAGAGAGCTGATCACTCCGGAAACCGCCGTGGTTTCGGTCATGGCGGCAAATAACGAGGTCGGGACTATTCAGCCGTTCAGGGAGATCGCGGAGATATGCCGGAGCAGAGGTGTGCTGTTCCATACGGACGCAGTTCAGGCGGCAGGAAATATTCCGTTGGACGTAAACAGTATAGGCTGCGATATGATGTCGGTGTCCGCTCACAAGATCGGCGGGATCAAAGGCGCGGGGCTGCTGTATTGCCGCAGCGGGTGCGGAATTGTTCCCCTGCTCCACGGCGGAGGGCAGGAAAACGGAATGCGTTCCGGTACGGAAAATACGGCGGCGATCGCAGCAATGGGCGGGGCAATGGAGTATTGCTGCCGTGGGATCGCTGAAAGATCGGCAAAAATATCTGTGCTGCGGGACAGGCTTATTTCGCTCCTTTTGGAGATACCGGACAGCATGTTGAATGGCGGTATGGAGCGGCGGCTTTGCGGGAACGTGAATGTTTCTTTCTCCGGAGTGGAGGGGGAGTCGCTGGTTTTGGGTCTTGACCTGCGGGGAGTCTGCGCGTCCTCCGGGTCTGCCTGCGCAAGCGGTGACGTGAAGCCCTCCCATGTTCTGCGGGCAATGGGCGTTCCTGTGGAATTCCAGCGGGGATCGCTGAGGCTCACGCTGTCGGAGAATAACACCGCCGCAGAGATCGAACAGGCAGCGTCAGCGGTTCGGGAAACGGTGGAAATGCTGCGTTCATTAACCGGGTAAAGGCAGGTACACCAGCCGGCGATTTCCGTGCTTTGCGCGGAAAATGCTTTTCGCATCCTTTTGGCACAAATGGAATTAGGGTGTGGGGCAAAGCCCACCACTCGCGCGACAGCGCCGCAATACGCGTCAAAAGCGCTAAAGGGGTACGGGGAAAACAAGAGTTTAACTTTATGTACCTTTCCGCTAAATTACAATTTATCACACCAAAGGAGGTGCTCTCATGCCTTTTACAATAATCCGTAACGACATCACAAAAATGCAGGTCGATGCGGTGGTGAACGCCGCTAATTCCTCATTGCTGGGAGGCGGTGGAGTTGACGGCTGTATCCACCGGGCGGCAGGACCGGAGCTTCTCGCCGAATGCAGAACGCTTCACGGCTGCGAAACCGGGCAGGCTAAGATCACAAAGGGCTATAAAATGCCCTGCAAATACATAATCCATACGGTAGGCCCGGTGTGGCAGGGCGGCGGTTTCGGCGAGCGGGAGCTTCTTTATTCCTGCTACAAGAACTCGCTGGAGCTGGCGGCGCAGCACAACTGTAAATCTGTGGCTTTTCCACTGATCTCGGCGGGGATATACGGCTACCCGAAAGACAAGGCTCTGGAGGTCGCGCAGCAGGCAATCGCGGATTTCCTTGAAACCCACGACATGGAGGTTACTCTGGCAGTTCTGGACAAGGGCGCGGTGGAGCTTAGCCGGGATATATTCAAGCGGATCAGGGAGTATGTTGACGACCGATATGTTGAGCAGCTTGAAAGCATTGATCCCCGTAGATCGGCTTTCTTCAAAATGAGGGAGCACCTTGCGCCGGTCGCAGCTTCAGCACCTCTAATGGACGAGGACAAGTGCTGTGATTTTGAGGAACTGCGGGGAATTTCGCTGGAGGAGAGGCTGAAAAATATTGATGAAACCTTTTCGGAATCGCTTCTGCGGCTGATCGACGAGAAAGGGCTGACGGACGCGGAGGTTTACCGCCGGGCGAACATCGACCGAAGGCTTTTTTCAAAGATACGCTGCGACAGGGAATACCGCCCGAAGAAACAGACGGTGCTTGCGTTCGCGCTGGCTCTGGAGTTAAGCCCGCAGGCTGCGGAGGAGCTTCTGAGGCGGTCAGGGTATTCACTTTCGGACAGCATAAAGGGCGATGTTATCGTCAGGTTTTTTCTTGAGAATGGAATTTACGATATTTATAAGGTTAATCAGGCGCTGTTTGAGTTTGATCAGAGCCTTATCGGCTGCTGACTAAATAACAGATATCCCCCGGATTGAATGTCGGGGGATATCTGTTGTGTTTGCATATTTTTACATAAGGAGGGTCTTATCTCCTGTATAATTGAGAATTTATAAATTATATCACAATATTCCCATACTTTGGTATACGGGATCGCATTATTCTCAATAAAGTATTTGTCGCT
>CAMAGG010000030.1 GCA_945833805.1 uncultured Clostridia bacterium | reverse complement strand
ACCAGTAAATTTTGAGATATAATTTAAAGTGTATATTCTGGATTATATTTTACAGTAATTATTATTCTTGTTCAATCAGCAGAATTCGATATCAGTCGCATAAACGACTCCCGACTATTATTGTCGATAAATGGAGGACTCATGGATTTAAGGATACAGAAGACCCGTGCTGCGATCAAATCCGCATTTTTTGAACTGCGTCGCAGAAAGCCCATCGAAAAGATAACCATAACCGAGCTATCAAAGCTTGCAGGGATAAACAAGGCGACCTTTTACCTGCATTATTCCGACATCTATTCGCTTGCGGACGAGGTAGAGGACGAGGTAATTGACGATATACTGTCGGAAATTCAGGGGCTTAACAAATTCTTCGACGACCCGAAAAAGCATTCCGGGGATATGTTCCACGCATTCATGAACAACCGCCGGAAGCTGAACGCTGTTTTCTCAGGCTCCCGATACACCAGCTTTGCAAACAAGGTGGAGGATCGTATAAAGACCCGACTATACGCGGAATTCCCCAAGCTTAACAACCGGAGAAACGATGTAGTGCTGTCCTTTATTATTCAGGGAACTTTCCATACCGTGGCGGCGATACCGGAAAAGGACTCGGACAGCAACGAGGAATTCGAGATAATCACACGGATCACCGACCATATTATTTCAGAGATCATTCCTCCGGAGGAATGAAAAGGCTGATGAATTTGAAAGGAAAAATATATGAGCAAAACAAACCAGATTTACTTTGACCACCCCGGAGATTTCGGGCTGTGGGAGCAGACTTGCCTGCCGATAGGCAACGGATATATGGGCGCAAGTATGTTCGGCGGAACAAAGACCGAACGAATAGTACTCAATGAGAAGACATTCTGGGCAGGGGGACCCTGCCAGAACCGCCCCGAATACTACGGTGGAAACAACCGCGACCGCTATAAATATGTGAAGCAGGTGCAGGAGCTTCTCGCCGCCGGAAAATACAAGCAGGCGGAGGAGCTTCTTCCCATGCTCACCGGGGACGGGGACTTCGGCAGCTATCTTCTGTTGTGCGACGCCGTTCTTGATTTTGAGCTGCCGGAGGGCGATGTAAGCGGTTACAAACGCGGCCTCGACCTCGACAATTCGCTGTATTCCTGCGAATTCACCGCCGGAGGAGTACATTTCCGCCGAGAAGCCTTTGCAAGCTACCCGGCAAGAGTTATCGCGTTCAGATTTACCTCCTCTGAACCGGGAAAGCTCAGCTTCACACTGTCGCTGGACAAGACCCATTCCGCAGAAATTAGCGCTGAAGGAAACACACTGATCTGCTCCGGCACCGCCGAGGACAACGGTATGCGCTTTGACGCAAGATTTCGTGTGATCTCTGACGGGGAAGTAATTCCCGGCAACGGAACTCTTGCAGTCAGGGACGCTTCCGAGGCGACGATCTACTTCTGCGCCGCAACCGATTACGAGATGAAATACCCCTCCTACCGCAGCGGAACAGACCCCGCCACTATCACCGTACCCCTGCTCCAGACCGCTGAACGTCTTGGCTGGGAGGCTCTTTACGACGAGCATTTTGCTGACTACAACGCGCTGTTCGGCAGAGTTACCCTTGACCTCGGCGAGGAAAAGGAGCTTCCCGCGGATAAGCTGCTGGAAGCCTACCGCGCCGGCGACAGAGCCGCCATGAACCGCCTTGAAACATTGTATTTCAGCTACGGCCGCTATCTTCTCATTTCTTCCTCAAGGGAAGGCTCTCTCCCCGCGAATTTGCAGGGCGTGTGGAACGAGAGCAACACCCCGCCGTGGTGCTGCGATTACCATATAAATGTAAATCTCCAGATGAACTACTGGGGAGCTTACAATACAAACCTTGCGGAAACAGTGCCGCCGCTCACGGATTTCCTGAACTCCCTCAGAGAGCCGGGGCGCGTTACCGCAAAGGAATACTACGGCATCGAAAGCACCCCGGAGAACCCGGAGAACGGCTGGACTGCCCATACCCAGTGCTCGCCCTTCGGCTGGACTGCCCCCGGCTGGGAATTCTACTGGGGCTGGTCAACCGCGGCGGTCGCATGGCTCATGCAGAATATCTGGGAGCACTACGAATTCACCGGAAACAAGGATTATCTGCGGGATAAGATATACCCCATAATGCGTGAAAGCGTGCAGTTCTACGTCCAGTGGCTGATTTATGACGAGAAGCAGAACAGAATGGTTTCCTCCCCCACCTATTCTCCGGAGCACGGTCCCGCCACTATCGGCAATACCTATGAGCAGAGCCTTATTGAGCAGCTGTTCATCGACTTCCTCAAAGCTTCGGCTGAACTTAACACCGACCCGGAGCTTGCCGGAAAGGTAAAGGAAATTCTTCCGATGCTCAAGCCTTATCATGTGGGAAAAACCGGACTGCTCAGGGAGTGGTTTGAGGAGGACGAGCCAGACTTTGACTCCAGCAAGGTACAGAAGAACCACCGCCATATCTCCCACCTCATGGGACTTTATCCCGGAAAGCAGATCAACAGCTCCCGTCCAGAGCTTATGAAAGCGGCGATCGCCACAATGAACGACCGGGGCGACGAGTCCACCGGCTGGGCGAGAGCCTATAAGATCAATCTCTGGGCGCGGACAGGCGACGGAAACCGCACATATAAGCTGCTGCGCGGGCTTCTGGAAAGCTGCACCTTCCAGAATTTGTGGGACTTCCACCCGCCGTTCCAGATAGACGGAAACTTCGGCGCGTCTGCGGGAATTGCGGAAATGCTTATCCAGAGCCACGAGGGAGTAATTAAGCTGCTCCCTGCGCTCCCAGACGACTGGAAGAACGGCAGTTTCACCGGGCTTTGCGCACGCGGCGGCTTCGTCCTTGACGCGAAATGGAAGAACGGTCTTGTATCCTCAGTAAAGATCACAGCTAAACTCGGCGGGAAATGCACTGTTCTTGTTCCCGACGGAAACGGAGGTTCTGTTGAGCGGACTTTCGAGCTGAAAAAGGGCGAAACTCAGTTCGCAGCGTTCACCTATATGACCCACGCAGCAGAAATGTAATTCCTATAAGCAGACAGAATACTCCTGTCTGCTCAGACCGTCGAAAAATACATTACATCAGGGTGGCGAGAAGCCCTCAGATGCTAGGAACCCGCATAACGGCTAGGATTTGTGCCTGCCGTTATGCGGCGTGACACCGCAGATGAGGGTTTATCGCCAGCCTAGGGCAGACAGAATACACCTGTCTGCCTGTATTTTTGAAAAAAAATGTATTTTTTCTTCCAAACCCCTTTATTTTATGAAAATTTTATGTTATAATAGATAATAGTATATAGTATCTTTAAGTACGGAAGGTGGAAAAAATGGCATTCTGTGATTTGAAGCCGGTAAGGATAATAAACGACAGCACCGGGATAGTTTATATCATCGGTGATGTTTTCGCTGTCTACGCAAACGCTCCCGTACCCGCCGCATACAGCTGGGATCAGATCCAGTCGGTTATCGAAGACAGAAAAGCGCTTACGATAAAGACAGAGAACTGCGATTTCGTCATTCCAAAAAAGGACTTTTCTCATCAGGAGGATTATTTCCGCGCACTTGCGATAATCGAATGCGCACAGAAAAGCGGCGGATTCATATACGAACACCAACGGAGAATACTCCCGCTGAAAAGCGAGTACATAGAAACCGACCCCGGCAAGGACGCTTATTCCGGCAGCTGTGAAATAGACGAAAACGACGCTGCTGCGACATTCATCATGCTGATGAACTTCAAGCTGGTAAAAGTGCTGTGGCTGCTGGCGATAATGCTTATTCTGCTGATATTCCTCGTGCTTCATCTCACCGTCGGGATCGACCGTGACAACGTACTGTATTTTATTCCTATTTCCATAATCGGCGGAGCTATCCTGACGCTTATCGTATACCTTATCTGTTACGGCATAGCGCGCAGCAAGTACACTTCTGTCGCCGGCTGCGATCCCGCGTCACAGGAACAGATAACGTTCATAATAAGTCCATACGGATTTGCGGCTTGCGAAAGCTGCATTTATGAGGATCAGGAGCTTATTCCGTGGGGCTCGCTGGATTACTTTGTGGAATCCGACAAGATGTTTGTATTCTACAAGGACGGAAGAACATCTGTGTTTGTCCCCAAAAAGGCTTTTGAAAAGAAGTATCTGGGAGGCATTGCGGATATTATCTCACTGAAGCTTGAACAGCGTTAAATGGAGGTAACGGCAAGTGGGCGTTGAAATTAAAAGCGAACACATTGACATCGGCGGAAAAAGCGTGATACTGGTGTCAGTGAACGGAGGAAGCGCAGTTATGGGAACCTGCTCCGCAGGCTATGGCGCTAAGCGCGGAGATACCTCGGCGCAGACCCGGCTGTTCTATATCGGCAGCAATCCCGCAGCGGAAATTCTCTGCCCTAATCACGGCAGCAAGAACTCCGACAAGCTTATTTCCCTTTGCACCGGGTATTCCTTCATGGACGAGGATATACACTCTACGCTGACCGACTGTCTGAACCGTCTTAACAGAGGCGAGTCGCTTACCGCCGGACTTCATGACGCTCTGGCGCTGCTGCCCGACGGAGTATATACTCTATATCTGTCGGACTACTACACCACCGACGGAGCAGGAACCTTTTTCTGGGGAGCTTATAACCTCACCCATGAGATCCACGGCACCGCCGAGCACAACCGCGTCATCGGCAGGAACAAGACCTACCGCCCCTGCTTTCTGATCCCCGGAGTTCCGCTTGATACATTCGATAACAAAACGCTTCCGATAACAAACGAGGCTGTCAAATCCCGTGCAGTTCAGGGAATCGTATATCATCTTTCCGGACTTCATTCGGTACTGCTCAAGGGACATCACGGCGCCGTATCCTGTACAAACGCAAAAATTCCGTTCAAATGCGCTGTTATCGAAAAACTGGACGAACCGTACACCGATGAATACATTCCTGTCACACCTGCTCCGGCGCCTTCTCCCGAACCGAAAAGCTCTGAAAACCCGACGGAAAGCCCAGAAGAACAAGATCAGCCGCAAAATTCCATACCTGCTCATCAGAACGCAGAAATTCCCTCGCACGAGGGTATCACGGGATTCAGGAGCGCTTCTGTAAAGATCCCGCTGGAGCTTATTCCACGGGATATGATCAAGACCATTATCGAACATCGTTTTGAATATAAGCCGGAGCATTACCGCACGCTTCAGAGAAAGCTTGGTACAGTCCGCAAAAAATCTTACAGCAACAAGGTCATTCCTCGTCAGGCTCTTGAAATAAGCGAACAGATGCCGGACTGTGAGATGATGGAATCCGTTTTCTCCGTTGAAAAGCTCACTCAGGCACAGCTTGACGCACTTCTTGCGGGTGAAACTGAACTTAACGGCGAAATCATCATCTCCCCGAACTTCTACGCAAGCATCGTCACCGCCTGCAACTTCCTACAGTATACCAATCCGAAGAAATTCATAGAGTTCTCGCTTGCCATTCTGGACAACACGGAGCTTTATGCGACACATGAGTATATTGCAAACCGAATTTCAAGGATAATCAGCAAGGACGTTTACGCATTCTTCAAGGCGATCATCGCAAACGGAGATCCGGGCTATGAAAAGATCCTGCCGATTGCTGAAAAGTACATTTCATTTTACGATAAGCAGACCGAAAACAAATAAAGAAATGGCAGCCAAAAGGCTGCCCTCAGGCTGTCGATAAACCGTCATCTTCGTCGTCACGCCGCATAACGGCAGGCACAAAGCCTAGCCGTTATGCGGGTTCCTAGAATCTGACGGCTTCTCGCCACCCTGAAAAGGTGACTTTTTCAACAAGCTGAGGGCAGCCAAAAAGGCTGCCCTCAGCTTGTTATGTCGTAGACCCGAACCCGCCGTTTCTTATGCCCTCTGCATTATCGTCTACGGTAATTCCATATTCCAGAAAGATCCCCTGCGCAAAGCCGATTCCCTCCGGGATTTCCAGTGTCTTGCCCTGATTTGTGTCGTTGGTTATCTTGATAAAGATATGCCCCTCGTTATCCGACTGGGAATAATCGCTGTCAATTATCCCCACAGTGTTGTCAAGCTGCAAACGGTATTTGAAGCCAAGCCCGCTGCGCGGATATATCTTAAGCACCCAGCCCTCCTCCATCAGCGCCCTTATCCCGGTGGGGATCTTCGCGGTTTCTCCCGGAGCAAGCTTTATATCGTAGGGGGCATAGAAATCATAACCCGCCGAGCCTTTTGTAGCGCGATGAGGGAGTTTTATGCCCTCGTATATCTTCTCCGCGTCAGCCCTGTCGCAGCCGGATTTGAACTGACCAAGGCTCACCTTTTCAAATTTAGCGATTCTTCTCATAATTTCCCCCTTATTAGTCAAACAGCACGACCTTGCCCAGCCGCAGCGTTTCCTGAACGTCAATGACCCGCTGATTGGCGCTGCCCTTCCAGTGCAGCTTCGGGTCGCGTACAGCTTCAATATACCGTCCGTCCACGAGAACGTCCAGCAGCGGGATTATCTCCAAGTCCTGAATTTCCTCCCAGTTGTACCCGGTATACAGCCAAACCGTTTTTTCCGGAAGCTCGGTTCTGACTTTCTTTGCAAGCCGGGTCACTTCATCGCGGTTGCGGTGGTGCAGCGGATCTCCTCCGCTGAAGGTTATCCCGCTTATGTAGTCGGCGGAAAGCTTCTCAAAAAGCTCCTGCTCCGCCGCTTGGTCAAACGGTATTCCACCGTCAATGTCCCATGTTATCGGATTGTGGCAGCCCCGGCAGCGGTGCTCGCAGCCTGCGACCCACAAAACGGTGCGCAGTCCGTCGCCGTTCAGCATATCGTCTGTTGTAATATTATGGAAACGCATTGTATCAATTCACTTTCATATTTTTGGAGTCTGACTTAGCCGCGCCGCAGATCACATACTCTTTCTGTCGGCAATTTCCGCCATTTTAGCCGCATTAAGCCGTGTATCGCCCTTTACTCTTGAATAGCTGAGGTATCCGTTCATGCGGTCTATTTTTGTGAGATTGCGGCTGCCGCACTTGGGGCATACGTCCATTTCAAGCTGCTGATATCCGCAGTCGTCGCAGTACGCAAGCGACAGATTTACGCCCTCGTAGAATCCCTTCTTCATCGCACGGCGCACCAGAGTTTCCACCGCGCCCTTGTTGTAGTCGATAGGATAGCGGACATACTGTATCTTGCCGCCGTTGAACAGATCCCAGAAACGCTGCTCTCTGTCCTGCTTCTCTATAGGGGTTATATCCTCTGAAACGTGGCAGTGGAAGCTGTTGCTTACATACTCGCGGTCGGAAACATTCTCGATAATGCCGTATTTCTTGCGGAACTGCTGTATCTGAAGTCCGCAGAGGTTCTCAGCGGGAGTGCCGTATATCGCGTAAAGATGTCCGTCCTCTTTCTTGAACTCGGCAATGCGCTTGTTGATATACTCCATGACCTTAAGGGAAAAGCTGCCGTCCTCAGCAATGGATTTCTTCGTGCTGAGCTGCTCCAGCTCGTTGAGGGCGGTAATTCCAAAGGACGCGGTTGCGGATTTCAGCAGCGGCTTTATCTTGTCGTGTATTCCAAGATGACCGCCGTAGAAGCCGCCCTCGCAGTAGGCAAGAGGATTTGTGCTTGCTTTCATCTCGCCGAGATAATCATACGTCCTGATATGGATCTTGCGGATAAGATTCAGGTAATAGTCAAGCACCTCGAAGAAATCCTTGCTCTCCTGCTGAGCCTTTGCGTAGATCATCGGCAAATTGAGTGAAACAGCACCGATGTTGAAGCGTCCAACGAAAATCGGCTGATCGTTCTCATCGGCAGGCTCAATTCCTCCCCGCTCAAACCACGGCGACAGGAACGCACGGCAGCCCATCGGGCTGATTATCTTGCCGTATTTCTTGTAGATAGAGGCAACATAGCCGTCCCCGGTAAGGCTGAGCCAATCGGGATACATTGCCTTGCTGCTGCATTCAATTCCCGCCATGAACACGTCCTCAAGCGGCTTGCCGGGACCGTGAAGATTTTCGTCATACAGGAACACTATCTTCGGGAACAGCACCGGCTTTTTGCAGGTCTTTTTGCCCTGACCCTTGCGGCGCACGTCCAGCATGGTAATGCTTGCCATTTTCGCGAACCGTCCGGTGCCTGTGCCGGCGGTCATTGTGATGAATGGATAATCGCCGCGGCTGGAGCTCACGGAGTTGAACTTGTACTCCCAGCCCTGGAAGCCCTGCTCAAAATCAACCTTAACGTCCTTCAGCGCTTCACGGTCGGCTACCTCCTCGGAAAGTCCCAGACTAACGTAGCGGTCAAACTGTTTTTGGTAGGTCTTTTCAGCATACGGCTCAAGCAGCAGGTCAACGCTGGGGACGGTAAATCCTCCGTACTGCTGACTGGCCGCAGACAGCGTGATATCTCCGATAACATCGAATGCCACCGCAAGGGTCTTAGGCTCGTTGTACCAGAGATTTCCCATCTCAAAGCCGCCCTCCAGCACGCTCTTGACGTCAAACAGGCAGCAGTTCATGGTGTCCCGGCGGGCGCTCATGTCGTGTACATAGATATATCCGTCCCGGCACGCCTGAAGCTCCTCGGTGGTCATGAAGAACTTCTGGTAAAGCTCCTTGTTAAGCTCATTGAAGATAAGGCTCCTCTTGGTGGAAACCAATGCGCTGTCGGTATTGGAATTCTCCTTATCGCCAATATACATAATGGACTGGCTCTTTTTGTACACCTCGTCCAGCATGCTTACAAAGTCTTGCTTGTAGTTGCGGTAGTCCTTATAGCTCTTGGCAACGGCGGGGTTTGTAGCTTCAAGCGCACTTTCAACGATGTTGTGCATCTGTGCGATAGCGATCTCGTCCGTATGCAGCGCCTCCGCCTTTTCGGTGACGAACTTGCAGATAAAGTCGATTTCCTCCGGAGTAAAGGAGTACATCACCCGCGCCGCGGATTTGTTTACCGCATTTACCACTTTCTGTACGTTGAAATCCTCTTTTGTGTTGTCCTTTTTGATGATCCTTATCAAACTTTGACAGTCCTTTCCGCCGCTGCGTCTGTTGTATCAAAAGCAGCGCATTTATTCTATATCTGGTAGTAGTATATTAATAATAGCACTTTTTCTTGTATGTGTCAACCGATTTTTCCAATTATGCCGAAAATATATATGTAGAAATCCGGAGTGAGTTTTCGTGCAAAATCACACTTGACAGTATGAAATCTAACGTTATTCCGCAAAACCGCAGCTTCAGCCGATTTCCCATACAAAAAGGGAACACAAACCCGCCCGCATCAGATGCAGGCAGATTATGTATTCCCCATAATATATTTATCTATTATTCCATGTCGTTACTTAGTGCCGAAAAGTCTGTCACCGCCGTCGCCGATTCCGGGAACGATGTAGAGATCCTCGTTCAGTCCCTCGTCGATCGCGCCGCAGACGATATCAACATCCGGGTGAGCGGTCTGGAGCGCCTTAATTCCCTCAGGGCAGGTGAGGATACACATGAATTTAACGTGCTTTGCTCCGGCATTCTTTACGATATCGACGGTCTTGATCGCGGAAACTCCGGTAGCGAGCATAAGATCGAGAATAATGACCTCGCGGTTGGCGATGTCAAACGGGAGCTTGCAGTAGTAATCCTGCGCAGAATTGCTATTCGCCTTGTCGCGGTAAATTCCCACATGACCTACCTTTGCAGCGGGAACAAGCGCCAGCGCGCCATCAACCATGCCAAGACCAGCGCGCATGATCGGCACGAAAGCCACCTTTCTGCCGCTTATCACCTTTGCGGTAGCAAGCGCCAGCGGAGTTTCGATCTGAACCTCCTTCAAGGGCAGGTCGCGTGTAGCCTCATAGCACATGAACATGGAAATCTCCTGCACAAGCTCCCGGAACTCCTTAGACCCGGTATTCTTGTCCCGGAGCAGGGATATCTTGTGCTGAACCAGCGGGTGATCGCATAATACTACGTTGCTCATAGTTATTTCTCCTCTAATTTCATTATTTTCTCTACCCGGCGGGCATGACGTCCGCCCTCAAATTCCGTTTCAAGGAATATGTCGGTTATCTCCGCAGCAAGCCCCGCACCGATAACTCTGCCGCCCATGCAAAGCACGTTCGCGTCGTTGTGCAGTCGGGTATATTTTGCGGAATACCAGTCGCCGCACAGCGCAGCGCGGATACCCTTTATCTTATTCGCAGAAATAGAAATACCAACGCCTGTCCCGCAAATAAGTATTGCCTTTTCAGCCTCGCCGGAGGTCACTTTCTCGCAGGTCTTTTCGGCAATGTCCGGATAATCCACACTTTCCCCGTTGCAGCCGCAGTCCACAAACTCAACACCCTTTTCCTCAAGGTGCTTTATTATTTCGCATTTCAGTCCATATCCTGCATGGTCTGAACCAATAGCTATCATCTGAAAATACCTCTTTTCAAAAAGAATATATCTTAATTATACAACAAATTCATGATTTGGTCAATAGATTTTCTGTAAAACGCGCAAATTTATTTTAGAGGTGACCTTTATAAATACGAGGGCGGATCTCTCCGCCCTCAATACCGTTATTTTTTTAGTGAACCTTCCCCGCCCATGAGCTGGGTCAGCTCCTCTATCCGTTCGATCGGGAACGGCGGCTCGCAAAGCGGCTTCAGCGCAATACTCATCAGCTTCATGGGGTTGTCGTCCGCAGCCGTCCTGTTTGAGGAAAGCTTCCCACAGCGGCGGCAGCGGTGTATTACCGCCCACTCTCCGCTTTTCCTCACCCAAACCGCCACAGCGTCCATTATCCCGCCGCAGTCAGAAGCCCTGTCCCCCGGCTCGTCATCAACGTGAAGGCTGGTAAGGCAGTTGGGGCAGTGATTTCTGTGGTCGCTGCCCGCTCCCTGTGGAACTATCGTTCTTCCGCAGACCCGGCAGGTGAAAACCTCGTTGCAGGGGTGATTTCTGTAATAGCCGTTCTCGTATGCTCTTCGTTTATTTTCACGGTTCATTGTGTACCTCCATAATGTCAGAATACAAAGCAATATCCAACACCGGGAGGCTGGTCGTACACTAACCTCCCGGTCAGCGTACACTCTCCTTATTAAAGATATTAGTCAAACAAACTCTCCTTAAAAATCAAAGTTAAACATTAACACCAAAGCCGCGGCAGAGAGCCTCAAGTCCGCCCTGATAGCCCGCGCCCACAGCGTTGAACTTCCACTCGCCGTTGTGACGGTAAAGCTCGCCGATTATCAGCGCGGTTTCAATAGAGTAATCTTCGGTGAGGTCGTAGCGCAGAAGCTCCTCGTTGGTGTCCGGATTGTAGATCCTGATAAACGCGTTGCGTACCTGACCGAAATTCTGGTTGCGGGTCGCCGCGTCATAGATAGTTACAGTGAAGGTGATCCTTGAAATGTTCGCCGGAACTCTGGACAGGTCGATTTTTATTGTTTCATCATCACCGTCACCCGCACCGTCACGGTTATCTCCGGTATGCTCAACTGCGCCGGAGGAGTGGGTGGGATTGCTGTAAAACACAAAATCTCCGTCAGATGTCACCTTGCCGTTGTCGCCCAGCAGGAAAACCTCTGCGTCAAGGTCGAACTGAGCGCCTCCGTCAAATATATTCACGTCCCAGCCAAGACCTGCGTTGATTTTTGACAGACCGGGATTGCCCTTTGTGAGGTCTACCTTCTGTCCTTTTACAAGATTAACCATAATGAATACCTCGCTTTCAAAATCATAAGTTCTTCGGAGTTACGCTCCGTTGGTTTGTTATTCAGCGGACTTCCCCTCTCTTGCAAGACGCTCCCGCTCCGCCTGCGGAAGCCGGAGATAGCTTGGCATAAGCGCCGCCGGGTCAATCGGTTCTTTCCCCTGCGCCGCAAAGCACACTCCGCTCCCCCTCTGCCAGCGCAGAGGATAGGAAGCAAGCTTATACCGCCCGCCCAGCGCCTTGTTCGCAAGTTCCGCTCCGTCACCGGCGAGGATTATCCTCCCGGAGAACTGCGAAAGCTCCTTTTCAAGCTCCGTCAGCAGGATCACCCGGTCGTCGCACAGCCGGGTTATCATTCCGTCCTTGCTGCTGAACACTGCATTGAAAACCTGCCCGCATCGTGCGTCCATGCAGCAGACTATCCTCCCGTCAATGCCGGGGAAATTGTACGCTATCGCCTCCAGCGAGGACACCGGAACGCACCTTTTCCCAGCGCCGTAGCACATTCCCTTGACTGTGGAGATACCTATGCGAAGTCCGGTGAAAGACCCCGGCCCTACCGTCACCGCCGCCGTGTCTACCTCCGCAAGGCTAACCCCTGCGGATCTCAGCATTCCCTCTATCATCGGGAGCAGCGTCTGGGAATGGGTGTGCTTTGTGTTGAGGAACTGCTCGGCGATTATCCTGCCTCCGTCGTCCATAAGCGCGCAGCCCGCAGATATTGCGGAGCTGTCTATTCCTAAAATCATCAGATCACTTCTTTTCAGTGTAATTCAGTCAGAGCCGTCGTCAGATATACTCCCCGGTTTCCAGCTCGTTCCAATACGGTTTCAAGCCCTTGCTCTCCATATAGTTCTCAAAGATACGGGCATTGTCCGGAGTGATTTTCGGCTCAGTCCAGAGAGCTTTGCAGGCTTCGCAGACGCAGATCTTCTCACCGGTCTGCTTCACCGTTGCCCGGAGCAGCTCCGCGCCGGAGCATATCGGACAGATTATATTCCCGCTGAGAAGAATTCGCCGCTCGTTATCGCCGGATTTCTCTATGCGGATATTGATTACCCGGTGGGAATTATCCTGCGCCAGCTCCTGCTCCAGACCGGGGATATTCTCGCTCCATTCCGCAGCAATTATCCCGCCACGGTCAAGGTAGTCCAAGAACCCTACAGCGTACAGATCATCGTAGCTGTCAATGCGGTAAAGATCGAAGTGAAACAGCGGGATTCTCCCCTGCGGATACTCATTCACCAGCGCAAAGGTGGGGCTTGTCACCGGGTCTGTTATACCCAGCGACAGGGCAATTCCCTTTGTAAGTGTGGTCTTTCCCGCACCCATATCTCCCTCGTAGAGGATAATATCCCCTGCCCGCAGTCCCGAAGCTATCTCGGCGGCGATCTGCGCCGTTTCCTCCGGGCTGCGGGAAATGTATTCACGATATTCCTTCATCAGAACAGACCTGTGATCTTTCCGTCCGCGTCAACGTCGATATTGTCTGCGGCGGGTACTTTAGGCAGTCCCGGCATGGTCATAACGTCCCCGGTGTAAACCACCACAAATCCCGCGCCCGCGGAGGCTCTGACGTCGCTGACGGTGATATTGAAGCCCTCCGGCTTGCCGAGCTTTGCCGGGTCGTCGGACAGTGAATACTGGGTCTTTGCAACGCACACCGGAACTCTGTCCAGTCCGAGGCTCTCTATCTCCTTTATCGCCTTGTCAGCCTTTGCGGTGTAGGTAACTCCGTCCGCGCGGTAGATCTCCTTTGCGATGATATCCAGCTTCTCCTTAATAGAAAGCTTCTCGTCATACAGCGGCTTATAATCGCTCTTGGCGCTTTCAATTGTTTCAACAACAGCGTTTGCAAGCTCAATGCCGCCCTCGCCGCCCTTTAAGAACACATCGGAGAAAGCGACCTTTGCGCCCATTTTTTCGCAGAATTCCCGTACAACATCGATCTCCGCGTCAGTGTCGGTGTAGAAATGGTTGATAGCCACCACTACCGGAACTCCGAACTTCTTCAGATTTTCGATATGAACTCCAAGATTCACGATACCTTTCTTCAGAGCCTCAACATTCTCCTTTGTGAGATCGGGCTTTGCCACGCCGCCGTTGTATTTCAGCGCGCGGATAGTTGCTACCAGCACGGTGCAGTCCGGCTTAAGTCCCGCAAAGCGGCACTTGATGTCGAAGAATTTCTCCGCGCCGAGGTCCGAGCCGAAGCCGGCTTCTGTAATGGTGTAGTCGCTCAGCTTCAGAGCAAGCTTTGTCGCTCTCACGGAGTTGCAGCCGTGAGCGATATTTGCGAACGGGCCGCCGTGGATTATCGCGGGATTTCCCTCAAGAGTCTGGACGAGGTTCGGGTTGATCGCGTCCTTGAGCAGCGCGGTCATTGCGCCAACTGCCTTCAGATCACGCGCAAACACCGGCTCTCCGGAATAGGTGTATGCTACAAGTATATTGCCCAGCCGCTTCTTCAAATCCTCAAGATCAGCCGCAAGGCACAGCACTGCCATGATCTCGCTTGCAACGGTTATCTGGAAGTGATCCTCTCTGGGGATTCCGTTCACCTTTCCGCCCATTCCGATCACGCAGTTGCGCAGCGCACGGTCGTTCATGTCAAGGCAGCGCTTGAACAGGATCCTGCGGACGTCAATTCCAAGGGCGTTGCCCTGCTGAATGTGATTGTCCATGAGCGCGGCAAGCAGGTTGTTTGCGGCGGTGATAGCGTGCATATCCCCGGTGAAGTGCAGGTTGATGTCCTCCATAGGCACTACCTGAGAATATCCCCCGCCGGCAGCCCCTCCCTTGATTCCGAACACCGGACCTAATGACGGCTCGCGCAGCGCGAGGATAGCCTTTCTTCCGGTCTTATTCATGGCTTCGCAAAGACCGACAGAGGTAGTTGTCTTTCCCTCTCCGGCAGGGGTCGGGTTTATCGCAGTCACAAGTATCAGCTTTCCATTCGGCTTGTCTGCAAGCCTGTCGAACAGCTTCTGGGACAGCTTCGCCTTGTAATGTCCGTAAGGCTCGATCTCCTCATCGGAAATGCCGAGATTTGCGGCGATCTCCGTGATCTTCTTCATTTTCGCCTGCTGTGCGATCTCAATGTCTGTAAGCATATTTTTTACCTCCGTTAATCTATTAAATCAGCCTCATCTGATCTATGTCCTGATCGGTTGCAGTTCCCGCCGAGGGGATAGATTTTATCCTGAGCGCTTCTATGTCCTTTACGCCGCTTTCTTCCGCGAGGTAAGCCCCGGCAAGCTCCGCCTTTGTGAGCCGCATTACCTGAACTCCCTGAGTATCCCTTGTGGTTTTAGGCAGCACAAGAGCGGTGTTGAATGTCAGCGCCTTTCCCGCAGAGGATTTCAGCACGAAATCAGCTTCGCCCTTTATGACGAACATTGCCACCAGCTCCGACAGGTCGGAATAAGCATTGCCCAGCTTCCTGCGCTTTGTCTTGGTTTCAAAGCTGGAGAGCGGCACCTTTGCGCACTTTCCGTTTCTGAAGAAGATCACCAGCGTTTCGCTGTAATCCTCCGTCACCGCCATGAACACTATGCTCTCGCCGTCGTCAAAGCCAAGCTTCGCCGGAACATAGTCGCCCATAGTGCTTGCCTTTGTTTCGTCAAAGTCGGTGCAGCGGGACTTGTACACCTGATACTTGTCGGTGAAGAACAGCAGCTCCGCGCCGCCGTTCACCTCGCCGGAATATACGATCTCGTCGTTTTCTTTAAGCTTATGCTGACTGCTCATGCGCAGCGACTGGGGAGTTATCTTCTTGAAGTAGCCCTCTCTGGTGAGGAAGATGTTGACCGCTCCGAGCTTCACCGGCTCCTCTGCGATCTCCTCCTGCTCGGCGACATCGTACAGGAACATCGTGCGCCGGGGCTGACCGTACTTCTTGGAGATATCCTTGAGTTCCTCAATGATCAGCTTGTTCACCCGCGCGTCGCTGCCGAGTATCTCCTCCATGTCGGCGATATCCTTTTCAAGCTGCTCGATCTCCTCAGTCCTTTTGAGGATATATTCCCGATTGATGTGCCGCAGCTTTATCTCCGCGACATATTCCGCCTGCTGCTCGTCAATTCCGAAGCCGATCATAAGGTTCGGAACTACCTCCGCTTCCTCATCGGTTTCCCGGATAAGCTTTATCGCGTAATCAATGTCCAGCAGTATCTTTTTCAGACCGTTCAGCAGGTGCAGCTTTTCCTTTTTCTTCTGCATATCGAAGGAAACACGCCGCTTTACGCAGTTTCTGCGGAATGCCGTCCATTCGTTCAGTATCTCGTACACTCCCATTACCCTCGGAGTGCCGTCGATAAGCACGTTGAAATTGCAGTTGAAGTTGTCCTGCAATGGGGTGAGCCGGAACAGCTTGTTCATCACAGCGTCCGGATCCTGTCCTTTTTTCAGATCGAACGCAAGCCGCAGACCGGACAGGTCTGTTTCATCGCGCACATCGGATATCTCACGAAGCTTGTTGTCCTTGACAAGCTCCACCACCTTGTCGATGATCGCTTCAACGGTAGTCGTGGGAGGTATCTGGGTGACCTCGATACAGCGGGCGTCCGGGTCGTAGTTATACACCGCCCTGACCTTTACCGCGCCCATTCCAGTGCGGTATATCTTCTCCATTTCCGCTTCGTCATAGACGATATAGCCGCCGCCGGGGAAATCCGGACCCTTCAGCGTGGAGAGAGCGTTATGCTCCGGATCTTTCATCAGAGCGATAGTGGTTTCGCATATCTCGCTCAGATTGAAGGAGCATATATTGCTCGCCATTGACACCGCAAGTCCGAAGTTGCTGTTCACCAGCACCGACGGAAATCTCACCGGGAAAAGGCTGGGTTCGAGCATGGTGTTGTCGTAATTCGGCACCATGTCCACCGCGTCCTTGTCTATCTCCGCGAACAGCTCTGCGCTTATCGGCTCAAGCTTCGCCTCGGTGTATCGGGAAGCCGCGTAAGCCATATCTCTCGAATACGCCTTGCCGAAGTTGCCCTTGCTGTCAACGTAGGGGTGCAGCAGAGCCTCGTTTCCTCTCGCAAGACGAACCATTGTTTCATAAATCGCCGCATCGCCGTGGGGATTCAGCCTCATCGTCTGACCCACGATATTCGCGGACTTTGTGCGCCCGCCGGTCAGAAGTCCCATTTTATACATTGTATAAAGCAGCTTGCGGTGAGAGGGCTTGAAGCCGTCGATCTCCGGCAGCGCACGGCTGACGATAACGCTCATCGCATAGGGCATATAATTTTCTTCAAGGGTGCTTACAATGTCCTTTTCTGCGACAATGCCGCTGCCCTCTATATACGCTTCATTCATCGCCGGACTGAGCTTCTTCGGCGGTTTCTTTGGGGTATTTTTCTTCAAGGGTAACTGCTCCTTTTCCTGTTATGAAAGATCCGCTGCGGCAAGGTATTTGCTGCCGTTGTCCTTTATGAAGCGCTTGCGCCCCTCAAGGTTGTTTCCGAGCAGCACGTTGAACATCTCTCTTGTGGCTTCCGCGTCGCCGGGATTTACCCGGATAAGCCGCCTTGTTTCCGGGTTCATGGTGGTAAGGCTCATCATGTCCGGGTCGTTCTCGCCAAGACCTTTGCTTCGCTGAATGGTGTACTTCTTATCCCCCACCATGCCGAGTATCTTCGTCTTTTCCGGCTCGGTGTAGGCAAAGTATGTGCGGTCTTTTGTGGTTATCTCGTACAGCGGTGACTCCGCGATGTACACATAGCCCTTTTCGATAAGCGTGGGGCAAAGCTCCTGTATCATCGTCAGAATTAGAGTTCTTATCTGGAATCCGTCCTCGTCCGCATCGGTGCAGATAACTATTTTATTCCAGCGCAGATTATCCAGGTTAAAGGTGGAAAGCTGCTTGTTTGCCTTTGTTTTTACCTCAACCCCGCAGCCCAGAACCTTTATCAGATTGGTAATGATCTCGCTCTTGAATATCTTGTCATAGCTTGCTTTCAGGCAGTTAAGTATCTTACCGCGGACCGGTATAACCGCCTGAAATTCCGCGTCACGGGCAAGCTTTACAGAGCCCAGCGCGGAGTCGCCCTCCACGATATATACTTCTCTGCGGGACACGTCCTTGCTGCGGCAGTCCACAAACTTGTCTATGCGGTTGGTGAGGTCGATAGTTCCGGTGAGCTTTTGCAGCGTGCTCTGGCGCACCTTGTCGGCATTCTCGCGGGAACGCTTGTTTATCAGCACCTGTGCGCCTATCTTCGCCGCCTCGTCCGGATTTTCAAGGAAATACACCTCAAGCTGGTGCTTCAGCCATTCGGTCATTGCTTCGGTGATGAACTCGTTGGTAACGGCTTTCTTGGTCTGGTTTTCGTAGCTCGCCTGAGTTGAGAAGTTTGAGGAGATGAACACCAGACAGTCCTCGACATCTTCCCATTTTATGCTCTTTTCGTTCTTGTTGTACTTCCCGCCGTTCTTGAGATACCCGTCTATCTGGGACAGGAACGCTTTCTGAAGCGCCTTCTGCGGACTTCCGCCGTGCTCCAGCCAGCTTGAATTGTGGTAGTGCTCGATGAACTGAACTTCCTTGCTGAAAGTGAATGCAACGTTCATGATGAGCTTGTATTCGTCCTTGTCCTCGCGGTCACGACCCTGACGCTCCGCCGACCAGCTCTGGGGAGTTGTCATGGACTTGTCGCCCACCACCTCAAGGAGATAGTCGCTGATGCCGTTCTCGTAGCAGAATATCTTCTGTGTGAAAGTTCCGTCGTCGTGCAGCGATTTCAGCACCAGCTCCACGCCGTCGTTCACAATAGCCTGCCTGCGCAGTATATCCGAGAGGTACTCCTCGCCGATGTCGATATCGGTGAATACCTCCAGATCCGGCTTCCAGTGTATCTTTGTACCGGTGCTGCCGTCACCCTTGGTCTTTTTGAAGCCCCGCTCGTCCTGTGTGACGTTGAAGCCCTTTTCAAACCGCAGGGAGTAGTTCCACGTCCCGCGGCGGCTCTCTACCTCCATATATTCGCTGGCGAACTGGGTCGCGCAGAGTCCCAGACCGTTCAGACCAAGCGCAAACGAGTAATTTCCCCCGGAATTGTTGTTATACTTGCTGCCCGCGTAAAGGGTGCAGAACGCAAGCTCCCAGTTATATTTGTCCTCCGCCTTGTTGAAATCTATCGGGATACCTCGTCCGAAGTCCTCAACGGTAATGGAATTGTCATCGTGCAGAGTGATGATTATACGCTTGCCGTAGCCCTCTCTAGCCTCGTCAATGGAGTTTGAGATTATCTCAAACACCGAATGGCGGCAGCCGTCCACGCTGTCCGAGCCGAAAATTACTCCCGGACGCAGACGCACCTGATCAGGGCCTTTCAGCGACACGAGATCGTTATAATTGTTTTCCTTTGCCATATATCTCTCCTGTTTTTTGCGCGGCGGACCCGCTAAAAAGTATAACACCGCATTATCTTCTTTAGTATATCACATTATGAAAAAAATTGCAAGGTTTTTTTCCAGTTCAATAATTTGCATCAAATTACTCAAATTATCAAGACAAAATCAATTGTTCCTGTTATAATATAGTTGTAAGCTTACAAATGTAACTAAAAGGGGGGGCAAACGCTGTGGACAAGGAAAAGCTTAACGTACTGATATCCGCGCTGGAATTCATCGAAGAAAACCTCACCGAGGAGCTTACTCAGGAGGACTGCGCCCGGCATTCCTGCTGCTCGCTGTCGGGGCTTCAGAAGATGTTCCGTAACATATTCCACACCAGCGTTGGCGGCTACGTCACGAAGCGCCGGGTCACCGCCGCCGCAAAGGAGCTTCAGCAGCGGGAAAGCTCGGTGCTGGAGATATCCCTGAAATACGGCTGGGGCAGCGCCGAGGCTTTCACGAGGGCATTTTCCAGAGTATGGGGAATGACCCCGACCGAATACCGCCGCCGCTGGAGGTTTTCCGGTCTTTTCCCCAAGCTTGATATCCCCCGGAAATTCATGTACAATGGAGAGCTTATCATGACCAACAAATACGATATTTCCGAGCTTTATGACTACATTAAATCCATGCAGGGGACATACCTGCTGAGCTTTGACATTTCACACTTCGATAATGTCAACAAAACCTACGGACACAACGCCGGCGACAAGGTGATAGTTGAATGCCTGCACCGTATCGACCGGGAATGCGCCGACGGAATGATGATGTTCCGCATCGGCGGCGATGAATTCGTGATGATGACCGGACTTTCCGACAGAGCCGAAGCGGAAGCCCTCGCTATGAAAGTTCTTTCCCACAACGGCGAAACAGTGGAATGGAACGGCGCACAGATACCAGTAAAAATGCGCGCCGGGGCAGTGCTTCTCAAATCAGGAAAGCTCAGTTACAGCGAGCTTTTCGCGGAGCTTGTAAACGCTCCCTCGCCAAATGCGG
>CAMAGG010000029.1 GCA_945833805.1 uncultured Clostridia bacterium | reverse complement strand
TACGCTTGCTCTTTTTCTTCGGCACAGACTTGTTCGGCTTATGCTCCGCAGCGTTATCAACGGGAGCGTCCATTTCGGGCGAGTCCTGTTCGGGGGAAACATAGTCGGGGTTGTCGGTGGGATTTTCGTACACTCTGTACTCGTTCTGTGCCATTCGTCCACGCTCATCACGGAGCTGTGTTCGGGAAACATAACCGTACTGCTCAAGCTCCTTGATAGCGGTCTTAACGCTGTCAACACCGTCTGCGGCGATAACAGAAAGTCCTGTGATAGTGTAGTCCCAATCGGGCGGCAAACTCAAAATAACGGACAGCAGCCCCTTTGACTTGTAGGAGAGCCGCCTGTCCTTTAGGTGCGTGTTCGACATAACCGTGTAATTAGCGGTTTTCTCAACTCTGAATACTGTTGACATAACAAATTCCTCTCTTTCTCTTTTTTGTAGCTAATACTTACAAACAACAAAATCCGACTACCCCTACGGTAGTCGGCTGAAATCGCAGTGTAAAGTTTCTATCCAACCTCTTTTCCATAAGCACGGCGAGGGTGAGGAAAGAGGAAACCTCACCCCAAAGGAGCTACCTTTGCCGTACTGTTAAATCCCTTGGGGAGTTTAACCATTATTTGATTTTTAGGCACAAAAAAAACGGAGAGCTTCTTTCAAAACTCTCCGTTACACCTATTATATATGGTATCCGCATTAACACGCATTCCAATAGGCATATGCTTCTATTCAGTTGTAAAGAAAAAGGACACCTTTCATCGAAAAGCGTCCTTTAATCGTTGTTCAGGTATGGTTTGCGTTTCTTGCGGCACTACAATTCCTTTTGTAATGCGGGTTTGCGTCCATATCCCTAGTTAGCCCCCAGTAACCGGGGGTGATTTTGGTTTTAGTTAGCAAGACCTGCTCTTGCGATACCTTCCGTAAAGTACTTCTGTAAGAAGATGTACATGATTACGATAGGTGTGATTGCCAGCAGACAGCCGGCCTCCATCCATACGATGAAGTCGGAAGCCATTCCGATCTCACCGGTCAGGTACATTGACACGATATTACCGATACCATCGATCTTCAGCGAAATGGTGTTCGCCTTTGTGAAGTACATCGAAGATACATAGTAATCGTTCCAGTACCATACGATAGAGAATATGAATACCGTCAGGAATGAGCTTGCGGCATTCGGGATCATTACGCTTATAAAGGTCTTGAACGGGCCGCAGCCGTCAAGATAAGCTGCGTCCTCAAGCTCCTTGGGAAGCCCTCGGAAGAACTGCCTGAACAAGTAGATAAACAAGCCGGCTCGTATACCGTTGCACATGAGCGCCGGTATATACATTGAAAGGTTTGTATCGACAAGGTTAAGAGTGCTTCCGGTCAGTGCGTTGAACAATCCAAAGATATCGAAATATCTGAACTGCGAATACTGCGGGATAAGTATGATCTGTACCGGTACGATGATCTGAAGCAGTACCAGAGCGAAGAAGAAGTTCTTGCCCTTGAACTTGAATCTTGCAAAACCGTAGCCGGTGAGCGCGCAGGTTCCTACCTGAAGCACGGAGGATACGATGTTCAGTACAAGCGTATTCCACAGCGTGTTCGGATAGTCGATAGCGTTCCATACCTCAACGAAGTTCTCCAGACGGATCGTTTTGGGAATCCACATTACGGAGGGGTCGTTCATTTCTACCTGCGGACGCAGGGAGGTCGAGATCATGTAAAGGATAGGATAAAGGATAACGAAGGAAAGACCGAAGATGATGACTGCTCTGAAGAACGGCCAAACATAACCTGCTATTCTGTGCCAGAACAGATATCTGTAATGCTTCTTTTCCTTTGTTGTGTACCTATGGTAGTTTCTGATGATATCGAAGTTGGATACCCGGTACTCGTCCTTTTTCTTCTTTGCCTTCTTGGGTGCCTTTTCAGCACCGTAGGTGTTTACAGCCACCGCCGCATCAGAGTTGATGTCGGCAATGGTTTCTGCAATTGACTCAGCGCTGGGGTCAGCGTATGAGACTTCCTCGGTCTTGAAGCTGTCTGCGATAGCCGCAGCGCTCTGCTCCATTTCGGCTTTTTCATCGTTGTTTGTTACATTTTCAGCAGGCTGATTAGCAACATCATTTCCCTCGGTGGGGAGCTCAAATTCTTTTTCTGTCACTTCTCTAACCTCCTTAATCATTCTCGTAGTAAACGAACCTGTTGATTATCACGCAGATAATGCCGAGGCAAGCGCCTACTATCGCAAAGTAAATCCAGGCAAGCGCCGCGGAGTAACCGTACTCCCAGTTTCTGGACTGATCCAGAACGTACTTCATGACCACGTTGTCTGTGGAAACGAATGCGTCGATAACCGTATAAACAAGGTTTGACAGGATCATCGGTGAGATGTACGGGAATGTGATCTTCCAGAAGAATTCCCATGCGGTCGCGCCCTCAATGCCTGCAGCTTCCTTGGCGGACGGAGGAATTGTCTGAAGTGCTGAAAGGAATATCAGTATCTGGATACCTGAATTCCATACAAGGTTCAGCACGTCTGATGTTATCGTTTCAATAACGGTAGTGAACGTCTGATTCAGGTTGTATATACCAATGAATTCCATCAGCTCCTGAACAAGGTCAGTCTTGAACAGTGTGCTGAACTGCGCTGCGTCGGAAACGCCCTGAGAAGCCATATCACCGTTGATTATGCTGATGACAGGACCAGTCGCGATCAGAACCGGCAGGAAGAATATCGCACGCGCGAGGGTTCTTCCTCTGAACTTCTGGTTCAGGATAACCGCGATAAACAGGGAGAATATCATGATAACGATAGTGTTAGGAAGAATTTCTCCCAGCGCCTCGCCGAGCTTCGGCAGAAAGTTGGTATCAATGGTGAATGCCTTTGTGAAGTTGTAGAAGTTGTTCCACTCGGTGTAAATACCAGCGGAGGTCATACCCTTCTCAAGCGCGCCCGCCTTATCAAGAAGCTGAGTATTACAAAGTGAATACCACAGAGAAGTCAGAACCGGTATGATGAACAGCCACAGGGTTCCGATAAACCACAGAGCGATGAAGCCGTAGCCATACAGTCCTTTTTTCTTCTCGTAGGGGATCTTGGTGGTCTTTATCTTGACCTGTGCCTTTTCTCCGCCACGGCGGCGGATATCCACCTCCTCGTTTGCTGCGTTCAGTGCGGCAGCGGCGGCGGTATTGTGAGCAGACACCCTCTGCACCGGTGCTTCGGTTACTGACTCTGCTTCATTGCTGAGATCTTCTGTCGGCTCAGCGGGAATTGAGCTTTTGCCGAGTTCAAGTTCGTCACTCATCAGTCAGTTGTCGCTCCTTTCGTTTCAAAATCTGAAAGCTTAACCTCTGTGCCGTTGATCCAAATCTGGAGTGTGCTGAGGTCTACCTCAACAACAGTGTCGTCAGAGAATGTTGTTCTGTAAGAATCAACATCCACGATCTCGAAGTTTTCGATCGTTTCATCGGTCAGAGGAAGAACATACTGCCGCATGAACTTATATTCAGTGCTAATGTCCTGAAGCCAGCCCTTGTAATAGGTGTAGAACAGCTCATCGTAAGAGCAGTCGGTGAATTCGTTCGGATCCTCGTACATTACCTCGTAGTGAAGCGGAGTTCCGGTTGCAACGGAGTAAACGAACATCTCGTCTGCGCTGGAGCTTGCGTTCTTTGCCTTGGTAGTGTAGGGGATATAGCCGTGAATTACTATCTCGTAGAACGGTATATCGTAGTCGTATACATCAAAATTGCTGCTGTAAAGCGGAACGTCCTTGAGGTAATCAACATAAGGAAGCGCATAGTCGTTTGCAGCTCCGGAAACGAACGTCATACCGCTCTGGTTGATCATCTCATATCCCTTGATGATATTGTTCAAAGCCTGCTGTCTGGAAGTATTTCTGTTGGCATTTCCAGTAAAGTCGCTGTACAGCTTGTTTGTGCCATCAGCAACGGAGATAGCCTTCATGCCTTCCTTCTGGCAGCTTGAAACCACCTCGCCGTATACTTTTTCAAAGTAAGACGGTGAAAGAATATACCAGCTTGAGCGTGTGTCATGCGGTGTTCCGAATGCAAGCTCATATACGTTCTGTGTCGCGTAAGCTTTTGTGATCGCGATTGCGGAGGCACCGGTCTTTGTGTAGCCATTGCCGCTGCGCTCGTATTCCATTAAATCGAAGCTGGGAGCAAGCAATATGCCGCTTGCTTCGCAGTAGCTCTTAAGCTCGTTCCACTTGTTCTTTCCACCGAGAGTTCCGGAGTAATCAACGGAATTGGATATCCTGCTTGTAATTCCGGCAGCATTGAAGTCCTCGTAGGAAACGATTATTTTATCCACTCCGAGAGCGTTCAACTCCTGAAGTATCTGCTTTGCCTGCTCATATGTGGTAGCTGCTGTTTCCAGCTTCACAGGGAAGCCTATCACAGACTGCTCCTTGACTGTACCACCATACAGATCAAGGTAAAGCGGAGCTTCCTCATTCTCAACCTTCGTAAGTCCCTTTTCCTCAACGAGGTACTGCTGATAGCGCTTAGCCACGTCAACGAAGGTTACATCGTCCTTGACAATGGGATAATAGCGAACAGTTACTCTATCCTCAGGGATAAGGTTCTGCTGATAAGCGTTCAGTGAAGAAGCATTCTGACCGCCCATGAAGTAGGTGTCAGTAGCTCTCAAGGTAAAGTTAAACCACGCGGAATTGTAGCTTGTGGACTTCTGTCCAGCAACCGCAGCTCTTGCGGTTGCGTAGGCTGACCCTTCGGTAACTACCTCCAGCAGCGCGTTGTCCTCTCTTACGATACCCAGTATCGGGAGGTAAGCCTGCTCTGTCTTCTTGGGAGCCATTTCCTGGCTCTTAGCGAGGTCGCGTCCGTAAATTCTCTGGGTATACTCGTTAGTCTTGCTCTTTCCGTTGTTAAAGTTTATCACTGCGCCGGAGCCGTCCGGGGTGATAATGTATCCTTCTTCGTCAGTGAATGCTGCGCCGAGGTCCTGAAGAAGGTTCACATCAACGACGGAACGTGAGCTTTCGGTAATAAGACTGGGCTCGCTCTCGACTTCATAGATCTCATTGACTGCGATAGACGCCTCAATGTAATCGTCCTTGAGCGTAATGTAGTAGGGTATCGTGATTCCCTCATTCGGGAATGTATACTCTGCTCTGAAGCCGTTCTCGACCATCGTTATGATGAGACCGGGTCTGATGTCGTCCTCGGTTTCGACTATCGCGTTCACGCTGTCCTTATAGGAACGAACCGTGGTCGAAGGCGCCTCGGTATCCGTTACCTTGACTGCGTTGATGACCAGCGAGGACTTGAGATCCTCCTTCTTGGAGTTGTTCGCAATCGGATCGTCGTCGGCATTATAGGGATTGCTCCACCAAATATGCTCTCCGTCCTTTGTCCGGAATGCGAATATACCGGTCTGGGTATTTACAAGCAACTCAAAATTCTCGTTTGAAGCTGCAAGCTGGCAGGTCGCGAGGACGTCCTCTTCCTTTATAGGATCCTTTTCAGGCTCGGACTCCTCCCCGGCAGCCTCTTCGGTTTCTGCCTCAGTGCTTTCAGCCGCATCTGCTTCTGCTGTCATGCTTGTATCATTCTCAGACCATGCAACGCTCTGGCTTGCCGAAAGCACCATGCCTGCGCAAAGCACTCCGACAAGTAATTTCTTGCGAATTTGTAGCATTTTTACACCACCATTTTCTATATTTGCGCCCTGATCTCCTTTTCGGGGATAAAGGCTCTCCGAATGCTTCTAATCAGGAATTCAGCTTCTTGCGTTCCTTAGCGATCTGATGCTTTTCATATGCCGTATAGGCTGCAACGACGATCGCGAAGATCGCTGCGATAGCGCCTATGAAAATGAATATCAGCGCTGTTGGCTCAAGGTTGGAGAATCTGTACAGCAGCTCGGTATAGATCGAGTAGATGAATATGTAAACCTGCTGGAACAGAGAAACCAGAAGCACAAGTAGAATGAGAATTACAACCATTGCGAGAATGGTGATAAGCATGAACAGAATCGTTTTGGGTATCGAGTACTGGTGAACAGTTTTCATGCCTGAGATAAGCAGAACCGCCGTCCACAGTATCGTGACATAGGAAATGAAGGTGATGAATGCGCCCTCTGTTTTCTGGAGGCAGTTGCTGAGGATTATGTTGATCACCTGACCGATGATGTAGGGAACGAGAGCATAGGCGGTATTTACGCAAATGTTCTTCATTGTACCCTCACCGTCAAACAGTGTGCAAAGCGCCCAGTTTCCTATTACCCATGTGAAGAAGATAACGATCGTTCTAATAACGATAGGAACGATATTGAATATCTTAACTGAACTATGGTTGAAAAGGAAGCCCGTCATAAGCTCGCCGCATACGCTGACAATAAACAGCAGTGCAACAATAACAAGAGCCACTTTCATGTTGTAGGCTTTCTTCCATCTGAGATCCTCAAAGCCTTCAAAGGGGTGACGCATGATGTAGAACGGCCATTTCCAAGCCGGCATATCAAGATTAAATCTCATAAATCAGACGTCCTCCTTTCCCTTGTTCTTTTCCTTGAACATTCTTTCTTCCTCAGCACGCTTTCTGACGCGGACTTTCCCTCTCCATACGGAGATAATGTAGATCCCGGCAAGCAGCACAATGATAATTACTGCGAACAGTGTGAAGTTATCTCTGATGAAGTTCATACGCCAGCTCTTGAACGCGTCGTTGTAGCCGGTTCTGGAGTTATAGTAGAAGTACTTCATGGCGGTTTCGTAATCGCCCTCGTTCAGATAAGCGTTTCCCAGACCGATGTACGCGAGCCAGTAGTTGCTGTCGCGGCGGAGAGCTTCCTCCCACGGGGCGCGGGCTTCTTCATACTTTCCCTTGTTGAACAGCGCGATGGCTTCATGAACAATTGCGCCGAACTCGGTCTGCTTGAACACTGTTATGCTGCACTTACGTCCGTCGAGAACATATACCTTGTCGCCGAGGCTTTCCACTGCATTTACAATATTGAACGTACCCTTCTGCTGACCGATACCGCCGAAGATGAACAGCAGGTTGCACTCGTCATCATACTGGAACACACGTCCAGTTTTAAGATCCAGCAGGTTTATTACTCCGTTCTCGTCAACGTCAATGTCGGTGATCTGTGAGGAGTAGGTCTGACCTCTGTAATATTTCGTCAGGTAATCACCGAAGGTGTAATCGGAGTAGCCGAGGTTTGTGTAAATATTTGTGCCGGCGGAGTTCAGCTTCTTGAGGATATCCGTTTCGGCAGACTTTGACTCGGTTACTGTGTAGATGAAGTTATCGTTGTCGATATCAAAGTTGGATATTTCGACAGGAACGCTTCTTCTCATTTTCTTTGCCTGCTCACGGCTGAATATCAGCTTCCAGAAAGCGTTCAGAAGAACCTCGCCGGTAGCTTCAACTCGGTTCGCACCGAAGTAGCCGTTGAAGTCGCCCTCCTTGGAGAACACTACCGCGCCCTTTGTGATGGACTTTATGCAGACATATACGTTCTTTGCAGCGTCAACCAGAACCTTACTGGGATTAAAGGTGACGGTAGAATCGTACATATTTGACGGAGGTCTTGTGTAGATCGTTCTTACCTTGCCGACAGCGGTCTTGTACTTGTCATCGCCGATCTTATCGATCGTAAACGCAACTACACGGTCGTTGTCCTTGTCGGCAACGTAGATTGTTTCCTCACCCTCGTCAACATCTACATATACGCCGGTGGGGCCGTTGAACACAGTGTTTGTAACCTTGGAGAAATCCGCCTGTGAAAGTGCGCCTGCGTTAAGCTCAGACTGCTTTTCGTCCAGCCAGTCCTGAACTCCGCTGAGATCCAGCGACTCGATGGTGTACTTAAGGCTGAAGTTCTTGTCGGTGACTACTATTCTTCCCTTTCCTGAACCGGAAGCGGGTTTGTAAGATGTATCTGCTATAAACAGATTCTCTGTTTCTGAGAAGAACATATCGCTCGGCTCGGACAGAGCGTCAACGCCCATATCTGCGCCGGTATAAACTTTATCTACTACATAGCCGTTCTGTGACGGAACCGGGTCGCCCCACCAGTCGTAGTTGTATCCGGTGTAGGGCTCATCTGCGTAAGCCACGCTTGTCATAAGCGTTGCCGCAGCCATTGCCGCAGCCGTCACTCGCATTGCTATGCGCTTAATTGATGGCACTAAAATCATCCTTTCGTAAATTAATTGACAGCCCTTAATCCTTAAGTCCCGAATGAGCCATTGTTTCTACAACGTTGCTCTGGAGGATAAGGAACAATATCATAGGCGGCAGCATCAGCACGACGACAGTCGCCGAGGATACACCCGTACGGGCTATACCTGCTGCTGCGATCTGCTGCATTACGATAGGAATAGGCTTGAGCTGCTCGCTGTATACGAACAGGTAGCCGGTGATCTGCCATGCACCCTGGAACGCGAATATCATCAGTGTGAGCCACGCGGGCTTAACGTTAGGCATTACCACCTGCCAGCAAACTCTGAGATGGCTTGCGCCGTCGAGCTTTGCGGCTTCGATCATGCTCTCCGGAATCTGTCCCATGAACTGCTTCATAAGGAACAGACCCATAGGCGTTGCGATATAGGGCAACGTGATCGCCCAGTAGGTATCGATCATGCCCATTGCAGCCATAACGATGTACTGCACGATGTATGTTACCGATGAGGTGAACAGCAGAGCGATCTCAATGACCTTGTTCATCGCCTTGACGCCCGGAGCCCTTACCTTTGCGAGCACATACGCCGCAGAGGAGGAGAGGAACAGCTGCGCAACGGTTACGACTACGGAAACGAATACCGAGTTGAACACATATCTTGAGAAAGGTACGTCAAGAGAACCTGCGACCTTGAGCATATCCTCGAAGTTCTGAGAGGTGGGACGCTGAACATAGAGCTTAGGCGGGAACACGAACAGTTCCTCGACCGGCTTGATAGACTGAATTACCGAAAGGTAAATCGGGAAGAGCATGAACAGACCGATAAGTACGAGAAGAATGAATATCGCAATATCGCCGCCGCGGGAGCCTCCCCACTTTTTTCTTTTCTTAATAACGCGCATCTTCCGTCCTCCTTAAGTATCCAGTATTCCGCTCATAGCCTTGCGAATTACATTGTTTACAATGATCATCACTATGAACAGCAGGAAGCATATCGCGCAGGCGTAGCCCATTTCGTAGCGGACAGAACCGTAGTCGAATGCGTGGGTCATGATCGTATGCGCTGCATAGTCTGTTGACGGGAAGGCTGTGAGGAAACGTCCGATATCACCGGCGGTGAAGGAAGACGTGATCTGCATTACTGCCGCAAACAGAAGCTGCGGACCCATTGCGGGGATCGTTATGTAGATAAGCTCCTGGAAGCGGTTCTTGATACCCTCGATAGCGCCTGCCTCATAGCCGGACTTGTCAATACCCTGGAAGCCTGCACGAAGCGAAAGGAAGCCTGCGCCCAGAGCCATCCACATCTGTACGATGATAACGCACATAAGGATATATCTGGAGTCGGTCAGCCACTGCTGAGGGCCGTTGATAAGTCCTAAGCTCATTAGAACAGAGTTCAGGAAGCCGTAGGTATCGCCGGAGAAGATGAGCTGCCATGTTGCGTAGATGTTACCAGCAAGGGTCGGCGCGTAGAAGATGTATGTAAACACCGTTTTCAGCGGGCCGGGCATCTCATTGATGAGCCATGCCAGCAGGAAGCACATGATATAGCTGACAGGGCCGGTTATGATCGCGAATACCAGAGTATTCTGGATTGCGATAAGGAATACATCGTCCTGAAGGAACAGGGTATAGAAGTTGCTGAGTCCTACCCACTGCGGGAACTGAACCATGTTGAAGTTCGTGAAGCCGACAGGGAGAGAGATAACAACCGGAATGCCTGTAAAAATCAGGAACAAAAGGAAGTACGGGAGAGCGAGTATGTACGCGCTGCCGTTCTTCTTAACTTCACGCATCGTATAGCGGAACTTGCTGTCCTCTATATACTGCGATTTCTCTTTACCGAACAAGCTGATTCCTCCTATTTTTCTGGCTTTTCCCCTCCCGTTTCCGGGAGGGATAATTGATTAGCCGTTGTAGTATCCGAGATCCTTCAGCTTTCTTACAATCTCGGAGTTAATATCTCTGTTGTAGGAGCTGAGCTGATATCTGGGGTTCTTCTGGTTGTTTACAACCGCTCTGAATGCGTTGTAAACGTTACGAGTAACCGCATAGGAAGCCGGAATGATCGGAACCTCTTTGAGGTTGCTCATCTGGTCGCTGATGTTTTCATATTCAGATGTAGACCAGTTAAGTCTGCTGAGAGCTTCAACGTTTGCAGTATCATAACGACCCATCGGGCCCATGATTGCCTCAATTGTCTTACCGTATTCAACCTGTACGTCCGTTGTGGTGAACCAGTCGATGAAGTTCCATGCTGCGTTGATGTCCTTGCAGCTGTTGAAAATTACTGCGCCGGAGGAACCGGAGTTTGCAGTGTAGTCGATCTTGTAAGAACCGTCCTCGTCCTTGATCTTGTTTCCGTTCTCGTCGTATACATAGGAGCCGGGAACGTGTGTGAACGACCACAGACCCTTGATCTCAGGAGCCGCTACGCTCAGCTGGTTGTAGAATGCGTAGTTCTGGAGAAGAATAGGCATCTCACCTGTTCTGAAACGTGTGAATGCGTCGTAGGTCTGGTCGAAGTCGTAAACGGTGTAGAACTTTGTCCACTTGGTGAACGCCTCTACTGCTGCCTCTGTGTCGAATGTAGTTGAAATGTACTGACCGCTTGCTTCGTCATAGTTGTAGAAATCCTGACCTGTCTGGAGCATCAGCAGTACGAATGTGTTACCTGCGTCGAATACCTGCGAGGAGATGTTGGACGGGAGAATAAGTCCCACCTCAAGGTACTTTCTCTGGAGGTCGGGGAGCATATTGATAAGCTCGTCCCATGTCTCCGGAGGTGCGGTATAGCCCAGCTCTTCAAGTACGTCGGTGCGGTAGAAGAGCATCGGGAAGTTTTCTGTAAGCGGAAGTCCGTAAACTCCGCCGTTGAATTCATAGAGTGTTGTAACGTCTTCGGTGAAGCGGCTTATTACACCCTCGTAGCCCGGCTGCTCCTTGAGGTTTACAAGAAGTCCTCTTGATGCGCAGACAACCGGGAAGTCGCCGCCGATGAACAATGCGACCTCAGGACCTTTTCCTGCAAGAGTTGCCTCAAGCACGGCACCCTGTACCAGCGAGATGTTTACCTTTGTATCGCTGTTCGGGTTGTACTCAGAGCTTACCAGCTCATTTACAACCGTTGCCTGGTCACGTCCGAGGGATACCCAGACATTCAGCGTCTTTTCAGATCCGGTGGAATCGGAAACGGAGGTGTAGTCCTCAAAGAAAGAGCCGATAAATGCCTGGAATCCAAATGCAAAAGCAGCAAAGAAGTTCGTGCTGCTGTCGCGGAACTTATCGTGAACAGACTTAACCTCGATGTAGTCGATCTCAAGCGGCTGATCGCGGTAATCTCTCATCCACGCAGAAACTGCGGAGATCTGATCCTTGATGCTGGAGAGCATCTGGGGCAGATCCTCAGGCTCGTCAACAGCCATCTGGAGAATAACCGCCATTGTCTGAAGCGTTGAAGCCTCGGAGCCTTCGCCGGTCAACTCCTCAATACCAGCCTTCTCAGCATAAAGGGTAGCTATCGCTCTCTCAAAGAAGTCGAACAGACCCTCGATCTGATCCTCGAGGTAGTAGTCGTTATACTCGTCAGGGCTGGGGCCGGTGATCATGAGTATACGTCTGTAATAGTAGTTAAGCTCGTAAATGAGGTCGTCAAGACGCTCCATAACGGTGCCAATGTCGCCGGGCACCGCTTCAAGCATGATCTCGTTCGTCCCCTTGTGCAGCGGGACGTAAATAAGGTTTCCGTCCGCGTCAGTAAGCTCTACCGTCTGCCAGTTGGGATCGTACTGGATCTTTACGTCGTCAAGTTCTTGACACAATACCTCGCCGTTGATATAGACGCGGCGGTTGGAGAAGAATCCGCGCATCGTGCTCTGACGGCATCTTATCTGAACCTTATAGTATCCATCCTCCGGTACCTCGACCTGCCATGCGATAGCCTGACATGCCTGATCCCATGTGTCGGCGCCGACGGTGTTATAGCGCTTGTTCACAGGGTGGGAGGGGCTTACTGAGTAGTCGGTTCTGTCGTATGTAGGATACAGGGTAGACGAGGTGGTGTAGTAGGTGTTTTCCGCCTCGACGTGACCGATATCCTCATTCCCGCCGAATCCGGGAGTCGCGTCGATCTGCTCCTGAGTCGGGGCGATCTCAGCGTAAGTAGGCAGTTCCTTGGTATTGAAGAAGCGCATACCCTTTAAATAGAAGTTGGTCTTTACACCGGTGAGGGAGATCTCATGAGAGCCCTCGGAAAGGTAGAAGTAGTACGGATTATTGATAAGACCGTCCTTATCCTTGATCGGGTAAGTCACCCATGTATTGTATTCGACCTGCGGCGGACGCTTCTGATTCTTCTTGCGCGCGTCCCAGCCGATCGCGGTTTCGTTCTGCCAGTAGCGGTCAAGTTCAACCAGCTTTACCTCGTCGAAAGGATATGCGCCGTCGATCTTCAGCTCGACCTCAATGGTCGTATTGCTTGCGGTGATCGGGTGATAGAACATCTCAAGGTTATAAAGACCGGCGGTCTTTACATCGAACTTCCATGTGAGGGTGCCTTCGCAGTCAACCCATGCCACACAGTCGTTCTCGCCCTCAAAGTCCTCGACCTTCACATCAATGTCATCGCTCTGAGTGAAGTCGGTGACATCAATAGTTACTTCCTCCATCGGCTTTGCAGCGTCCGGGTAGTTTGCTATGTACTTTCTGTACGCGTTTTTGTTGCTGACTATGCTCATGCTGTCAATTTCGGAGACAGACGATGCAGACGACGCAGCGCCCTCCTCCGCGGCAGCAGCTGGAGCCAGCTGAACCTGAACAAGAGTTGCAGCCATCACAGCCGACATTAACAATGATGTTGCCCTTTTCAGCTTCACTTTTCGCTCATTTGCCACAGTGAAATCCACCTTTCCTAAATAAATCGGGTTCTCCTCTCCCGATTGTTTACTTGCTAAACCCACGCGGGTAAATGGAGATCCGTCCGTCCTCAAGCTCCACGCGCACCTTATCGCCGCCCTTGATGCCGAGTACTTCAAGATATTCCTTTGGTATCTGGAGCCGTCCTGCCCGGTCGAGTACCGTCAGCTCCTCATGAGCCGCCTGTTCCTCCTCCGAAAGCTCTCCGAACGACTTCGCAACGCCCGGCTTCCGCACAAGCTCCGTTGATGTCTTTCCGTCCCGGATCGCCACCACGCGGTCTATCTGTGCCGAAAGCTTTGTATCATGCGTCACAATTATTATCGTGACGCCCATTGCCCTGTTAAGCTCCCTGAATACGTCCAGTATCAGCTTTGATGTAGCCGTATCCACAGAGCCGGTCGGTTCGTCTGCAAGCAGCAGCTTCGGATTATTTGACAGCGCAATGGCTATCGCGACCCTTTGCTGTTCACCGCCGGACATCTGATCCAGCCGGCTGTTCTTGCGGTGCGAAAGTCCCACCATATCAAGCAGTTCGTTTGCCCGCTGACTTCTGCCGCTGTACCCGGAAAGCAGCATAGGCATTTCCACGTTCTGCTTTGCAGTGAGGTAGGGGATCAGGTTTCTGGCGTTGTTCTGCCACACGAAACCGACTGTTTTCCGCTTGTATTCTATGAAATCCCTCTCTGTGAATTTCAGCAGGTCAACTCCGTCAACGTAAAGGCTGCCCGCCGATGGTCTGTCAAGTCCTCCCAGCATATTCAGCAGCGTGGATTTTCCGCTGCCGCTTGCGCCGACAAGACCCATCAGCTCCCCTCGCTCAACCGTGAGGTCAAGCCCCTGAAGCGCCATTACCTCAACGTCCTTTGACTTGTATATCTTCACAAGATTTTCCGCCTGCACCATGATGTTTTCAGGCGGAGCAAGAAGCACTTTTTTAGGCATCTTCACTCTCCCCAGGAGCGTTCTCCTTAACGTCAGAAATCACGCCGTCCTCCAGCGTGTAAACGATATCAGCCTGCTCCATCATGGTTGTATCATGAGTCGTCATGACTATGGTAAGATCATTATGCCTTACAAGCTCTCTGAAGAGTTTCATCACCGCCATTGCTGTCGGGGAGTCAAGCTCCGCTGTCGGCTCGTCTGCAAAAATGATCTTCGGGGAATGGGATATCGCCCTTGCGATCGCGACTCTCTGCTGTTCGCCGCCGGACATTTCGCCGGGACGGTGGTTCATGCGCTTCTCTAGTCCCACCTGAATGAGGCTCTGCCGCGCCCGCTCCACCCGCTCCTTGTAAGGAAGCTTTGTGAGCCGGAGGGCAAACTCTACATTCTCAAAGGCTGTCATTGTCGAAATAAGCGCCACTGACTGGAACACGAAAGCCATATCGACACGCCTTAGCCTGTCCCTTTCGGAGTCCGAGAGCTTGGTTATGTCACGGTTTTCGTCAAGAAATATCACCTCACCTGAGGTGGGTCTGTCCAGTGCGCCAAGAATATTGATCAGCGTAGTTTTGCCTGAACCGGAGCGCCCCCTCAGCACTGAGAGCCGGTTCGGGGGGATTTGCAGGTTTATCCCTTTCAGTGCATGGACTGTGCTTCCGTCTCCGATCCTGAAATCCATGCAGACGTTCCGTGCATCTATTATATGCTCCATTGTTACCTCGCTTGTCTGCCGGAGTTCACCGGAAATGATCACATTTCCATAACACCGCCATCATATATACCGTATTAATTATATCAAATTTAACCGCTAATGTCAATAAGAATTGATTATTTTTAGTCATTTTTAATAAATTGTGAAAAGCAATCTTTTTCAGGCAAAACTTTTAGTTGCAAAACCTATCCAGTCTATATATTGTATGTTTTCTGTACAAAGCTCCCTTGCACAACTATATCTAGTAAGTCAGCTAATTACTTTTCGTTCACTTTTACTTAAATTACTCTATATGTAATATTGTTGTCGCACATTCGTCATAATATACAAAAATATTCTCGTAAGTTTATTTATATTTACCGGTCGCTTCTTTTTTTGGACAAAACAGCCGCTGATGTGGCGAATTTCTCACAGAACGAAAAACCCGCCCCATACGGAGCGGGTTCTTTGTTTAATCAGAAGCGATTTCTAATCAGCGTTTGCTAATTACTTTCTCTTCTTAGCAACTACGATAGCAGCGCCAGCCAGAACAGCAGGAACTACTGCCAGAGCGATACCGGTGTCAGGGTTGCCCTTGCCATCATCGGTCTCAGAGCCCTCGCCTTCGCCAGAGCCTTCGCCCTCGCCTTCGCCAGAGCCTTCACCCTCGCCTTCGCCCTCGCCTTCGCCAGAGCCATCATCAACCAGGCCGCCTTCGCCTTCACCTTCGCCTTCACCTTCGCCCTCACCGGGTGTAGGATCATCAGGGATAGGATCAACAACAGCGTCAACAACAACGTCAACAGCAGCTTCAGCGTCAACCTCGGTTACGCCGTCGCCAGGAACCAGAGATACGGATACATCTTCACCAGTAGCTGCGTCAACAGTGAAATTCAGAGTAAGCAGAACATCACCATTCTCAGGAATTGAGGTTGAGATGAAAGCAAACTTCATTGTATCAGGGTTGAAAGCAGGCATGCCCTTATCGGTTACTGCGTAGTCTTTTAAGGTAAGACCCTCAGTTACAACCTCGAAGCTTGTAGCAGCATCGGTCAGATCATTAGCAACGATATTAACAGTTACTTCTGCACCAGCAACAGGTGTGCCGTCGAACTCAGGTGCAACAAGAGCAGAAGCAGCAACAGCTGTCATGGACAGAACTGCAGCAGCAACGCCGAGAGATAAAATCTTCTTCATATAGTTTTCCTCCATATTTTTATAGTTTTATTTAATAAGCCCTCCCTCGGGGCTGTCGCCCCGGGGGTGAGCAAATTAACATTGGGTTTGCTTGTCAGCAATTACTGATTTATATATTCCAGAATTGCCTGAGCGTCCTTAACAGTTATACCACCGTCAGTGTCGACGTCTGCAACAACAATATCAAGTGCGTCTGTAGTGTTGTTAACAATATCATTCAGGAGCTTCTGAGCATCGAAAACATTAACGGTTCCATCGCCGTCGATATCGCCGACCAGCTTCTGCTCTTCTTCCGTCTTCTCCGGAATCTTGGTGAGCGCCTCGAATGCTGCAACGAGACTCTTGTGAGCCTTGTTGTTGATGGTAACCACTGTTACTCCGTCAACGAGAGTGATAGTTGCAGTGGTCTTGCATACGCGGTTGTAGCCCTGGAACAGACGATCAGCAGTGAACGGAGAGTTATCAGCCAGTGTGATCTGCTCATTGTTAGAGCCAACACCGGACAGATCCTTTACAGTGGAGAGTGCGTAAGCAGCAGCTTCGATAGCAGCAGTTGCCTCTTCAGCGTTAGCAACATTGCCAGCGTCAACTCTACCTGCAACCTCTGCGATCTTATCGTAAACTTCCTGATAGCTGTACGGGAATGCCTTAAGCTCACCATCAAGTCTATCATACCACTTCTTGAGCTTCTTGTATACTTCGTCAGATGTCAGGCCGTAACCCGCAGCATCATCAATGTATACGTTGGCTGCAGGAACACCTATACGAGTTACATTATCGTCGTAGGTCTTTTCCTTATCAGCGGACTTCAGCCAGTCAAGAGCTTCCTGACGAGCAGTTACGAGAACGTTGTGGCTGTAAGCAAACAGAGCAGCCTCACCGGTCTCGTTTGCCTTTGTATAGCACTCACCGATAAGCTTTCTTACATCTTCCTTGGTATAGCCAGAGGGCTGCTTGTAATCGCCGTATCTGTCGGTCAGAGCATAGTAGAGATATCTGTGAACAAGTGCCCACTCAGGAGTGGATCCCTTAAGAGTATCAGCGATAAGGGTCTCGTTCATATCGATACCGAACAGAGTTTCGCCATCATAGAGAATACCGGATGCGCGATAACCAGCGTTGGTATCAGAATTGATGTACTTCTCAGCGATCTCAAAAGCTTCTGTGAGGCCTACGTTGGTGTGAACGGTCTTATCCTCGGAGTTCTGATAGGTATGACCAATGGTGGAGAAAGGAACCTGAACATCAGCGGAAGTAACCTGGATGTAATCAGACAGATCCAGAGTTGTGCCAACGTTAACGGTTCTGTGAGTTACTGCACCGGGAACATCATCCTTATTGGAAACACCGATTGCAAAGCCATCCTTGTCAAGACCGATGTAGAACTTCTGATTAGCCTTGATGGTCAGTTCAGCAACAGAGAGCTTACCTGCTGTGTACTCAGTGAACCATACGCTGTCCTTATCAAAAGCATCAGTTACCGGTACCCACTGTACATTGGTGGTTTCACCCTGCTTTACAAGAACAACATCAGTAACACCAGCTGCAAGAGGAAGAGAAACGATCTTATCGAGGAGGGTCTCAGCGGAGATGGAAATCTCTTCTGTGGGTGCAAGTACATCTGTATCAGATGTTACGAACTCATATACCAGTCTGCCGTTGTACTTTCTCAGAAGAGAAGTAACATCAGCCTTTCTGGAAGCGCTGTTACTATCGGGCTTCCAATTGTTCAGAGAATCAGCTGCGGACTTGCACTTCTTGAATGCGCCAACGATATCAGGATCAGTGGTCTTGCTTGCAGTCTTGATAGCGTCGAGCTTCTTGTAGTACTCGTTTACCTCATCCTTTACAGCGCGAGCTGCTACGAATGTATTACCGAAAGGCGTACCGGTGGTGCTACGTCTCCACGGCTCATACTTGTACTCGAGCTGGAGAGCTGCCTCATACTCCTGAAGAGCAGATCTGAACTCAGACTTGGATACATCAGGAAGTTCGGTAAGAGCTTTCCATGCTTCCTCGAGCTCCTCATAAGCGTCGGTGGTGATTCTGGTATCGGTAGAAAGAACTACAGCCTTAGCAGCCTCATACGCGATCTCAAAGTCTTCAAAGCTTTCCTTTGTCCACTTGTTGTCGCCGAGAACTTCGTTGAGGATGTTTCTGCTGTTATAATCAGGTGTGCAATCGTCAATGAGCTTCTGCAGCTTGGCAGCATCATAGAAGTGCTTGAGCATCTCCGCATGGGTTGTCTTTACCATGTAGTATGCTACGGTGTAATCGTCAGCGTCAACAGCGTCAGTGCTGATCGGTGTGTGTGCACCCTTGAGTACGTTATCTGCATACTCAAGAGCGTCGAGGAAACGTGTAGCAGACTTGGAACCGTAGTTGTGGATGTCGTCCTTACGGTCTTCAGCAAAGCTGTCAACATATTCCTGAAGCTCAGCCTTAGTCTTGGTTACTGTGCTTGCAACAGCTGCGTCTTCTGCATTAGCTACAACTGCAACAGTGCCAATAGCCATTACAGAAGCCATAGCAGAAGCGAGAATTCTTCTTCTTAACATAATTGTCCTCCTAAATGTTGTTTTTTAAAACATCTCTGAGTTATCGGGCACTCGGATGTAATAAACGGAATTAGTGCCGTTCGCTACCGTAGTCAGCCGGTTTCTCAAAAAAGTTTCAAAAAAATTTGAATTTTTTTTGGATTTTTGGGTTGCACTACGGTAGTCACGGACTTTAGCGAAAAAGTTTCACCTTTTCCAAAATTTTTTTAATGTATCGGCAGTTAATTACTTTCTCTTCTTAGAGAGTACTACTGCGCCTGCTGCAACGATTGCAACACCTGCAACAGCTGCTACGCCCTCAACGCCTGTGTCAGGAGAGCCCTTGTCAGGAGTTGTAGCTGCGCCTTCGGAAGATGCGCCGTCGGAAGATGCGTCGCCAGAAGCTGCGCCGTTGTCGCCGGAAGCATCAGAAGAACCTGTGGCAGTATCAACTACGCCGTTGCCGTCGAAAGAAATAACAACGTTGCCAGCTGCATCGTAGCAGGTGAGGTCAGTAACTGTAACGTCTGTCATAGCAGAACCCCATTCCTGAAGGCCAACCTGAGCGTAGCCGCCCTCGATGCTGCTTACATCATAGATGCAGTTGTTGTCGCCGAGAGTAACGGTACCTGTATAGGTGAGGTCGCCGGTCTTCTCAAAAACAACAGCCTTTGAAGCATCTGCTTCTAAGCCGAGATCTGCGTCGTTTACGCCCCAGTACTCGTTGTTGGGCCAGTTGTGGTCAGCGGGAGTAGCGGAAGCAGGGCCGCAGGAAGTGATGATAGATCCACCGATCTGACCATCCCACCAATCGGGCTCTAAGGGTACAACTGTTACAGAAATGGAAGCGATGCTATCAAGAGCAATGCCGTAGTCTACTGCGGGCTTATTCTCAGCCTCGTTGCCGGTGTTGAAGAGCTGAACCAGCCACATACCTGTGCCAACAGAAAGACCAGCGTCATGGGTCTCCGGAACGGTGAGGGTTGCGCTTGCGGTAGCTGCTACTGCTGCTGCTGCAACAACAGCTGCGGATGCAGCGGAAAGAATCTTTGCGATTTTCATGATAAAAATCCTCCTTAATAATTTTGCCCTGCCGGAGTACAATTATTACCGGCGGGAAAGTTACCTTCAAGGCATAACCTGTGCATCGGGACACAGATATCCTTGTAATAAACTATAACATTTTCAGGGGCAATAAGTCAATGTGCAATTTGTATAAATCTTTCATCAATTTTTATTCACAATTGTTAATGCTTTGTAACCGCCTAAATTACGCTCCCCTTTTTTCGCATAAAATTGCGGATTAACCAATGTTAAGCAATTTACTTAACCTTTATTTTCCGTGCACTTTTTTGATATATTTTTTTCTCAGAAGCGAAGTCCGCGAATTGTTTCCTGCGCTATTGTTAGAAAATCAGCAGCAGATTTTGTATAAAATAGCCAAAAATCTCCGAACTGCTTGAATTATGTACTTATTTGTGCTATACTATTTGATGTGTCTATGAGCCTCTTTAGTTAAATGGATATAACAGCCCCCTCCTAAGGGGCAGTTGTAGGTTCGATTCCTACAAGGGGTGCCAGCGTTTTGCCGCGCGAACTAGCTCGGCAAAACATCCGATTTTTCTTCCCCCTGCCGGAGTGGCAGGGGGATTTTTGCTGTGTTGAGCGGAATTTCTTTGTTACATTAAGCGACCGCAAAACCGAATAAGGAGCTTGCGACGTTTCTCTGAAAAATCTCGTGTGCCTGCACAGCGGTAGGTTGGTTCTTTTTCTCTGATCCTCTGAGAAACTTTTTGCTGCGTGAGACAGAGCGGCAAAATGAGCATTCCGGATAGACGCAAAAAATATCGGCAGCTGCTAAGAACTGCCGATAGAACTTAAGGCAACACCGCATAATTATTGTCGTTCGATTGCGCCGTCAGATTTTTC
>CAMAGG010000028.1 GCA_945833805.1 uncultured Clostridia bacterium | reverse complement strand
CAGAAATCCAGCACCGCTATCGTCGTCAAAGAAACTTGACGTACATACAGTACGCCTGCGTTTCTTTTCCTAGATATCGGTACTGTCTTTCCGCAAATCTTTTCCTTCGTTCAAACGGTTATTAGTATCAATCAATTCAAGGAGATGCTGTAATGAAATATTTCATCATAAATGTAAGGTCAATGACTCAGGCGGAGAAAGCACGGCTTTTTCTGTCAAGGAACGGAATAAAAAGCAGTGTTGAGCGCACTGTCGGGCGGGGCGGGTGCAGCTTTTCACTGAAAATATTCGGAAACAGTGAGGCGGTATGCCCCCTGCTTTCTAAGATCGGAATAAGCTGTGGTATACCTCGATAACGCCGCCACCACTTATCCCAAGCCCCGCAGCGTTTACGCGGTCTGGAGCAATGCGATGACCGCGTATGGCGCAAATCCCGGCAGGTCGGGACACGCGCTCTCACTGGCGACCTCGGAAGCGGTGTTCGCCAGCCGGAGCAAATGCGCGGAATTCTTCGGCGCAGAGCCGGAGAATACTGTGTTCACCCTTAACTGTACTCATGCGCTGAACATCGCGGTAAAAGGTCTTGCACACCCGAAAGCGCATTTCGTGATAAGCGATATCGAGCATAACGCGGTGATCCGCCCGGTTCATGCGCTGTCGCAGGAGGGGGCGGACTACACCCTGTTTGAAACCTCGCCGGACATTGAGCAGACGGTCTGGAACGCAGAGCGCGCTATTCGTCCGGAAACCGTCGCTCTCATCTGCACCGCCGCCGGTAATGTCACCGGACAGCGGCTTCCGATCAGGGAGATTGCCGCGCTCTGCCGCCGCAAGAAGATCTGCTTCATCGTGGACGCGGCGCAGGGAGCGGGAACGCTTCCGCTCAGCCTGACGGACGGGATCAACATCATCTGCGCCGCAGGACACAAGGGGCTGTACGGCCCGATGGGAACAGGGCTGATGCTGACGGACGGGAAATTCCCCATAAAGCCTCTCATAGAGGGTGGAACGGGAAGCGCCAGCGAAAGCCTTGAACAGCCGGATTTCCTGCCGGACAGATTTGAAAGCGGAACCATAAACACGCCGGGCGCAATAGCGCTTGGTGCTGGTGTGGATTTCGTAAAGCATAGGACTGCGGAAAAAATACTGTCGCACGAACTGAGCCTCTGCCGGGGCTTCTGCGCGGCGCTCCGCAAAATACCGGATATTACAGTTTATTCGGACATCGACGAAGAGCCGGGGAATTACGCTCCGGTGGTGTCGTTCAATATCAGGGGAATGCCGTCTTCCGAGGCTGCGTCAGCCCTGAGCACACTGGGATTTTATATGCGCGGCGGACTTCACTGCGCACCGCTTGCCCACAGAAAGCTTGGAACTCTGGAATCAGGAACGGTGCGGTTTGCGCCGTCTGTATTCACTTCGACAGAGGAGGTTTCCCGGCTCGTATGGGCGATTAATAGGAAAAAATACCTTGAATAAATAAATCAAGCCCGGAAGAGCGTTTCGTTCTTCCGGGCTTATTTCTATTCTTCCATTTCACTGCGTACCGTGTCCAGCATTTCGATATACTCCTTCCGGACGCTTTCCAGTCCGAGAAGCTGCGCCTTTCCGCCGAACTGAAACAGCCACGCATAGAACGGTGACTTTGCCACCACGTTCACATAAACCACAAAATGTTCTCCGTCCTTTTCCGGAATGAACCGCGTTTTCATGCCGAACCGGTCAAGTACTGAATTCACCATTTCCTTGCTGCACCGGAGCTTCACCTCGGTTTCCTCGCCGCTGAACATAGAGATATGAGTTCTGACATATTCCGAGAGGTCAAAGTCCCGGTCGATAGGTCTTGCCTTTTCCTTGATCATCTCAACGTTTTCCATGCGGTCTACGCGATAGCTGGAGTAGCATTCCCGGTGGTCGTTCCACGCGACAAGATAATAATGCGTGTTGTCCCAGACCAGCGCGTACGGGGTGCATATCCTGTCTGGAACGCGGTATTTCTTTTTCTTATGTATGTCGTATTCAAAATACCGGAAACGTATCTTGTGCTTTGTGCCTTTTGCGGAGATAGCCTGATTTATCGTGTCAACGCTGTACAGAATATGGCTGCTGCTTACTCCTGTACGGTCAGTTACATATACGTTTCGGCAAAGCTGCGCCGCTTCGCTTTCGCTGCACAGTCCGGAGAGCTTCTTTATCAGCTCCGCAGCTTTCCCGGAGGTCAGGAATTTCGCAGAGCTTACTGCGTCTGCGAGCAGCTTCAGCTCTGCCAGCTCAAATTCCCTGCTGGCAAGCTGGTATCCCGCATTTCTGCCAACGGTGGACTGAATATCCATTCCGTAGCTTTTCAGCGCGTCAATGTCCTCCGCGAATGCCTTGCGCCCCTCGGATATGCCGAGATCGTTCAGCTTTTCTTCTATCTCGGCGCGGGTGAGGGACTGGCTTTCGTTGGTGGATCTCAGAAGTATATCCCGCAGATACAGCAGCTTAAGCCGCTGGCGGCATTCTGCAATGGGGTTGTCTTTTGTTTCTGACATATTGGCTTGCTCCTTTTCTTGATGCCGGGTGTAATTTGATCAATAGCCGCAGGCTTCGGCGCCGTAAACTGCCTGCGAATGGGTAAATCCCTCGAATTCCAGTTGCTCTATCAATGATTCTCTTGAAAAAGACATGAAATCAAGATAGGATTTTGCCTTTTTCGCTGCCTGTTCGTTACAGTCTGCACCGCAGCGGTCAACTGCATTCACTGCTTCATCATGGGTGAAGCCTTCGAATTCAAGCTGCTCAACCAGACCGTTGTATGAGAATGCTGAAAATTTTAGATAGGATTTTGCTTTCTCAAGAGCCTGATCATTGCTGTTAAGTCCTGAGTTATCTGCGCCGTAAACCGCCTGTTCATGCGTAAATCCCTCAAATTCAAGCTGCTCGATCAGCCCGTCGTAGGAAAACGAGGTGGATTTCAGATAGCTCTTTGCCTTTTCTACTGCCTGTTCAAACCAGTCAGCGCCGCAATTATCCGCTCCGTAGACGGCTTCCTCATGCGAGAACCCCTCAAATTCAAGCTGATCGACAAGACCGTCATGTGAGAACGACGAGAACCGGAGATAGCTTTTTGCTTTATCAACCGCATTTTTCTGCCCCGTGGTCATGGAATTGCCGACAGGAGTTTCTGTCTGCTCAGTAGCAGAAGTTGTCTGATTAGTTGAGGTTGTTGTTGCGTCAGATGAGATCGAAGAATTCTTAGATGATTCATTAGCTGCGTCCTCGCGGCTGGAAGCAGTCTCAAAGGAGTCGGAACTGCTTTTCTCTGCGGTGATCTGAACTGATGCAGAAGTATTGGAAGTTTCACTTCCGTCCTTTTCTTTGAGTACTCCGCAGCCGGTTGCTAGCAGCATCAACGCCGCAGATATTGAGTAGAATGCTTTTTTCATGGATATTCTTCCTTTCTGTCAATTCCGGCGGAATTTGCCGGGTCAGTTTACCATACTTTTATCTTAACATTTTGTACGGTACAGGAATAGTATATCACATTTAAAAGCTGAAACTGCTCCTCTTATGACACAGTTCTGTAAAATTCAGGAAGCTCCGCCGAGAAGTACGGAAAACGGCTCTCCGCCCACAGCGTCCCGGACTATCGCATAAGCCATATAGAGCAGGTACATTCCAACAAGAATGCCGCCCTCAATTCGGGTTATCTTCTTCTGTGTTAGGCAGAAAACATAGGTCAGCAGGCAGACTGCGATATATACTCCGAAATCCACCAGAGTATTTGAAAGGTCTGCTCCGGCAATAGTTATGGGGGATATCACACCCGAAACACCGAGAATGCACAGGATATTCAGGATATTGGAGCCGACGACATTTCCGATAGCCATATCCTTTTCGCCCTTTTTGCAGGCGGCTATTGAGGTGACAAGTTCCGGCAGCGAAGTTCCCACCGCGCATATCGTTAGTCCCACAAGGCTGTCGCTCATTCCGATAGCAGTTCCCAGCGCGGAAGCGTGGTCAACCACCATATTTCCGCCGAAGATTATCGCGGCAACTCCGCCCACGATGAACAGAGCGCATTTCCACCAGACAAACGGTTTGCCATTCTGTTCTTTTTCAGAGGAACTGCGGCTTTTCATTGCAGAAACCACTGTCCACGTAAGATAACCTGCGAGCAGCAGAACCAGTAATACGGCCTCCCAGAGAGTAATTTCTCCGGCTGCCCCCACAAACAGAAGCATGAGGAAAAACAGCACAGACGAGGCGATTGAAACAGGATAGTCCCGGCTCAGAATATCTTTGGTAACCCCCAGTGGGATCACAAGCGAGCATACGCCAAGCACTCCGAGAAGATTAAAGACGTTAGAGCCGATAACGTTGCTTACCGCCATGGAATTCTGCCCGCCCAGAGATGCGGAGATGCTGACCGCAAGCTCCGGGGAGCTGGTGCCGAGGGCGACTATCGTAAGTCCCACCACAAGCGAGGGGATATGCAGCTTTCCTGCAAGGGAGGCTGCGCCGTCCACGAAGAAATCCGCGCCCTTTATCAGAAGCACGAAGCCGATAAGGAGCAGTACAATATCAATAACTATCTGCATTTATATACCTCTCAGTCCACAAATTCAACGGAGATATGCGGGTTTTCCTCCGCGCAGTCCCGAAGTACCCGGCGCAGGGAAGCGGCGTTCTTTTCTCCGAGGGTCTTTTCCAGCGCGGCATTGTTTGTTATCTTGATCTGCGCGTCAAAGTTAGCTATTTCGGTCAGGCAGTCATGGAGCGCGTCAAGATTTTCCCCATAGCACTCCGGAAAATCAAATGCGGCGTAAAATCTTCCGTGAAGCTGTTCCATGCCGCCGATCGCAGCTCCGTCCAAAATAAGCGTTCTCATATTATTCCTCTCCGTACAGCAGCGTAAAGCTTTCGTAATGGTCGTCGGTGTAGTAAATAAGCCCGTCGTTGGAGAATACTATTCTCTTTGCGCCGCGGCTGTCCTTGCCAAGCGTGTCGATATCGCATTCGGTGTAGCTTCTTCCGTCCTTTTCCGGAAGCAGCCCCTCATAATTTCCGAAATAACTGCCGCCTATGCACTTTCCCGGTGCATAGGGTTCAAGCGAGCCTCCGCTCCAGCCAAGCGCCTGAGCTTCCTTTTTGGTTATGAAGTTCTGCGGCAGATGACCATAGGTGTGAATATACAGCGCCACCTCGTCTCGGCTGGTGTAGCTTCCGTTTTCGTCTATTTCCGGCTGTAAGGGGACAGTGGATTCCAGCTCTGAATCTGGAGTTTCCGGCTTCGTTTGTTCAGATGTAGATACTTTCGTGGCTTCGGATTCCCCAGCGGGAGGGTTATTGGGCTGTGGGTTCATCTCCTCCGGTTGTGAGTTTATCTCTTCTGTCGGCTCAGAAATTTCCGAAACAGCTTCGGAAGTATCTGAGGCAGAAATGCCGGATTCCGGCTGTTCCTGTTCAGAGGAAGATTGGCTCGTATCTTCAGCTTCTCCGGCGGGAGGGGCATTTGGCTGCGAGGTTATCTCCTCCGGCTGTGAAGTTATCTCAGCGGCTGGCTCCGGAATTACCGAAACGGCTTCGGAGGTATCCGCGGCAGGCACAGTGGTTTCCGGCATCTTTGCGCAGGCGGTCAGTGTGAATGCCATAAGCGTAGCCAGAAGCAGGCATAACAGCTTTTTCATAATCGTCATTCCTTTCGTTTTTTATAAGCATAGTATACCATGATTTCCGCAAATTGTAAAGTGGGTAACTGCAAAAAGCCGCCCGGCGGGTCAACCATGCCGGACGGCCTGATTTGTTGTAAGATCAGATCTTAAGTTTGTCGATCTGCTCCTTAAGAAGTCTTGCCTGTGCGGAAAGCTCCTCGCAGGAAGCGGCGGACTGCTCCGCTGTTGCGGAATTTGTTGCTATTACCTGAGAAATCTGTTCAATTCCGACAGTTACCTGCTTTACAGCGCCGGACTGATGTTCCGCCGCCGCAGAGATCTCAGACACAAGCCGTGCGCTCTCCTGCGACAGCTCTGTGACCGTTTTCATGGTGTCGGCGGTCTGGTGTGCTATTCTGGAGCCATTCTCCACTGCTTCTATTGTGGAGGAAATAAGCTCCTTCGTGCTGTTTGCAGACTCGGCGGACTTGGTGGCAAGGTTTCTTACCTCATCGGAAACTACCGCAAATCCCTTGCCGGCTTCTCCGGCTCTTGCAGCTTCTATCGCGGCATTCAGAGCCAGAATATTGGTCTGGAACGCGATATCCTCTATCGTCTTGATAACGTCGGAGATAGCCTGAGCCTGATTCTGGATAAGATCCATTGCGCTCAGCATATTCTGCATTTCCTCGCCCTGATGAATGATCTGCTTTGCGCAGCCGGTGGAAATATCGCTCGCCTTATTTGCATTTTCGGCAGTTCTGATGATGTTGTTTGAAATATCCGAGATCGTGGAGGACAGCTCGTCAACGGCGGTCGCCTGTTTTGTCGTACCCTCCGCCAGAAGCTGAGAGCCGTCAGCCATCTGCTGGGAGCCAGCCATGACATCACTTGAGGAGGAATTGATGTTCTGGATAATTCCGCTGAGGGTTTCCTTTATTGACCGGAAAGAATTGTTTATCTCCTCAAAATTACCCATGTATTCCATGCTGGGCTGAGCGGAGAAATCTCCCTCTGCCATGCGGGAAAGTATCCCTGAAATATCACCGATAATTGAATGCAGCTTGTGCTTTGCTTCGGTGAGATTTTCGGCGATATCACCCATTTCGTCCCCGGAAAAGCTGAAATCTGAGTCCGGAGAGTCCAGAGAGCCGGAGCTTATCTGTTTGCAAATGCTAACAACCTCGCGGACAGGCTTCTTGACAAGCCGATTCATTGCCAAAAACAGAAGTACTGCTGCCGCGCTGCACAGCAGTATCAGCGCAGCCAGCGAAATGATGATCGCAATGGCGAGCTCGCCGTCGGATTTTGAAGTGGAATAGCCGGCAAAATATGCGCCGATGACGTTTCCGGAAACATCAAATATCGGAGTGTAGTTGACGTAGTAGTTAATGCTGTTGATCACGGCTTTTCCTATGTAGGTTTCTCCGTTCTGGATTTTCTGCCAGATAGACTCAGACATTTCGGTGCCGATAATTCTTTCGCCGGAGGAGTTGAGCAGTGTGGTGCTGTAACGTATGTTTTCCAGAAACAGTGTAAGTTCCGCATCGGTCTTGCTCTTTACCGAATCAACAAAAACCGGATTGCTGAGATCCTCGCATACGACCATGAATCCTCCCTCGGATTCGGACGTAGCGGATATCAAATACAGTTTTCCTTCGTGACTGATCAGTCCGTTAATGATCCCGTCCTGCGCTTTTGACGCAATATCTATGCCAAAAGGGAAGTTCTCTGATTTCCATTCAAATCTGTCTTCAATTATATATGCGGAAGAGCTCTCATCTGACGGATCAAGAGTCGTCCATGCTGCTTTGAGAACAGGCTCGCAGAGAATTCTGGAGTCAACAAGCGCTTTTGTCATTTCGTCCAGCTCGTTCAGTTCAGTTTTTATTTCCGCTTCAAGCACCTTTACGCCGGTGCCTGTTTCGTTCTCCTGAAGAGTGGTTACAAAATTCATGAAAGTAACTGTTGTGACTACCGCCATTATTATTGCGGTGATTACTACGGCTGAACAGGAAAATATAGTTATTTTCGTGCCGATTTTCATAGATTTCTTCATTTGTGTATGCCCTTTCTTTCCATGGAAAACTGGAACCTGCGTTTGTTTTCTGATATGTCGTGATTTTTACAGACAATTTACCTATTAATTATATATCGGCAGTTTTTGAGAAAACTTTAGCCCAAAAGTGAAAAAATAACTAATTTTTTTTATATTTTATGATATTTTATGTACAAAATATGTAAAACAAGTCATTGTTTTGTTAAAGTTCTATTATTCTCTTTCAATACATAAAATTATCACAAAGCCGGATAAGTTTCCGGACAATTTGGAGGAAAGCTATGGGTATAAAACAGTCGCTGATCTCGCTCGGCGAGCTTCCATACCGGCATTATGTAATAACAATTCGTGACGGAAAGGAGCTTACAGCGGAAAACTGCTCTGCGGTGGTAAGCTGCTCTGACAGCCGGGAAAGCTCCGGCGAGATAGTGCTCAGGATACAGGACAGGCTGCTGAGTGTGTGCGGTGACAATCTCCTGCTGGAGAGCTTTGGAGCCTACGGCGTGAGGATCTGCGGCGATATTCAGACGGTTTCATTCGTGGATATATGACAAGAGGTGAAAATATGTCAAAGGATCGCTCCGGAGATTCTGGGAAGAAAACGGGAATGTGGCTTGGCAGCGTGGAATTCAGCGGTATAGGCGGTTTTCCGGAGAAAATGACGACAGCGTTGATGCAAAAGGGGATAGAGCTGCGCCGGGTGCGGTTCGGCGACGGAACGGTGAGCGGTATCGTGTCCCCTGTGGATTACTGGGAAACGGCGCAGACTGCCCGGCGTTTCGGGGTAAGGATAAAAGCGGGAAAGCGCTGTGGACTGTACTTTACCGCGATCAAATACAGCCGCCGTATCGGGCTTTACATAGGTTTTCTGGCTTTTATCATGATAACGGCGCTGAACGAAAGCGTTATTCAGGACATTGAAATAATCAGTTCCGGAACAGTGACAGCCGCGCAGCGCGCTCAGGTTGTGGAGATACTAGACGAGTGCGGTATAAGGGAGGGGACGTCCTCTCGGCATCTCGACACAACTACGGCTGAGCGGCGCATAATGCTGGAGGTTCCGGAATGCTCATGGGTGGACGTGACCTGCGTTGGCTTCCGGCTGGAGGTCGCGCTTGAAACAGGTACTCCGCAGCCGGAAATGGTCGCTTCCGATCAGCCCTGCAATCTTATTTCCGACCGGGACGCGGTTATAATTGACCATACCGTCCGCGCCGGGGCGCTTGTGGAGGAGATAGGCAGCGGAGTTCCGGCGGGGGGACTGTTGGTGAGTGGAGTTGTGACAGACAGCGCTGGCAACGTTATTTTTAAGCACGCTAGCGCCGAAATCATCGGGGAATTCACCGAAACAAGAGAATTTTTCGTGCCGTATAAGGAAACGGTGCAGATCGCTGACGGCGAGCAGACGGAATTCTGCTGGCTGGTGTTTCAGGACGACGAATACCCGCTGTTTTTCGGGAATGCCGAGATGGACAATGCAGTATATTCCGAGGAGACTGAGGTTGTGCGGCTGTTCGGGCAGGAAACTCCGCTGAAGCTCCGGCGGGGTACATTCACCCAATGGCGCAGCATGGATATAACCCGCAGCGCGGACGACTGCATTGCGGAGCTGGAGCGGCAGCAGCTTGCCTTTGAGGAGAATTTCTACGGAGATTATGAAATATATTCCGCTGAAAAGTTGGCTGTCCCGCAGGAGGACGGAATTAAGCTTACGGTAACATATACTCTGCGGGGAAATATCGCAAAGGAACAAGCGATAGAGATGTCATAAGCAAAGCCGGCATTGGAGAGATCCGCTGCCGGCTTGAATTTTAAAGGCTTATTTCTGCGGAAAGGCAGCTTTTTCCGGTAAGTTCTTGGCTGACCCTATCCGGCTGGGAAGTTCCCGCGTAAATCGTGAAGCGGCTGCCGACCACCTTTCGCGTGCCGTCCTGCAATACCGTTTCATAGGCGGACGGCGGGATCTCAAGGGAAATACGGCGGCTCTCTCCGGGGGATAATTCCACCCGCTGAAATCCGCACAGCGACCAGTTCGGCACGTCCTGCTCCGAATATCCCTTGATGTAAAGCTGCACCACTTCCCCGGCAGGAATATCGCTGTGATTTGTGACGGTAAGCTCCGCGACGCCTTTTGTGCAGGAAAGACCGGAGCAGCGTATATCAGCGTAGCTAAGCCCGAATCCGAAGGGATACAGCACGTTGTCCTCCCCGCAGTAGCGGTAAGTTCTCCCGCGCATGGAATAATCCCGCATATCCGGGAGCATATCCGCGGTTTTATAGAATGTAACCGGCAGCTTTCCGGAGGGGGAAGCGTCCCCGAAAAGCAGCTTCGCAAGCGCTCTGCCGCCCCGCTGACCGGGATACCACATATCCAGTAGCGCGTTGCAGTCTGCATCGACGTTCACGGAGCTGCCCGCCGCAAGTACTACCACCAGCGGCTTCCCGAGGGCGGAGAGCTTTTGCAGAAGAATGCGCTGGCTTTCCGGCAGCCGCAGGTCGGGCTTGTCGCCGGAGCTGAATTCGTTTCCGGTGTCGCCCTCCTCGCCCTCAAGGGTCGCGTCAAGCCCCACGCAGGCAATTATCACATCGGCGCATTCCGCCATTGAAACTGCTTCGGAATAAAGATCCCCCGGCTGCGCAAGTCCCTGCGTTCTGTCCTTGTAAAGGTGACAGCCCTCTGAATACAGTATTCGACCGGAAAACCGCTCTCTAATGCCCTCCAGAAATGTGATATAACTGTCCGCCGTACCATTGTAATTTCCAGTGAGAGCCGCCCTGCTGTCCGCGTTAGGACCTATCACCGCGATAGTTTCCAGCTTGTCGGAGAGCGGAAGAATGCCGTCGTTTTTCAGCAGCACTGCGGACTTCAGCGCGCATTCCTCAGATACAGCCTTGCTTTCTTCGGTGGAAACTGCGGTTATCGGAACGCTGTCGTATTCGGTCTTGTCAAGCTGCCCCAGTCGTATCCGGGTGCGCAGAACGTGAATGCAGGCGCGGCGGATATCCTCTTTTGTAATTAACCCCTTGTCAAGCGCCGCGAGAATGTGAAGATAGGTATTGCCGCAGTTCATGTCGCAGCCGGCTTTCAGCGCAAGGGCTGCGGATTCCGGCGCGGTGGCGGTGATACAGTGGTGGGTGTGGAAGTCGCTGATAGCCCAGCAGTCTGAGGTGAAATAGCCGTCAAAGCCCCATTCCCGCAGCTTTTCCATTAGAAATTTGCTTGCGCAGGCAGGCTCGCCGTTCACAAGATTATAGGCGCCCATTACTCCCTCGACATGGGCTTCCTCCACCAATGCCCGGAATGCCGGGAGGTAGGTTTCCTCAAGGTCTTTGGGAGATACCACAGCGTCAAAGGTGTGGCGCTCCGCCTCCGGGCCGCTGTGTACCGCAAAATGTTTCGCGCAGGCGGCAGTCCTGAGGTATTTTCCGCTGCCCTGCAAGCCCCTGACATACTCCACCCCAAGCCGCGATGTGAGGTAGGGATCCTCACCATAGGTTTCATGACCCCTGCCCCAGCGGGGGTCGCGGAAAATATTAATATTCGGCGCCCAAAGGGTAAGCCCCTTGTATATGTCGAAATCGCCGTGAGCCTGCGCCGCGTTGTACTTCGCCCGGGCTTCCAGAGAGGTAATTTCCGCGCAGCGACGGAGCGTTTCCCGGTCGAACATTGCGGCAAGCCCTATTGCCTGCGGGAACATTGTGGCGGTGCCGGCGCGGGCAACTCCGTGAAGTCCCTCGTTCCACCAGTTATAGGCGGGAAGACCGGCTTTAGGAATTGCGGTAGCGTTGTATTTGAGCTGTTCCGCCTGCTCCTGCACCGTGAGCGTGTCTGCGAGGGCTTCCGCGCGTTCCTGCGGGGAGAGGGCGCTGTTCTGGTATCTTTCCATGATTTACTCCTTAAATAAAAGACTTATCCGATAGCAAGCAAGCCTGAGAAGTACTCTCAGGCTTGAATTATCTGTGAATTGAACTTAGTCCATAGCCTTCTTGATAGCCGCCATAAGCTCATCATAGGTTTCGTAAGCGGGAAGATCGGGATTTGCAGCTTTTATGCTGTCCGGGCTCTTGAACAGGAAGCCTGCCTTGCTGGCTCTGATCATGCCGAGGTCGTTGTGGCTGTCGCCGCTTGCTATGGTTTCAAAGCCGATGCTCTGGAGCGCCTTAACCGTGGTGAGCTTGGACTGCTCGCAGCGCATTCTGAAGCCGGTGATCTCGCCGCTGGGAGCGACTTCAAGTGTGTTGCAGAAGATAGTCGGCATACCAAGCTTCTTCATGAGCGGGCCTGCGAACTGGGAGAAGGTGTCCGAGATGATGATGACCTGACAGAGGGAACGCAGCTCGTCCAGAAACTCCTTTGCGCCGGGCATGGGGTCGATCTTCGCGATTGTTTCCTGAATTTCCTTAAGCCCCAGACCGTGTTCCTTGAGAATACCAAGACGCCAGTTCATCAGCTTGTTGTAGTCCGGCTCGTCACGGGTGGTTCTTTTAAGCTCCGGGATCCCGCTCGCCTCTGCGAAAGCGATCCAGATCTCCGGAACGAGCACTCCCTCAAGATCCAGACAGGTAATATACATTGACATTGTTTTTCCTCCGTTTTTATGTATTTCAGCAGCCGCGCATTGTTTGCAGCATACTCACAAAAATATTATATCACAAATCATGTGGGATTTCAATATCCCGGCTGTATTTTTTTGAGCCATATAATTCTTGACAATAGCTCCGCAATGATGTATAATAATTAGGCTATATCAAAGAACCCCGGGAAAACCGTGGTATAAAATCAGGAGGAAATACAATGGACAATTATCATTTAGGTACAAAATGCGTTCAGGGCGGATACACCCCCGGAAACGGCGAGCCGCGTCAGGTGCCGATCATTCAGAGCACCACCTTCAAGTATGCTACCAGCGAGGACATGGGCAAGCTCTTTGACCTTGAAGCGAGCGGTTATTTCTATACCAGACTTCAGAACCCCACCAACGATACCGTTGCTAACAAGATCTGTGCTCTGGAGGGCGGCTCTGCTGCAATGCTGACTTCCTCCGGACAGGCTGCAAACTTCTTTGCGGTGTTCAATATCGCGGGCTGCGGCGACCATGTTGTGGCTTCCAGCTCTATCTACGGCGGTACATATAACCTTTTCTCCGTTACTATGAAGAAAATGGGCATTGAGTTCACATTTGTCAGCCCGGACTGCACTCCTGAGGAGCTTAACGACGCATTCAAGCCCAACACCAAGGCTGTATTCGGCGAAACTATTGCTAATCCTGCTCTGACAGTTCTCGACATTGAGAAATTCTCTAAGGCAGCTCACGAGCACGGAGTTCCACTTATCGTGGACAATACCTTTGCTACTCCGGTGAACTGCCGTCCGTTTGAGTGGGGCGCGGATATCGTTACCCACTCCACCACCAAGTACATGGACGGTCACGGCGCAGGGGTTGGCGGCTGTATCGTTGACAGCGGCAAATTCGACTGGACAAAGTACGCGGACAAGTTCCCCGGACTCTGCACACCTGACGACAGCTACCACGGCATTACATATACTGAGAAGTTCGGCATCGGCGGAGCTTATATCACAAAGGCAACCGCGCAGATGATGAGAGATCTCGGCTCTATTCAGGCACCGATGAATGCGTTTATACTGAACTTAGGTCTGGAAAGTCTGCACGTTCGCATGAAGCGCCATTGCGAGAACGGACTTGCGGTCGCGAAGTTCCTGAGCCAGCATGACAAGATCGAGTTTGTGAGCTATCCCAGCCTGCCCGGCGACAAGTATTACGACCTTGCTCAGAAATACCTCCCGGACGGAAGCTGCGGCGTTGTAAGCTTCGGCATGAAGGGCGGCAGAAAGGCAGCGGAGGAATTCATGAAGCACATGAATCTCGGCGCGATCGAAACTCACGTTGCGGACGCGCGCACCTGCTGTCTTCACCCAGCAAGCGCAACTCACCGCCAGATGAACGACGCGGAGCTTGAAGCCTGCGGTGTTTACCCGAATCTCGTGAGATACTCCTGCGGGCTTGAGGACGCGGAGGATCTCATTGCCGACATTGCTCAGGCGCTGGACAAGGTTTGATCGACATAATAAAATAATTCCGGGCTGTCCAAAAGGGCAGCCCGTTTTTGCGATTGATCGGTATTTTCACTTGTTAAAAAGAACTGCCTGCGCAAAATTAATATGTTCAAATGCAGTCATTTCGTTGTTGCATTCGGAAAAATACCTGTTTTGTATCTCGTCGCGGTTCAGAAATGCATATATCAGGCAATTGTTCCTCTCAAACATTTTTTCCAGCTCCCCGTAACCAAAGCAGGATCTCATCGGTTCTCCGCTTTTTTCCGCCATTGCGAGCATGTTCTTTACCCGCGGGACATCACATGAAATTTCTTTCTTTCGTCATACTCAAAAAGCCCATGCCTGCTGCAATAATAGTAGAGTTTCCCGCCGTACAATACCGGAAATCTTGCCGAGGAATCCTGCTCCGGATATAGCTTCACAGTCAGCACCCTGTCGCAGGAAACATACGAAACGAAGCTGATATAATGTTCTTTGCTCATTTCGTGGTCAATGGTGATGTAGAAGTCATTTTCGATCCTCTCAACTGATATCTTATGTCCGGTGTTATCCTCAGAAGCTTTCAGAGGGGCAAGCTGCTTTCCACAGCAGGTGATATGGAATTCTCCCATGCCGTGCATGATGCTCCCGCAGTGAGGACATACATAAAACCTGATTTTTCTGAAGTTTCCGACTTCCTCTGCGTTTGGAGATAAAGCGCCGGATAAAAGTGTATCAATGCTTACGCCGAGTATTTTCGCCAGATCAGCCAGCAGGGAAGTGTCCGGAAATCCATGACCGGTTTCCCATTTAGACACGGTTTTCGGCAATACGCCCAGTTTTTCGGCGACCTGCTTCTGAGTCATTCCTTTGGATTTTCTCAGATCGCAGAGCAGCTTTCCGTTATTGCATAAATTCATATTTCATACCTCCGTGTTCCCATTATACACAGAAAGAATGCAAATGTAAATCCACTATCCGTTCACTTCAAAACCGGGCTGTCACATAATGCAACAGCCCGGTTAATTTATTTCTTTTCAGCGTCCCGGTGGAGAGTGCGCACACGCAGCCCCTTTTCCTTGAGAAATGCAGCGGTAAGCTCCGCAAAGGTTACGCTCCTGTGCTTTCCTCCGGTGCAGCCGTAGGCTATCACCAGACGGCTTTTTCCCTCGGTGACGTAGTGGGGAATAAGGAAATCTATCAGGTCGAACAGCTTGTCCCGAAGCTCCTGTGACTGGGGAAAGCTCATGACGTAGTCCTGAACCTCTTTGTCAAGCCCGGTCTTGTGTTTTAATTCCGGAATATAGAACGGATTTGGCAGGCAGCGCACGTCAAATATTAGATCAGCCTCCTGCGGCGAGCCATATTTGAAGCCGAAAGACATACAGCTAACTATCATCGCGTCGGATGCCTTATCCAGAAACAGCCCGGAGATCTGCTCCTTGAGCTGTCCGGTGCTGAGATTTGTGGAGTCGATTATGTAGTCCGCGTTTTCCCGGATCTTGCTGAGAAGCTCCGCTTCCGCGTCTATCGCCTTGCCGATATCTCCGCCGGAAACCTCGTCCAGCGGGTGCTTGCGGCGGGTCTCCTTGTAGCGCTTTATCAGCACTTCGCGGGAAGCCTCCAGAAAAAGCACCTTTACGTCAATTCCCCGGATATGGAGCTTTGTTATACATTCCTCAAGCTTGAAGAACATCGCGCCGCCGCGGATATCCGTTACGATTGCGACCTTGCTTATTTCGTGATTGTCGTTGCACATCGCCGCAAAACTGGGAATAAGCTGCGGCGGCATATTGTCGATACAGAAATACCCGATATCCTCCAGCGCCTTAACCACCGAGGATTTACCCGAACCGGAAAGCCCGGTGACGATCATAAATTCCATTCTTTTGCTCCTTATACAGCCGATAGGGCTATTTCAGTATCAGCATTTCGCATTCCAACTGAACACCCTTTTTCTCAAGGACTACCCGCTTTACCTCGTCAACCACAGCCATAACGTCCTCAAAGGTCGCGCCGCCGCGGTTTATCACAAAGCCGCTGTGCTTGCTGCTGACCTGCGCTCCCCCGACGGTGTAGCCCTTTAAGCCGCATTCCTCAATAAGGGCGGCGGCGAAATAGCCCTCCGGGCGCTTGAAGGTGCTGCCGCAGCTTGGAAATTCCAGCGGCTGCTTGTCGCGGCGGCGCTGCATAAGTTCCTCCATGCGGGCTTTTATTGCTGCGCTGTCGCCGGTGGTAAGCTCCAGAGTGACCGAAGTGATCACATAGTTCCGGCATGAAAAAACGCTGCTGCGGTAGGAAAGCTGCATATCCTCAGCGGACATTTCCCGAAGCTCTCCCTTTTCATCAATATAGCGGCAGGATCTCACAACGTCCTTTATTTCGCCGCCGTAGGCTCCCGCATTCATGAACAATGCTCCCCCAAGCGAGCCGGGGATACCATACGCAAATTCCAGTCCTGTGAGGGAATTGTTCAGCGCTGCAAGACATACCGAATGGAGCGTAGCTCCCGCCCATGCAGTGATCTCGCCGCCGTTTACAGTGATATTAGGCTCTTCCGAGGACAAAGCGATAACGCAGCCCCGCAGCCCTTTTCCGCTTATCAGCAGATTACTGCCTTTGCCGAGAATGAAGTGCGGGATATTTTCGCTGCGGCACAATTTCACGACCTCCAGCAGAGCCTTTTCGTTAGTTACCTTTACGAATGCGTCGCACGGGCCGCCGATCTTCATTGAGGTGTTGGGGGCAAGAATGTGGTTGAATTCGCAGAACGAGCCGTTTTCACGGCACATTTCCTCTATCTGGGATAAATCCAAGATGAACCCTCCTGAATTAATTATTGTATGTAAAATATGTATGTCTGAAATTTCAGAATAATCACCTCAGAGCGGAATTTCACTCAAACGAGAATACCGCTTCGCTGTCCTCAATCGCGTTGTAAACCTTGTGCAGCATTTCCTGTGCTTCGCCGTAAACCTCGTATTCCGCAAGCTTTATGTCCTCGCTTCCGGGAACAACGGCAAAGATCGCGTTGCCGTCTATGTAAAGATGATTGCTTTCAACTAATTCTGTGCTGTCCTGCGACATATAGTACATATTTTTTCTCCTTATTCAGCCAGCGTATAGAGGAACGCTGCGCCGATGATTCCTGCGTCGTTTCCGAGCTGCGCTATGGCGAGCTTTGTGGAGCGCTCCGGGTCTACGCTGTAACTATCCCGGGCGATTATCGCCTCAAGCGGCTTGGTGAGGTTTTCGCCCTCCTTGCAGATACCGCCGCCGATGAGCAGCATTTCCGGCTGGAATGTGTTTACGATGTTGGTAAGTCCGCAGCCGAGATAGTTTATGTACATATCAACGACATCTGACGCGCTCTTGTCGCCTGCGCGCCAGCCGTCAAATGCGGTCTTGCCGTCAACGTTGGCGATGTCGCCGGAGCAAAGCTCCCACATTTTGCTGTTTTTATCCGCTTCCATGGCTTCCTTTGTCATGTTGATGAGGGCTGTTGCGGAGGAATAAGCCTCGAAGCAGCCAAGTCTGCCGCAGCCGCATTTTCTTCCGCCGTACTGGATAACGGTGTGTCCAAGTTCTGCGCCGCAGAAATTGAAGCCGGTGTAGATCTTTCCGTCAATGATGATGCCGCCGCCTACGCCTGTGCCGAGGGTGACTACCACAACGTCCTTATAGCCCTTGCCGGCACCGGCGAGCACTTCGCCGAATGCCGCCGCGTTTGCGTCGTTCTCAACGTAAACGTCCTTGCCGAGCCGCGAGCCGATGAGCTTCCGCAGGTCGGTGTTCCTGAAGCCCAGATTGCAGGAATAAAGCACCACTCCGGTGTTGCGGCTTGCGGTGCCGGGGGTTCCTATGCCGATGCTGTTTACTTCGTCGATAGTTACCTTTGCTTCGTTCAGTGCAGCCCATACGGTTTCCGCGATCGTGTCCGCGATCTGCTCAGCGGGGCGGGGAAGATCAGTCTTGGCGGTAGCCTTAGACACGATGTTATAATTTTCGTCAACTACTCCGACCTTGACGTTTGTTCCTCCGAGGTCGATACCAATGTTGTATTTCATTTTATTTCAGCCTTTCTGTTAAATGATCAAATATTGAGATCGGACATGATCTCCTCGCTGTCCGAGTCTATGCCAAGCTGGTGGAGAAGATCCTTTGCGGCATTATAGCCCATCTTCTTCTGACGGTTGTTCATTGCTGCAACCTCAAGAATGACCGCAAGGTTACGTCCGGGCTTTACCGGAATGGTGAGCAGCGGGACTTTAACTCCGAGGATAGTCATAAAGTGGGTGTCCACGCCCATTCTGTCGTAGGTCTTTTCGGGATTCCACAGCTCAAGCTCAACCACCATGTCGATCTTTTCGTTGAGCTTTACCGCGCCGACGCCGAATAATTGCCGCGCGTTGATGATACCGATGCCGCGCAGCTCAAGGAAGTGCCGGATATTATCCGGTGAACTTCCCACCAGCGTAATGTTGGAGGCTTTTTTGATCTCCACTGCGTCGTCCGCAATAAGGCGATGACCGCGCTTTACAAGCTCGATAGCGGTTTCGCTCTTGCCGACGCCGCTTTCGCCGAGGATAAGCACACCCTCGCCGTAGATCTCAATGAGCACTCCGTGGCGGGTAATTCTGGGAGCAAGCTGTAAATTCAGAAAATTAACAAGCTTCGATGTGAACACCGAGGTGCTTTCATCGGTGCGGAACAGCGGCATTTCGTTAGCCTTTGCGCTGTCCACAAGCTCCGGGAAAACCTCAAGATTGCGCGTCACGATGAGAGCGGGGAACTTGTAGCTCAGCAGATTGTCTATCCTGCTGCGGCGAACCTCCGGCTCAAGGGTGGAAAGGTACGCAAACTCGGTCTTTCCGCAGATCTGGATACGCTGCTTGTCAAAATATTCGTAGAAGCCCGCGAACTGTAATCCCGGGCGGTTTATTTCGTGGTCGGAGATAAGTGTGTTCCCGCTGTCCTCCGGCATATAGATCACTTCCAGACGATATTCGTCGATGATCTTCTGGAGGGGGAAGGAGAATTCTCTATTGATTTCTTCGAGCGGCATTTCGTAATTCCTTTCGATAGATTATTTGGTAGGCATAACACCTCAAACTATATTATACACCAAATCCGTGATTATTTCAATATATTTTCAGAAATTTTACAGGTCTTTTACTGCTGGTTCACATATCTGAACTCGTCCTTGTACGGTCGTCCTTGTACGGGGAAAGCACTGTGGTTTCCAGTGTACTGCTGTTCACGAGATAGATCGCGGCGTTCTCCGTAAATACTCTCTCATTGCTGTTTTTTTCGACCAGAGCGGCGTAATTTATCCCGCTATTCTCGTCATAGCAGCCGATGAGCTGCCGGGACTGGTTATTGTCGCGGCACAGATTGAAGAGGAAAATACCGTCCTTTGTGATATGCTTGTCTACGACATAGTAGTTGAATCCTGTTGTTCCTATCTCATGACTGATGTTGTTCTTGTCGATCCAGCTTAGTTTTTCTCTGCTTCCGAGGATATCGTCCGATAAACTTTGGGACACAATAGGATAATAGGTGTCAATAATTGAAGTGTGTGTGCTGTTCACCGGGTCGGATGTTTGAAAAATGTCACCGCGGAGATTTGCGTAGTTATCATCAATGTAATACTGGTTATAATCCAGAACGATCTTAAAGCAGACATTTGCCACTCCGTAGAAAGGATAGCACGCTCCTGTGCGGAATAATTCGATCTCACCGGTATGGAGGTTCGCTTTGAAGATCACAGGGATTTCCATATTGTAGTCTGAAACGTAATAAGTCCCGTCAAAATACAGAGCATCGTATACGATAGTCACAAAGTAGTTTGCAAAATATGTGGTATTTCCGTTTTCCGAAGTCTTAGGCAGTTTTAGCACAGTTTTACCGGTGGTGTGATTAATAACGGTATATTCTTCCGCGCCGTACTCATCTGTTGAAATTGTCAATACATAGGTGTCGTCCGCATACATCAGAGCGTTGTTGCCGCTGTAATACTGCATATTTGTAGAGTTGGGGGCGGTCATTTTCCATTCGTTACTGCTGTATATTTCTGTCAGCTCTCCGCTTTTCAGGTCGTAGGTGAATAGCTCCCATGATGACTGATTGACCTGCAATATATCTTCGGTGGGCTGATAATGTATAAGTATCAGCTTTCCGTTGCAAACATTTATGCACTGGAAGTTTTCAGATTCCAGCTCCGGCGCGTAGGTGTTTACCGAGAACGGCAGCTCAGAAATATCGCAGTATTTACCGTTCAGGTCGAAAATATTATTGTTATCCGAGTAACCTCCGGAAACAAGATCAACTCCGCCGGAATTAGCGGAGGAACTATCAGTGACCCCCGGATCGGCAGGCGCAGAGCCGCCCTCCGGGGCAGTATTCCGATCCGGCTCGGAGGAGGTTATTTCCGATGAGTTTTCTGAGGTCGCAGATGTCGTTTCAGAGGAGGAAACGCTCTTCGGAACAGACGATGTGTCGTTATTGGAGCAGCCGCACAGCAGCAGAGCCGCCGTGAGTGCCGCAATATATCTTCTGATTTTGGGCATAGCTTACCCCTCCCTGTATAAAGATAGTCCTGCGGCATTAAAAAAAAGTTTCACAATAGTGACTAAACTGAATGAAATTTCCAATATTAAGGTCAAACAAAAATATCTGCGGAAATAA
>CAMAGG010000027.1 GCA_945833805.1 uncultured Clostridia bacterium | reverse complement strand
GAATAGACCAAAGGCTCAGTCAAAATGACTGAGCCTTATTGTTTATTCCACCCCGTATACCTTTCGGGCAATATCCACAGTTTCCTTTGCGTCACGAGCGTAGAAATCCGCTCCGATCTTCTCTGCGTAATCCTTCGTCAGCACCGCGCCGCCGACAACTACCTTGCAGTTTACATTGTTTTCCCGGAGAAGCTTGATCGTATTCTCCATGCTTTTCAGCGTAGTGGTCATCAGTGCCGAAAGTCCGACAAGACGCACATCGTATTTGATCGCCGCGTCAACCACCGTCTGATAATCAACGTCCTTTCCGAGGTCGATCACGTCAAAGCCGTAATTCTCAAGCAGCGTCTTTACTATATTCTTGCCGATATCATGAATATCGCCCTTTACCGTGCAGAGAACCACCTTTCCGCTGGAAACTCCGCTGCCGCCACGGTCGGATATCGCCTTTTTGATAACGTCAAACGCAGCCTGCGCCGCTCCCGCCGACTGAATGAGCTGCGGCAGGAATATCGTTCCCTTCTCAAACTTCGCTCCCACGCTGTCAAGCGCCGGGATCAGCTTTCCGTTGACAATATCCATAGGGTCTGCGCCGGAGGACAACATTTTCTCGGCAGCCGCAGCGCATTCCGCCTTAAGTCCGGCAGAAACGGCGTCAAGGATATCCATGTCCGCAGTCGGGGCTGCCGCAGGCTTCTTTACCTCTGCGCCGTAGCTCTCGATGAACTTTGCTCCGTGCCGGTCATAGCCGGAAAGCAGCCGGAAAGCATTAACCGCGCCGGTCATGGACGCAATATTCGGGTTCATTATCGGGAGAGTAAGCCCGCAGTTCATCGCCATTGTGATAAACGTGGAGTTTATCAGCTCTCGGTTAGGCAGACCGAAAGAAATATTTGATACGCCCAACACCGTTTTAAGTCCCAGCCGCTCTGTTACCATGCGGACTGCTTTCAGCGTTTCAGCAGCTCCGTCCTGCTCCGCAGATACGGTGAGGGTAAGGCAGTCGATATAAACGTCCTGCTTCGGAATGCCGTATTCCAGCGCACGATTCAGTATCTTCTCCGCGATAGCGAAGCGCTCCTCAGCGGTCTTGGGTATTCCCCTCTCGTCAAGGGTAAGTCCGACCACCGCCGCGCCATACTTCTTGACAAGCGGAAGTACTGTGTCAAGCTTCTCGTCCTCGCCGTTCACGGAGTTTACTATCGGCTTGCCGGAAACTATCCTCAGAGCAGCCTCAAGCACCGGAAGCTCTGTGGTGTCAATCTGAAGCGGAGCGTCAGTTACCGACTGGATCGCGTTGACCGCCGCCAGCATCATTTCCTTTTCGTCAATGTCCGGAAGTCCCACGTTTACGTCAAGAATCTCAGCTCCCGCTCCGGTCTGCTCCAGCGCCTGCCGCATGATATAATCAAGATCGTGCTTTTTCAGCGCTTCCTTGAACAGCTTCTTTCCGGTGGGGTTTATCCTTTCGCCGATGATACGAACGGTATCCACAGTTACGACAGAGGACGCGCTGCACACCGCCGCGGGTATCTCCGGCTTGGGAATCACGCAGGTTTTCCCCTTTATGCGGCTTCCTACCTCGCGGATATATTCCGGGGTAGTTCCGCAGCAGCCGCCGAGCAGCTTCACTCCCATTCCGGCGATCTTTTCCATAATGTCCGCGTATTCCACGGCTGATGTCGTGTAGAGGTTGGTAGCCGGGTCGGGAAGTCCCGCATTCGGGCGGATAAGCACCGGAACGCTGCTCCATTTCAGTATCTCCTCCACGATAGGGAGAGCCTCCTGCGGCCCTAACGAGCAGTTCATTCCCACAACGTCCGCTCCCAGCCCGCACAGGGTCAGCGCCATAGCAGCGGTACTGCACCCGGTAAAGGTGCGCATATTCTGCTCAAAGGACATTGTGCAGATGACCGGAAGATCGGTGTTCTCCTTAGCGGCAAGCAGGGCGGTCTTGATCTCCATGAGGTCGGTCATGGTTTCGATCGCGATGAAATCAGCCTCCCGCCCGGCGGACATGATCTCCCGGAACATATCATAAGCCTCGCCCACCGGCATATCTCCGGTGGGGCGCAGCATTCTTCCGAGCGAGCCTACGTCAAGTCCCACCAGCACGTCTGTTCCCTCGGCGGCTCTCCGTGCGAGGGCAATTCCCTGCTTCACTATCTGCTCGACAGTGTATTTGCTGTTCTGGAGCTTGTGGCGGTTTGCGCCGAAGGTGTTTGTATAAATTCCCTGTGCGCCGGCTTCAATATAGCTGCGGTGTATAGATACTATCAGCTCCGGGTCGGTGAAGTTCAGCTCCTCCGGAAGTCCGCCAAGCTTAAGCCCATGCTGCTGCAAAACAGAACCCATCGCTCCGTCCAGCAGAATATGTCCGTCGGTTTTCAGCAATTCGTTAAAGGTCATATTTATATCTCCGTTCTCCCTGTTTATTTATCATTCCTGATTATTGCTTCTATTATTCTGTCAAGCTCAAGAAGCTCCTGCTCGTCGGGAATATTCCCGCCATAGCGCACCCTGTTGTAAACCTCCACCATTCCATCAAGCTCGGCTTCTGGGATATGTCTGCCGAACGCCTTTTCACCCTTTGCGGAATGAATGGTGGTGGTATCGGTGGAAAGCTGCGGAAAGGGCGAGGCTCCCAGCCTTATCAGGAACAGCTCGTAGCCCTCCCGGTACTTCATCACCGGGTCGGTTTCCCGGCGGTATCTGCGGTACAGCTCCCGCTCGCTTCTGCGGAGTTCCCGTGAAGCAGTCTTTTCGTCCGTGCTTTCGCTTAATTCATCAACAAACGGGACTGTTTCCTCCTGAACCGGAACTTTGAACAGCGGCGCGAATATCTCCCTGAAGAACTCCCATATCTGCCGCCGGAATTTGATTATCAGCACCGCGATCAGTACTACAAACAGGAACATCAGCAGGTCTGCAATGGGATTTTCGGTCATATCATATTCCATTGCGTCTGCGGTGTTTTCAGCCATTTCCCCGTCCTCAAGTTCCTCCTGCTCACCGTTTCTCAGCAGCGACAGCAGCCAGCGCAGCAGCGCCTGTATTCCTTTGAAAATAAGCGCAGCGATCGGCCCGGACAGCAGGAAAAGTCCCACCACCGCCGCGCCGACTGCCGCAATAAGACAAGCGTTGTAGCGGCGCGTTCCTTTCGGGACAAGCGCATGACCTCCCGCCCGCTGCCGGGTCTGTACGTCAATATTGGTCTGATTTGTCAGCACCGCCGCCAGAACTATCAGCGCTCCGAACCCAACGCAAAGCTGAGTCATTCCGTCTGAAACAAGCCGCTTATCCCCGGTGCAGTTGAGAAGTATCGCGGATAATACCGCCGCGACAAAATACACTGCGAACCACCCTCTGGTGAATACGTCGCTGTATTCCTTACCGACCGACAGATACCCTCCGAAATATGCGGCAATGCAGGCTGGCAGCAGATACAGATAAAGACCGGTGTGAAAACGGAAAACCGCGCAGACGACAATAAAAGCCGCCGCCGGAACAATAAATCCTATCCTCGACAGGAATACTGCAATGGGCTTTGTCCTGCGGGAAAATCCGCTCCGTGAAGCCCATGTCCCAAGAAACCGCCCGCAGCCGTAAAATAATGCAGCGGCGGCATAAATCGCAGCGTAATGCCACCAGACATATTCCCCGAAGCCAACGCCCTCGGTCAGCACCGCAAAAGGAAACAGCGCCAGAAACTGGCAGAAAACTGCCAGCGTCATCAGTATCCGGTTGTACATTATCTCACCGCCTTCTCATCGGTCAATCTCCTGTTTCCGGCAGATAGCGCTTGGTGCGCGGAATATGCCTTACCTCGCAAAAGTCAGTTTCTTCTATGTCAGTGGAGAGTATCGTAACGCTCCTGCCGTTCTGCGACAGGCTTTCCAGAAGCTCCGCGCAGCGCTCGTCCAGGAAGCTGCTAACAAATACCACGTCCGTCCAGTCCGTGTAATTTATCTCCGACAGAAAATCATCAATATGCTCTCCGCAGCAGTTTTTCAGCTCCGCAAGCTCCCTCAGCCGGCTGATAGTATGCTCGTAGCCCTCCCCCGGCTCTCCCGCAAGCGCTCTCTCTGAGTTTGCCGTAAGAGCGCAGATAGTATGGGTCTTGTAGCAGTGATCAAGCATGAACGCAGCGCCCTTTATCAGCGCCTCCAGCGTTGGAACGGACATTGCCTGCCGCAATCCGTGAAAGCTCCGCTGGAGGTTCAGGATTATCAGCACCCGGCGCTCGGTGGTGAATTCGTTGTTGTAAACCATAAGAGAGCCGTTCTTCGCGCTCTGCGCCCAGTGTATCCTGTTCATCGGCTCACGGCCGGTGTATTCCCGCGCCCCGCTTATCACGAACGGATCGGGCAGCACAAAGCGCTTTACCGGAATGTCGCCGATAAATACGTCGCTGGACATTCCCTCCGCGTCCATATCTGCGGGAACAGGAAGCACCCGTATCTTCTGGTCAAGCTTTATCACCCTTGCGGACTTCACCAGACCGAAAAGGTCGCTCACCGTCACCGAAACGTCCTCTATACTGAAAACACCGCGCTTTTCGCATTTCACCCGCCATGTCCGGCGGCATTTCTGCCTGCCCCGGAGCGTGAATATTCCTGATATCAGACCCTTCTGAGCGGGATCCTTGTACTGGGAGGAGTTCACCGGATTGCCGAAAAAGCTCAGCCACCTTGAGCAGTTGATCTCGGTGCGCACCCACGGCAGAGGAAGCAGCTTTGCGTTGTCGATCTCCTCAACTATCTCTATCTCCTCGTCCTCAAATGCCTCCACGATCTGATCTGAGCTGCCCGCAACGCTGCCCTCAGTGCCGCGCTTTCTCACCGTCAGCGTATATGATAGCTTTTTCTGACCAAAATGGTTATAAATAAAATACTGCCCCACAAGCACTGCGGTCAGTATCAGCGCCATTACAACAAGCTCCATATCAGCCCTCTGTCGGGACTGCAACGCTGTCCAGCACCTGACGAAGCACCTCGTCCGCCGCCTTTTCAGTGCTGCCTGACGCTCCAGACCAGCCGCGGCAGATCAGCCTGTGCTTTATTACATAGGGCGCGGCTTCAAGCACGTCCTGCGGCATTGCGTAACCCCGTCCGGAAAGCATTGCAAGCGCGCAAGCCATTCTCCTCAGCGCCACCGCTCCTCTGGTGGAAAGTCCCAGCTTCACATTTCCGTGCTTTCTGGTTGCCGCCGCAATATCCGCGATGTAGCTGCACACCGCTTCTCCCGCCTTGCAGGTGTTTACCTCCTGCTGCGCTGAGATAATATCCTGCGCCGAACATACTGCGGAAAGCTCCTGAGCCGCCGCGCCGCCGATGACCGAGATCTCCTCGCCGCGGTCGGGATAGCCCAGCGCAAGACGTATCATGAAACGGTCAAGCTGCGCCTCCGGCAGTGGATATGTCCCCTGTATCTCCACCGGATTCTGGGTCGCAATTACGAAAAACGGCCGCTCCATAGGGTGGGTTTCTCCGTCTATCGTGGTCTGGCGCTCCTCCATGCACTCAAGCAGCGCGGACTGGGTGCGGGGAGTTGCACGGTTTATTTCGTCCGCAAGGATTATGTTGGAGAACACCGGCCCGCGGCGGAGCTGAAATTCCTGCTGCTTCATGTTGAAGAAATTGATACCCGTGATGTCGGAAGGCAGCAGATCAGGCGTGAACTGAATTCTGCGGAAGTCTGCGTCAACTGACTTAGCAAGCGATTTTGCAAGCAGAGTCTTTCCTGTGCCGGGTACGTCCTCAAGCAGCACATGACCTCCCGCCAGCAATGCCGCGCAGATAAGCCGCAGCTCCCGGCGCTTTCCCTTTACCGCAAGGGAAATATTGTCGATCAGCCTGTCAGAAAGTTCATTGATCATCTGGTTCTCCTTTCGCCTTTTCAAGCGCCGGTTCGGACACCGAGTCCTCCTTTGGAAGAGCGCGGATCGTCATCAGCGCGATTATACCTATTATTACCGCACAAACCGTCCAGATTATCGGCTCGGACAGGATAACTCCCATATAGTCCAGCCACGGGATCATGAACAGCACAGTGCATATTTTCCAAATCAGCTCAATGCAGCTCGCTATTATCGGTATAATACTGCGCCCAAGCCCCTGAAGAGAGCTGCGAAGTCCCAACAGCACCGTCAGGAAGAAATAGAATGGCACGTTCACCCTCAGATACAGCACCGCCGTGTCCTCCACATACTGCGCGCAGTCCGGCAGAATGAAGCTCACCATAAGTCTGCCGAGGGTATAGATAAGCAGAACATCAAATGCAGCGCAGGCAAATCCCAGCAGCAGTCCTGACTTTACGCCCTTTCCTATGCGGGAATACTTCCCTGCACCCCGGTTCTGACTGGTATAGGTAACGAGGGTTGCGCTGATCGCGCTGAATGGCATTATGGTAAAGCTGAACAACTTTCTAGCTGCGGTGTGCGCCGCAATTATATCCTCGCCGAAGCCGTTTATGCCGTTCTGGAGAACTATCGAGCCTATATCGACTATCGAGTACATCAGCGCCATGCCGCAACCCGCGCTCAGAAGTTCTGCGGTAGAAGAAGCAGTGAACCTGAAATCCTTTGGCTTTATCATCAGGAACGGACGCTTTTTTATCAGATATATAAGGCAGATCACCGCCGAAACGAACTGCGCGATAACAGTGGCAAGCGCCGCTCCCGCAACTCCCATCGGAAGCACGCACACCATAAGGACGTCCAACCCGATGTTGAGCGCCGTGGAAATCATCAGAATTACCAACGGGATAACACTGTCGCCTACCGCACGGAGTATTGCCGATTCAAGGTTGTAGAACAGCGTTGCCACAAGTCCCAGATCCACAATGAACAGATAGGTGCGCGCGTCCTCAAAAATGCTCTCAGGAGTATCCAGCGCATGGAGCAGCGGGTCAATGAAGCAGGCTATGCCGACAATTATCACCGCAGCCGCAGCCGCGGAAAAGGTGATCGTCCGCGCGATAGTTCTGCGCATCTCGTCATGATCCCCGGCGCCGAAGTTTTTCGCGACAAGTATAGCAAATCCGGTCACCAGACCGTTTATAATATTGAACATCAGCGATACCACCGCCGATGTAGAGCCTACGGCGGCAAGCGCGTTTTCTCCAAGCTGTCTGCCGATTATTACTGTATCAGTAAGGCTGTATGCCTGCTGAAATACAAGCCCAAGCAAAACCGGAAGCGCAAAGGAAATTATAAGCTTCATCGGTTTGCCGGAGGTAAGTTCTTTCATTTTCTTTTGTTCCTTATGTATTGTATTTATTTTGCCGCAGCACATTTTATTCAGTCCCCGCGGCTAAGTCTGTGCAGATTTATTCGCTGCGTATTCCAATCCTGCTACACCATTCCAATGACCTGAAATCCGACAATTCCCAGAATACAGACGATACCGCCGATGATGTTCAGCTTAGTGCATTCCTCTTTGCGGATAACGCCGATAAAGAACAGCGCCACCAGTATTATCGGCTGTATGAACGAGTAGTTCGCCATGCTCTGAACCGCGACATAATTTTCAAGCACCAACCCGATAACGTTTGGTATCTTGGTAAGTCCCACGAACAGCACGCCCTTCGGCTGCTCCCTGCACAGCTTTATCGGGTGAACAAACGGCGCCAATACCACTGATAGCAGAACCAGCGCCCAGAACAGCGACAGGGTCGGCGAAATACTCTGCTGAGTAAACGTCACGGTAAGACCATAGCCGAACTTGCAGAGAAGATATCCCGCCAGCGGCAGCAGTATCTTTATGTAATTTATCTTCTTTCCGTCTGCCTTTGCGATAAGAAACAATCCCACCGCAGTGACTGCGATAAACGCGAATTTCCAGACGGTCACAGCGCCAATCTGCTCTTTCTGAAGCAGCAGGTCAGTGCCGTAGGACAGGAACACCGTAAGCCCAAGCCACGCTTTCAGCTCAAACGCGGACATTTCCTTTAATATTACCGCCGCAAGCTGAAATTCAAGCATTTTTGAAGCCGCCATAAGAATTATCGCCAGATACGCGGTGAAGCTTCCGTCAAATGTCCTGCTGTCAAAGGGCAGATAAGCGAGCATGAACAACGAGGTAGCCGCAGCCATGATAAAGGTCAGCGTGTTTCCGTTCATCTTCAGCTTCGCAACGGCGTATTTGTCGCTCAGCGCACATATTGTGTAGCAGGTCACGACCACCAGCATGAGCAGCATTTTCAGCCCTCCTGTCCGGTGATCTCGTAGCTCAGATTCTCATAGTGAAGCAGACTGCCGATATCCGTGCCGTCCGGCAGCAGGAACAGCGCGATGAAAAGCTCCTCCCCGGTGTCGGTATCCGTCAGCGTGGCATATTCGCCTTCTATTTTTGTTACCTTGTAGTCATGAGGTTCCATGTCATTTCTCCGTTTTTGATATTGTAGAATATAAAATCACTCAAATTCCCGGTTTCCGCTGTAAATATTCGTCCGGACGATCCTCAGCCGCCTGATCGGCTCGCCGTATTCCGCGGCGTATGCCTCAAAAAGCAGCGCGGGATTAATGTTGAAACTGTTCCCGGCGGGGAGGGTCAGTGAAAGCACATTCCCGTTCATTTCCACATCTGTCATAAGTGGCTTCAGATCCACGACTATGCTTCCCTTTTTCGTCCGCTTTTCAACATTTATCTGCTCTCTGCCGCACAACTCCCGGAGCTTTTCCGCGCCGCCGGAGGAACAGAACTCCTCCGGTAATTCAATGCGGTATCTTGCGGCGGTGATGTCGGTGTTTTTGTCCTTTGGAACGGTGATCTCCAAGACACGGATATCCGGCGGCAAAGCTGCGTTAAGCCTGTCCCTTACCTCGTCATAAGGTACGTCCTCCGTCAGCCGGAAGTCCATTGCCTCATGCTCGCCCTCCTGTCCAAGCGACAGCGGCAGCATAAACGTCACATACGTCCTCGGATTGAAGCCCTCGGTCTGCCATATCGGGAGCTTTGTGCGCTTCATGGCGCGTATCATGACTGTACTCAGGTCAAGGTGCGAAATATACTTCGCTCTCCCGGTTTTTGAAAAAAACGCTCTTGTATTAACCGATGGCACGGCAGATCTCACCTCCAACGCATTTTGATACTCCGCAGCCGGAGCATTTCTCCCGGCAGTTGGGGGTAGTTACCCCGGCGTGCGCCCGCTTATTCTCCTCTATCAGGAATTCACGGCTGACCAGCATATCAATGTGGCTCCACGGTGCAACTTCATCATAGCTGCGGCGGCGGTTGGCATAGAAAGCCATATCCAACCCGCAGTCGCGGAATGCCTCCACCCACTTGTCGAACCTGAAATACTCGTCCCAGCCGTCCAGCTTGCAGCCCTTTTTCCATGCGGCGTATATTGCCTTTCCTACACGGCGGTCGCCCCGCGCAAGCACCGCTTCTATCAGCGATACATTATAGTCCGAATAGCTTATCGTGATCTTTCGGTCGGTGTTTATTGTCCTCAGATGCTTCTGACGCTCTCTGACCGTTGCCTCGTCAAGCTGCGGCTCGAACTCGAACGGCGTGAACGGCTTCGGAATGAACGTTGACAGCGAAACCGAAACTCCCGGTCTGCCCCGGTGTCCCTCAGTTGCATAGAACTGCTCTATAACAGCCCTTGCCAGCGCATAGATACCCTCGATATCCTCCATAGTTTCGGTGGGAAGTCCCAGCATAAAATACAGCTTGATGTTGGTGTAACCGCCCTCAAACGCGATCTTCACGCTGTCCATGACGTTCTGCTCGGTGACGTTTTTGTTGATAACGTCCCGTATCCGCTGAGTTCCTCCCTCCGGCGCAAAGGTAAGCCCGGATTTCCGGACATCTGTGATTTTTTTCAGCACCTCGTCGCTGAAACGGTCAATTCTCAGCGACGGCAGCGACAGATTTATCTTCTCCGCCGTGGTGTAGTCGGTAAGCTCCGACAGCAGCCCCTCGATATCCTTGTAATCTCCCGTGGACAGCGAGGACAGCGAAACCTCGTCATAGCCTGTATTCTCGCACAGCGCGCGGGTCTGGTTCAGAATAGTTTCCTTGCCTTTCTCGCGATAGGGACGGTAGATATACCCCGCCTGACAGAAGCGGCAGCCCCGGATACAGCCCCGAAGCACCTCCACCACTGCCCTGTCGTGAACTATCCCGGAAAACGGAACTACAAAATTTTCCGGTGCGTAAGCCTTGTCGAAGTCCTTTATTATGCGCTTTCTGACCTTTGCCGGCGCCCCGTCCTTCGGAGTTATCGACTTCACGGTGCCGTCCTCGTTGTAGTCGATATCGTACAGCGACGGAACGTAAATTCCGTCGATCTGCGCCGCCCTGCGCAGGAATTCCTGCCGGGAAGCGCCCTCCCGCTTGCATTCCTCCATGAGCCGCATGAACTCAAGGTTCATCTCCTCCCCCTCGCCTATCGCAAAGAAGTCGAAGAAATCCGCCAGCGGCTCCGGATTGCAGACGCAGGGACCTCCCGCCATGACGATAGGAGTAAGCCCTGTCCTGTCCTTTGCCAGCACAGGAACTCCCGCCAGGTCAAGCATTTCCAGAATGTTGGTGTAGCTCATCTCATATTGCAGCGTAAATCCGATGAAATCGAAATCCTTTATCGGGTCAAGGCTTTCCAGCGCATACAGCGGGATATTCCGCGCCCGCATCTGCTCCTCCATATCCGGCAGCGGCATGAACACCCGCTCGCACCAGTAATTCGGTACGGAGTTCTTCAACCCGTAAAGTATCTTCATGCCGAGGTGGGACATTCCTATCTCATAGGTGTCCGGAAAGCAGAACGCAAAGCGGATATCCACCTTTGACCTGTCCTTGATGACAGCCCCTGTTTCCCCGCCGATATATCTTGAAGGCTTCTGAACCTCCAGAAGAAACTCGTCCAGCCGCTCCATCATTGAATTATTGTTTTCTGACATCAAATAAATCTCCTATCAGTATGCCTTTCCCTGACTGAAATCAATAGTCTTATTGAACGGATTATAGTAAATATCCGCAAAATCCTTGTTCGTATAAAAATACTCGTTCTTGTAGTACAGCGGGACAACTGCCGCGTCGTCAAGAATGATCTGCTCCGCGCTTTTGTAAAGCTCTGCGCTTTCCGCAAGGTCTGCGGCGCGCTCTGCCCGGCTCATAAGCTGATTTACCTGTACATTTCCATAGCCGGAATAGTTCCCGCTGCCGTTCTTCATAAAGCTTTGCAGATAGGCTGCGGGACTGTTCACACTTCCGGAAAGATCCTGTACAGCTATCTCATAATCTCCGGAGGAAAGCCGCGCGTTGAAATCCGCTTCACTCAGCGTTTCCACAACACAGTAAAATCCGAATTCCCTCTGCCATTCCTGCATAATAACGGAGATCATCGCCGCCGCAGCCTTATCCTCCCGCATGATTATCCTTGCGCCGGAAAACAGCGACATATCAAGCTCCGGCAGCGCTTTTCCGTAGTATTCCTGAGCAGCTGAAACGCTGTAATCCGCGGTCATTTTCTCCCCGGCGAATTCCCGGTAGCTCTTGTCAAGCAGCGTCACTTCTCCCGGAACTATCGCATAGGCAGGGCTGTACCCTTCAACCGACTGGGAAAGCCGTTCCCGGTCAACAAGGCAGGCAAGCGCCCTGCGGAAATCTGCATTGCCAAACAGTCCGAATTTCGTGTTGAACAGCAGACCTACTGTGATAGCGTCATACTCCTGAACGTTATATTCGCCCTTTATAAGCTCCCGCTGACTGTCGTTCACCGCAATGCAGCTTATCGTCCCGGAAAGAAAATCGTCCACAAAATCCTCGTCACCCTCAATAAAAAAATTCAGACCTGAGGGGTAAACCTTGTTCAGCTCGCTGTATTTTGCGTTTCGCCGCAGGATCAGGTGATTGTTGTCGGTGATAGTATAGGGGTCGTAATCCCATGCCGTGAGATAGAATGCGCCGTTTGAGGGCGTAGTATCCCCGGAAAGCCCGTAGCGTCCCTGAGAAGCTATGAAATACTCCTCATTGCAGGGCATAGCAGGAGCCTCCGCCAGCAGTGACGGAAAGCGCGGGTTCGGGTAGTCAAGCGTTATCGTAAGCTCAAAATCCCCCACCGCTTCAACGCCAAGCAGCGAAAGATCCGGAATAATGCCACGGCTGATCAGCTCCGAATTCTTTATGCAGAAATACTCTGACGCCCTCGGCGCTCTCGTTTCGGGGTTGAACAGCCGCTGAAAGCCGTACACGAAATCCTGCGCGGTACACTGCGCCTCAAATCCGTTCGCGTCAGTCCAGTAATAGCTGCTACTCAGCTTGAAACTGTATGTAAGACCGTCGTCGGACACGGTGTAATCCTCCGCTACCCCCGATCCAAGGCTTCCGTCGGGATTTACCCGGAGCAGACCGGTGTAAAGACTTGATATTATCAGCGTTGACGCGGAATCCTCCGCAGTCTGAGGATCAAGGCTGCCGGGATCGTAGGCTATGTCGTATTTTATCACTCCGTCGCTGCCGTCACGTTCAAAGCAGCCGGAGGTAAGCATGATCCCGCAGCAAAGCGCCGCGGCAAGTATTTTTTTTATATTTATATTCACGGTGAATCCTTTCCGAAAAAAACTAAGCGTCTATGTAAATATTATATCATTTCAACTAACTGAATTCAACCGTTTTCGGCAATAAAATTTATTACAATTTTGTAACTACTCATTCGGAAATAACTACCGCGCCGCCGGAGCTTAGGCTCGCCGGGACGTCGATAAGCCGCTGATTTGCGCTGCCGCGGAATTTAAGGGACAATGAACGCTTTGAGATATCAAATCTTCCGTCCACAAGAATATCAATAATTCCCAGCAGCTTTCCTGTATATTCTTCGGTTTCTGATTTTTTCAAAAGCTCCTCAAAAGTCCAGCCGCTGTAACACATCAGGTGCTTTCCCGCCGCCTTGAACCGGCTGCCCAGCTCGTACAGCGCCTGCGCCTGACAGAACGGCTCGCCGCCGGAAAAGGTAACTCCGCCGGTCAGCGGATTTTCCATGCACTGCTCGAAAATCGCGTCGGTATCGGTTATCCTGCCGCCGGAAAAATCATGGGTTTCGGGATTATGACAGCCTTCGCAGCGGTGCGGACATCCCTGCACAAATAAAACAAAGCGCAGTCCCGGTCCGTCAACGATCGAATCCTCGACAGTTCCTGCTATTCTTATTTCCACGGAAATCTCTCCTTGTTCTGTGCAAAATTCTGAGCGGAGTGCAAAACACTTCGCTCAGTAAGTATTAATTAAAAGCGCAAATCATTCCTCGGCGCTGTGCTTTACCCGGTCTGCTTCCTCGGCGCGCTTAGCATTATTGAAGCGATCAAGAGTGCCTACCAGATAACCGGTGATACGGCGGATACGCTCGAATGCGACTTCCTCCTCCTTGCGGTGGCAGCAGGGGCATTCGTCATCAATTATTCCTGTAAATCCGCAGCAGGGGTCGCGGTCTATGGGGTGATTTATTGCGCCGTAGCCGATACCCTCCTCCTTCATGCAGCGAACGATCTGCTCGAATGCGTCAAGGTTCTTGAGCGGGTCGCCGTCAAGCTCGATATAGCTGATATGACCGCCGTTCGTGAGGGCATGATAGGGAGCCTCCAGCTTGATCTTGCGATAGGCGCTGATGTTGTAGTATACCGGCACATGGAAAGAGTTGGTGTAGTAATCACGGTCGGTGATCCCCGGAAGCTCGCCATAGATCTTCTTGTCAATGCGCACGAACCGTCCGGAAAGTCCCTCCGCCGGAGTTGCCAGCAAGCTGAAATTGAGGTGAGTTTTAGCGCTTTCATCGTCCATGCGCTTTCTCATGCGGGTGATTATATCAAGACCCAGCTTCTGCGCCTCCGGGCTTTCGCCGTGGTGAACGCCGATAAGCGCTTTCAGGCACTCTGCAAGTCCGATAAAGCCCATTGAAAGCGTACCGTGCTTTAATATCTCAGCAATGCTGTCGTTTTCCGAAAGCTTGTCCGAGTCTATCCACACACCCTGTCCCATAAGGAACGGGAAGTTGCGGATGTGCTTTCTGCACTGTATCTTAAAGCGGTACAAAAGCTGGTCAACCACCATATCCATCATGTCGTCCAGCGATTTGTAGAACTTATCGATATCGCCGTGGGCTTCTATCGCAAGCCGTGGCAGATTGATCGTGGTGAAGCTGAGATTGCCGCGCCCGGTCACGATCTCGCGGGTGGGATCGTAGACGTTGCCGATCACCCTCGTGCGGCAGCCCATGTATGCGGCTTCGGTGTGGTAGTCGCCGGGCTTGTAGTACTGGAGATTGAACGGCGCGTCAAGGAACGAGAAGTTCGGGAACATTCTCTTGGCAGAAACCCGGATAGCCAGCTTGAACAGATCGTAGTTCGGGTCGCCGGGGTTGTAGCTTACGCCCTCCTTGACCTTGAAGATGTGTATCGGGAATATCGGGGTTTCGCCGTTGCCAAGTCCGTGCTCCTCCGCAAGCATTACGTTGCGGGTAACCATTCTGCCCTCCGGAGAGGTGTCTGTACCGTAGTTTATCGAAGAGAACGGGTTCTGAGCTCCGGCTCTGGAATTCATTGTATTAAGGTTGTGGATAAGCGCCTCCATCGCCTGATAAGTGGCGCGGTCGGTTTCCGCCTCGGCAAGCTTTTCCGCCTTGTCCTGAAGCTTTGAGAAGCTCTCGCCGTACTTTCCGGCTACTCTCTCCCACTCCTTTGCCTTATAGTCGTCGTTGTTGGAAAGACGCGGGTACAGTCCGGTTTCCTGCTCGATCTCTCCGGAATTTTTGCGAAGATCCTCAAGCACCTCGCTGAAATCGTCAATGTTCAGCGAAAAGCCTACTGCTTTGGCAAGATTATTTATATACAGCCGCCGGAAGGTCTTTTTTACGCCCTCTGCCATTGCGTAGTCAAAATTGGGCACAGACTGACCGCCGTGTTGGTCGTTCTGGTTGGACTGGATAGCGATGCAGGCAAGTGCAGCGTAGCTTGAAATATCGTTCGGCTCTCTCAGGTAGCCGTGTCCGGTGGAAAAACCGCCGTGGAACAGCTTTAGCAGGTCTATCTGACAGCAAGTGGTGGTCAGCGTAAGAAAATCCAGATCATGAATGTGGATATCGCCGTTGATATGCGCCGAAGAGTGCTTCGGGTCGAGAACATACATCTCGTTGAACTGCTTTGCGCCCTCGCTGCCGTATTTCAGCATAGTACCCATTGCGGTGTCGCCGTCAATATTAGCGTTTTCCCGCTTAATATCGCAGTCGCAGGCTGACTTGAAGGTCAGATCCTCGTATATCTTCATCAGTGTGGAGTCCATCTCTCTGGCTCTGGTGCGCTCGGCGCGGTAGAGGATATAAGCCTTGGCGGTCTTGGCATGTCCGTCCTCGACAAGCACCTTTTCCACCATATCCTGAACCTCTTCCACAGAGGGATTGCGCCCGATTATCTCCTCGGACAGCCGCTGGCAAACCTTGTCCGCAAGAACCATAGCCTCGTTGTAATCCCTGCCGCCTACCGTCTGGGCAGCCTTGAAAATCGCGTTGGCTATCTTCTCTATATTAAAGGGAACCTGCCGTCCGTCGCGCTTCTTGATCATCGTTATCATTGCCATTGCCTGTGATGCTCCTTCTGTAAATCAAATAACACAATATCTTGTATCGTAAAAAGCCGATATATCTATTATATAGGCTTATCCGATATTTGTCAAGGCATAAAAAAATAATGTTTTGCACAAATTAAGAGCATAAATTTCGTTATTTATTACAAAATTTCGAATCCTAATATGCCACACCATGTAGGCCGCAAATCAGTATTTCGCATTGCAATGCAATTTACACAAAGTTACACAAATAATGCACAACAGCGATTTTACGGACAGCTGTGGCATATTTGACGAAAAGGACAGGGTATGCTATAATTACATAGTACTAATAAGGGGGGGAATCCTATGCCGCTGCGCTTTGAATTTTCCAATGACGGAAGCCGTTACCACACGCTGAAATACCACAACTTTGTCACCTACGGAAAAACAGTCTGCAAGGCGGCGATAGACGCAGGCTTCACCTGCCCCAACATTGACGGGAGCTGCGGCGTCGGAGGCTGCATCTACTGCTCCGGCGGCAGCGGATATTTCACAAGCCCAGCGCTTTCCATTTCGGAGCAGATACGCCGGGAAACCGCTCGGATACGCGCTTCACACCCGGAAGCGGGAATCATTGCGTATTTTCAGGCGCACAGCAACACCTACGCCGACATCAAACGGCTGAAACAGGTTTATTCCGAGGCGCTTTCCTGCGATATCTGCGGTATCTCCACGGCAACACGAGCGGACTGCATTGACCGGGAGAAGGCGGAATACCTCGCTTCCCTGCCGGTTCCGGTGACGGTGGAGCTGGGATTGCAGACCGCCCACGACAGCACTGCGGAGCTTATCAACCGAGGTCACAGCTTCGCGGATTTCATCAAGGGCTATAACCTCGTAAAGCAGGCAGGACTGCGGGTGTGCGTACATATCATAAATGGGCTTCCCGCGGAAACTCCGGAAATGATGCTCAAGACCGCGGAAATTCTCGGAAAACTGCACCCGGACGGTGTGAAGATACATCTTATGCACGTCATCAGAGGAACAAAGCTTGCTAAAATGTACCTTTCCGGGAATTACACACCGCTGGAAATGCAGGATTATATTGACATTGTTGTAAAGCAGCTTGAGCTGCTCCCGCCGGAAACGGTGATAGAACGTCTGACCGGGGACGGAAACCGCGAAACCCTGCTCGCGCCGCTGTGGAGCTTGAATAAACGGGCTGTTCTGGGTGGAGTTATGAAGCGCCAGAAGCAGCTTGACAGCGTTCAGGGAAAGTATTTCAGAGGGGAGTGATCTGCCGTGACAGACATATATTCAATGACAAGATCCGGGCTTGAGAAGTGGTTCAGCGAGCGCGGGGACAATCCCGCTAAGGCGGCGATACTGTTCCAGTGGCTGTATCAGCGGGATCTGCGCAGCTTTGATGAGCTTCCCTTTTCTGACCGGGTGAAGTCCGCGATGACGGACAGCTTCACTATGGAGCTTCCGGAAACCGCAGCCCGCGTCGGGGACGAGGTTACCGAGAAGCTGCTGCTCCGGCTTCCCGGCGGCGAAAGCGGCGATGATCACGTTGAAACAGTGCTCATGCGGCAGAAATACGGCGACAGCGTGTGCATTTCAACGCAGGTGGGCTGTGCGATGGGCTGCGCGTTCTGCCAGAGCGGGCGGCTTAAGAAGCGTCGCAGCCTTACCGCTGGAGAAATGACAGCGCAGGTGCTGAAAATGCGGCGGCTGGGAGCGGAGATACACAGCATAACTGTCATGGGAATCGGCGAGCCGTTTGACAATTTCAGCGCAGTCAGGGACTTCTGTGAGATTGCCTCGGACTACAATGGACTTGCCCTCGGCGAAAAGCACATCACGGTTTCAACCTGCGGGATCGTTCCGGGAATAATGGCATGGTCTGCCCTCCCCCACCCATGCAGCCTGGCAGTGAGCCTTCATGCGGCGGACAACGATCTGCGCTCCATGCTGATGCCGATCAACCGCAGATATCCGGTGGGGAACGTGATTGCTGCGGCGGCTGAATTTGCGGAGCTTCACAACCGCCGGGTAACTCTGGAATACGTCATGCTTTCCGGAGTGAATGACAGCCCGGAGCAGGCGCAGCAGCTTGCAAATCTGATTGGCTTCAGCAAGCGATTTTACGTCAATATTATTCCCTGCAACGGCAACGACAGCGGATTTATCCCGAGCACCCGCGATCGTATCATGGCATTCTATGATGTACTGAAAAAGAATGGCATTTCCGTCACAATGCGCCGGGAATTCGGCGGAGGAATAAGCGCCGCCTGCGGTCAGTTAAGCTCAGATTTCAGTGATCAAAAAAGCCGCCTCTGACATCAGACGTCAAAAGCGGCAACTGCGCCCGTTATTTATTCCTCAAAGCCGTCCAGAAATGAGTGTATTCCGTCCTGATCCTTATAGGACATGATCTTGTTAAGCTTTATTTTCTGGACGCTGTTGAAAATGTTCATCTCGATCTGAGGGTTATCCTTAGCAAGCTCTGCGATAAGCTGCTTTATTTTAAGCCGGGCGGAGCTGCTCTCCTTATCGGGAAGTCTGCTGTTCTCCTCGGTAAACCGGCAGGCGCAGCGCAGGAATTCCAGCCCGCAGTATCCGCACCAGCGTATAATATCGCTTTCCCGGATAAGGTACATCGGGCGTATGAGCTGCATTCCGGGGAAATGGGCGCTTTTGACTTTGGGAAGCATAGTTTCCACCTGACCGCCGTAGATCATGCTCATAAGAATTGTTTCGATCACATCGTCAAAATGGTGTCCCAGCGCGATCTTGTTGCAGCCAAGTTCCCTTGCGCGGTTGTACAGATGTCCCCGGCGCATCTTGGAGCAGAGAAAACAGGGATTGTTCTGCACATTATAAACCGAGCCGAAAATGTCCGTTTCAAAAACCTCTATTGGAATATTCATCAGCCGTGCGTTATCCTCGATCCTGCGGAGGTTTTCACTGCTGTATCCGGGATCCATCACAAGGAAATGAAGCTCCAATTCTGTCCGGCTGTGCCTTCTGTAAAGCTGAAAAAGCTTCGCCATGAGCATTGAATCCTTGCCGCCGGAAATACATACTGCGAGCCTGTCGCCGGGATTTATAAGGCGATATTGCTCCACAGCCGAGGTGAATTTCTTCATTATTTCCCGCGGAAAGGCTTTGGTGAGGCTCATCTCGATTTCATCGTTGGTCATATTTTCTCTCCTTTTTGAGGGTTCAACTCATTATAAACCAAATCGTCCTGTTTGTCAACAGAAAAACCGCAGACGAATGCCGCCTGCGGTTTTGGTTTTATCTTTTTTTCGGGAGAGTGAGCGTGAATGTCGAGCCACAGCCCTCTACGCTGGAAACCGTGACAGTTCCTCCGTGAAGCGCAGCGCCGTGCTTAACTATCGAAAGCCCAAGTCCCGTGCCGCCTATCGAGCCGGGAACGGAACGGCTGCGGGAATGGCTCTTGTCACAGCGGTAGAACCTCTCAAATATGCGGTCTGAGCTCTCGGCGGGAATACCTATTCCGGTGTCGGATACGGTGACTACTACGTTATCCGGGGTATTCTTGACCTCTATATCCGCTCTGCCGCCGGTTTTATTGTATTTCACTGCGTTATCCAACAGATTGTATACAATTTCCTCAAGAACCGAAGGAATACCAGTGATCTCTGCCTTTTCGCCGGTGACGGAGATAGTGACGTGCTTTTCATCGGCAGCGATCTTGAGTCGTTCTGCCGCCACCTGCGCAAGCGTCAGTATATCCACCGTTTCCTCCCGGTCGGTGAAGGAGTTCTCGTCAAGCTGAGAAAGCTTGATTATATCCTCGATGAGGGTGATCATTCTGCCGGCTTCGTCCCGGATATTCCGTGCAAATCCGGGAATGTCCTCTGTCTTTACGATACCTCCGACAAGCATATCAGATATGCCGTAGATCGTGGTAAGCGGCGTTTTCAGCTCGTGGGATACGTTTGAGGTGAATTCCCGGCGCAGCTCCTCCCGGCTTTCCTTTTCGGTGATGTCAAGAATTATGATAACCGTTCCGGTCACTGTTCCGTCGGTGAGTACCGGAGTTACTATTACCTGATATATCTTGTCGGCGAGGTGAAGATCCGCCTCACAGCGTTTTCCCGCAAGCGCAGTTTCCACCGCATTGCGGAACGCTTCGCTGCGGTTGAGTACCAGAACGCTCCGGGAGTTTCCGCTGAAATCAGAACCGAGAGCGTTCAGCGCCGCCTTGTTGTAGGACAGCACCTCTGTGCGGCTATCGGTTATAATGAAGCCCTCGCTCATGTTTTCGGTGATGAGGGCGAATTCTTTCCTGCTGCGGGTAAGCTCGGCTATCTGACGGTCGATCTCCCGGTTCTGGTCGCTGATACGGTGCAGCAGCGGAGCGATCTCTCCGTAGCTTTCGCCTATATCCGGGTTTTTGAGGTCGATATTGTTGATAGGCTTAACTATCGTGCTGGCGGCAAGCACCGCAGCCCCCAGCGACACCATAGCTGCAATGAGCACCACAAGCAGTATCTCCCACCACATACTGGCTATCCGCGCAAGCACCGTGTCCATAGTACCGGAAACGCGGACAACGCAGCCAAAGCCTATTACCCTCGCGCAGTAAACCGTCATTTCCGACATGGTGTAGCTTTCCCGGACGGCTGTTCCAGTGCCGGAGTTTTTCGCCTGAACGACCTCCTCACGGTCATGGTGGTTTTCCATTTCGGAGATATCCGCCTTGTTGTCGTAAAGCACCGTGCCGTCTGCGGCGATGTAGGTTATTCTGTTTTCAAAAAAGCTGTGAATGTCGGAGCTTAGTTTTTTCAGGCTCTCCACGTCCGCTTCGGGAGTGGTGTTATCCATAGTCGCCGCCAGAAGCATTGCCTGCTGCTCCAGCTGCTTTGTGAAAAGCCGCTGCTCAT
>CAMAGG010000026.1 GCA_945833805.1 uncultured Clostridia bacterium | reverse complement strand
CCTGCCGTTATGCGGCGTGACGACGAAGATGACGGTTTATCGACAGCCTGAATAAACTGTAACCTTTTGTAATAAAAAGGCGGCAAGTGATCCCCGCCGCCGATTTCCGTTCGATCAGAGGGTAACAAACCCTACCTTTTTCTGCACTTTCTGCATCGTCTTTCTGGAAGCCCTGAAAGCCTTCTCTGCGCCCTGCTTCATGCAGTTCTCAAGATAGCTCTTGTCCGCAAAGATACGCTTGAATTCAGCCTGCATAGGAGCCAGCATATCCGCGGTAGCCTCGCCGACGGCGGTCTTGAAGTCGCCGTAGCCCCTGCCCTCGAATTCCCGCTCGATCTCCTCGAAGCTCTTTCCGGTGACAGCGGAATAAATCGACATCAGGTTGATTATTCCGTCCTTGCCCTCGCGAGCGCATACCACAGTTTCGCTATCGGTGACGGCACGCTTGAACTTGCGGATTATCGTGTCCTTGTCGTCCAGAATCCACACGCTTGCGTTGGGGTTCTCATCGGATTTTGACATCTTCTTTGTCGGCTCCTGAAGCGACATTACCTTTGCGGTAGTCTTTGTGATGTAGCCATCCGGCATGGTGAACACATCGCCGTAAATTCCGTTGAAACGCTGGGCGATATTCCGTGCAAGCTCTAAGTGCTGCTTCTGGTCGATACCAACAGGCACAAGGTCAGCCTGATACAGCAGAATATCCGCCGCCATAAGCACCGGGTAGGTGAAAAGTCCGGCGTTCACGTTGTCCGGGTGCTTCGCGGACTTGTCCTTGAACTGCGTCATTCTGGACAGCTCGCCGAACTGAGTGTAGCAGGAAAGTATCCAGCTTAATTCCGCATGGTTGGGATTGTGACCCTGTACGAACAGTGTGGATTTCTCCGGGTCAAGTCCCATTGCGATAAGCAGCGCGTAGCTCTCCTTTATCTGATTGCGGAGCTTCACCGGATCCTGTCTAACTGTGATAGAATGCAGGTCAACTATGCTGTATGTGCAGTCGTACTCGTCCTGTAATTTCACCCAGTTCACCATTGCGCCAAGGTAGTTTCCGAGGTGCGGTGTATTTGTGGGCTGAATGCCGCTGAATATCTTCTTTTTCTGCTCTTCCATAATAGGTTGTTCCTTTCTTATTTAAACAAGCAGCGTTTTTGCCGCTTCTCCTAGTATCTTAACGCCCTTTTCTATCTGCTCGTCAGTGGGTGTGGAATAATTCAGCCGGAACGAGTGGGAAACCGCGTTCTCATCAGCGGTGAACGCATTTCCGGGTACTACCGCAACTTTCATCCGCACAGCGCCCTTGCAGAATTCGTTCATGTTGAACCGCTCCGGCAGAGTCGCCCAGATAAACAGACCGCCCTGCGGCTGCGTGAAGCTGATGAAGCTAGGAAGCTCCGCTTTAAGTCCGTCCAGCATAAGTCCGCATTTATGGCGGTAAATGCCGCGAAGCCTTTCCAGATGCTCGTCAAAATCCACCGTTGTAAGGAAGCGATAAGCTAACATCTGTGCCCAGATATTAGTATGCACGGTGCTGGTCTGAAGTCCAACTACCGCCTTTGAAACGATCTCGGAAGCCCCCAGCAGATATCCTACCCGAAGTCCCGGGGCGAGGGTCTTTGAGAATGTACCGCAGTAGATAACGTTGCCCTTTGTATCAAGCTCCTTTATCGAGGGAATGTCCTCTCCCTCGAAGCGAAGCGCGCCGTAGGGATTGTCCTCAAGTATGTAAACTCCGTATTTCTCTGCCAGCGCAAGTATTTCCTTTCTGCGCTGGAGTGTGGTGGTCTTTCCGGTGGGGTTCTGGAAGTTCGGGATAGTATAGATGAATTTCGCGGTGGGATTAGCTTTGAGCGTTTCCTCCAGCTTATCCGTCATCATTCCGTCCTTGTCCATGGGAACTCCCATAAGCTTCACGCCGTAGCTTCTGAACGCATTCAGCGAACCGACAAACGCGGGATCCTCGCAGATGATGACGTCCCCCTCGTTGCAGAGTATCTTAGCGGTGGTTTCGATAGCCTGCTGCGCGCCGCTGGTGATTATCACCATATCGTTCTCATGGAACAGCCCCTTTTTTGTGAGGTCGTCCCTGAGCCATTCACGAAGCTTCGGATAGCCCTCGGTTATGGAATACTGGAGAGCGTTTATCGGCTCCTCCCGGAAAATATCCTCCGAAAGCTTTGCGATAACGTCCGTTGGGAAAGCCTCCGGCGCGGGATTTCCGGCAGCGAAGCTTATTACCTCCGGGTCGGCTGTGAATTTAAGTATCTCGCGTATCGCCGAGGGCTGAAGCCCCGAAACGCGGTCAGAAAAAGGCTTTATCATTTTCTATCTCCTGTCTGCGGCGGTCTGCCGTAAAAATCACATTATGATATAATTATAACACAATCTTACGCGATTGTAAAGTAATATTTTCATCACATCATCACATTTTGTTGTTGACTAAATCCAGCTGCCGTGCTATAATTTATACGAAATAAACCGCCATTTTCCGACAAAGGGGTAAAATACATGAGCAAGGTAACTGAAAAGGCAGACGAAATAGACAGAGGTATTGAAACCGAAATAAAGAAGAAGCGCACCGGAATGAAGCAGTTCTTCAAGGATCTGCTGAACATTTACGACGGCATGATGAGCTATGAAGAGATAGACGAAATGATGATGGAGAACACGGTTATCCACGGTCCGAATATGTGGATACTGATGCTCGCCGCCCTCATCGCTTCCATAGGACTCAACATGAACTCCACCGCGGTCATTATCGGCGCAATGCTTATCTCCCCGCTGATGAGCGGAATTCTGACTATGGGTTATTCCCTTGCGGTGAGAGATCTGCGGCTGCTGCGCCGGGCATTGCTGCGCTTTGCCACTCAGGTCGCTATCAGTCTTATCGGCTCTACGATATACTTCCTGATAACTCCGCTGGACGCTCCCACCTCCGAGATGATCGCCCGGACAAGCCCGACGATATGGGACGTGCTTATTGCACTGTTCGGCGGAATTGCAGGAATGATAGGCAATACCAGAGAGAAGAAGGGCAACGTTATCCCCGGCGTAGCTATCGCGACAGCCCTCATGCCGCCTCTCTGCACCGCCGGCTACGGAATCGCCACAGGACAGTTCTCCTTCTTTTTCGGCGCGTTCTATCTGTTTCTGATAAATACCCTGTTCATTTCGCTGTCGGCAATGATAGTTACCCTGCTGCTGCGCGTCCCCTATCACCGTAATGTAAGCGACAAGCAGCAGAAGAAGATAAACCGCGCCGTCGCCGCAATTACGATCATTGTAGCCGTACCCAGCATATTCTTCGGCGCGTCCACTGTTTACGGCTCGGTCATGGACAATAATATTTCAAGTTTCCTGTCCGGTGAATTCGTGTTTTCCGGGACTTCACTGGTTCAGAGCACCGCGGACAAGTCCGAAAAAACTATCTCTGTTTCCCTTGTCGGAACGCCGATATCCGATGATGTAATAGATATGCTGGAGCAGGAAATGCCCAAATACGGACTTGACGGCTACAAGCTTATAGTTACCCAGAACCAGATGATAATTCCCACCGAAGACAACTCCGACAAAATCACCATAGCTTTGCAGGAAAACCGCATAGACGAGCTTGAACAAATACTGTCCCATTGTGAGGAGGAGATCACCGGGCTTCAAACCGAGAACGCCGAGCTCAAGAGCGCAGTGAATTACACCCAGCTTTCCGAAAAGGCGGCGAAGATCTTCACCGAGCTTGAGAATATCCGCTGCGGTGTTATTTCAGACGGAACAGGGGACTACACACTGCTTATCGGCGGCACCAGCCGGGTGCTTTCCGACTCCGACCGCGAGCACATGAAATCATGGCTTGCCGCAGAAACCGGCAGCGACCGATGCGAGCTGATGATAAACTACATACCCCCGGAAGAACCGGAGGAGAACTCCGATAACGACGTGGGAGAATCAGAAACCGAAGAAACGGGTGAAACCGCCGAATAACACAAATGGGCTGACGCAGATAAGCGCCAGCCCTCTTTATTATACTTTAACGCAGTCACGCGTTCTGTTCTCCTCCGAGAGTAAGAACCCTTTTCTTATAGATCCTCGCCATAAAAATAACCGCGATCACCGCAGACGCAGCCTCCGCAATAAGGAAGGTCAGCCAGACAAGCCACATCATATCGTAATTTCCTGCGCTGATAACCACCTGAGAGAACGCCCATGCCACCGGAATCACAAACAGGAACTGACGGCAGACGGAGATTACCAGCGACTGGATTCCCGCCTCAAGCGCCTGAAAAATTCCCTGAAACGCAACGTTTGCTCCGGCGACAATAAAGCTGAGCGATACTACCTGCATTGCACCGATACAAAGCTGCTGGGTTTCGCCGGACAGACCAAACAGTGACGAGAAAGGCTCTGCAAATATCTCCAGCAGTATCAATCCCGCAACCATGATGATAAGAGTGTAAAGCATACCGAACTTGATTCCCTGTTTAACGCGGCTTCGGCTGCCCATGCCGTAATTAAAGGATACAACAGGAGTTATCACGTCCCTCAGTCCAAACGCGGCAAACAGTATAAACTGCTGTATCTTGTAATACAGTCCATACGCGGTGACTGCATTTTCGCTTATTCCCACAAGGATTATGTTCAAGCCATAGGTCATTACCGACATAAGCGCCTGCGCGATTATCGCCGGAAGACCGATAGAGTAGATTTTCCCGATGACCGAACCGGAGGGCTTTATATATCTCAGACCGTTGTCGATCTCCTTGTTGAGCCGCAGGTGAAATATGAGCGCCAGAACGCAGGAAACCACCTGACCTATGACCGTCGCCAGAGCCGCGCCCACAACGCCCAATTCCGGCAGACCAAGCCAACCATAGATAAGCACCGGATCGAGGATAATATTTGTAGCAGCTCCGGCAACCTGCGCGATAGTTGAGAACAGCGAGCGCCCCGCCGCCTGAAGAGCCTTCTCAAACACCGAGAAAAATATTATGCCAAAGGACAGCGTACAGCATATCCTGATATATTCCACAGCCATCTGCTTTATTTCTGAACTGCTGCTCTGGGAGCTTACATAAACCTCCGTGCCGAATACCCCGAACAGCAGGAAAACAACGTACATCACCGCTGCAAGAAATACCGCGTTTCCGGCAGCCTTGCTCGCCATCTCCCGGTTATTCTGACCAAGACTGCGGGACATCAGCGCGTTCATGCCTACTCCTGTACCTATCGCAATGGCAATCATCAGCATCTGCACCGGAAACGCCAGAGTAAGTGCGTTGAGCGCCTGCTCGCCCTTTTCCGGCATATTGGACACAAATGCGCTGTCAACTATGTTGTATAATGCCTGAAGCATCATCGACAGTATCATGGGTATTCCCATAGTCAGCATTAGCTTGCTGACAGGGGCTTCCGCCATTTTGTTCTTCTGTACCTGTTCCATTATCTGAAATATCTCCTTTCACGCAAAAAAAGTGCAGCAGCTGCGACCTAATCCGGACTTACGCAGCTGCTGCACGATTGTTTCTATATATCTTTGCAATAATTATTTTAACACATTATTGTCAATAAGTCAAAGGAAAATCTGCACAAAAAAACGGCTTTCCCCCGCGGGAAACTTGTCACCCGATATCCCCGTTTATCTCGCAGATATCTCCGTCAATGGTGATTTTTGTTCCGTTGAAGATAGGCGCGGCAGAGCCGGGAGTGATCTGCTTTTCCTGCTGATTAGGCAGAGTGCAGCTCCATTCCCCGGAGGAGAGATTTTTCAGCCCCCACAGACCGGGATTTACCTTGTTGCGGACGACCTCGCCGACTGGCTCGACATTCTCCCCGAACAGCTTAGCGCCCTCAAACAGGAGTATGCGCTGCCTTCCCCTGTGCAGGGCAAGCGGCGGCTGATAGTGATTTCCGCAGGGGCAGACCACCTTTCCGTCCGGGTCGCGCTCGCTGCCGGAGATAAAGCCCTGCGCGCCGCAGGTGCAGGCTGAGATATCGCTGCGAAGCCGAATTAGAAGCTCCAGCCACTGCTTTTCGATAAGCCGCTTTTCCGGCTGAAACAATCCCATGGTAAAGGAGTAGGTGAAAGCCTCCCGGATATAGTCCGGCATGATCTTCCAGAATTTTATGATATTGTTGTGGACTCCCCGCACCGGGCGGTTGGAGTCGTCCTCCGGGTCGTAGACGAATTTCGGCTCAAAGCCGTAATGCCGCCGCTCCGCATCCTCGGTAAGGCAGACGCTTTTCAGCACTTTGCTGCCCTCCAGCGGGTCGCCCCTGAGCAGCAGCCGGAACAATACCACCGCAAGGGAATATCGGTCGGTGAGCTTGTCCGGGGCTTTTTCGCCGCGCACTATTTCCGGAGCCATATATCCCGGCTTCCCGGCAATTCCGAGATGCTCACCGTAGGGGGCGATATTGTCGCAGTCACAGATAAGCACGTTTCCGTCCGAGGGGCGGATAAAGAATCCGCCGTCGTTCAAGTCCTGATAGCTGCGTCCGCTGTTGTGAAGCTCCCGGAATGCGGCTGTAATTCGTATCGCGGAATTAACGATAGCGTACAACCCGGAAAGCTTAACTTTGGCATTGAGAATATCCGAAAAGGGTGCGTATTCCGGCGGGATAAGCTTCATCAGAAACCCGAAGCCCTCCCCGGTGTCGGCGGTGAGCATGAGCGGCATTACGAACGCGGGACTTTCAATGCCCTGTTCGCACAGACGCTGGAGATTTTCCCGGAACAGCGCGGGATTTTTGAGCTTGTTCGGGAAATACATCTTGAGCGCATAGTCGTGTCCCCGGTAGGAGGCGCGGAAAACCGCTCCCTGCCCGCCCTGCCCGAGGGTCTGGGTTATCTCGGCTTCGCCGCCAAGCTCCATTGGGATACGGTCGCCGGGTCTGAATATTCTTGAACTCAATTTATTCTCACCTCTTGTTTTATCTGTTGTGATCAAAGCCGAATGCATTGATGTTAGACCGGGAAACAAATTCAAATCAGTAAAGCCGCTTTTATATCTGACAGAAGCGGCTTTAAAGTCCATTTATCCACAAAAAACAAATCAGAACCCGCCGCCGGTAATGGAGTCAAACTTCTCCTCTGCCGCAGTTTCCGCCTCATTTCCGCACCACTCGCATACGGTCTGTGTTTCGCCGTTCCAACAGGTAGTCTTTCCGCACTCAGCGCACTGGAAGAAGCCCTTTGCACCGCAGTATGGGCAGGAGGGATACTCGGTGGTGATGTAGATATTACCGCTCACCTCGGTATCGCCGAATTTCTCCCGTTCAGCGGTCTTTTCGCTTACCTTGAACGCCCATGTAGCATACCAGTCGCCGTCCTCCCGCTGCTCGGTGCGAATTCCGAACAGAGCGTGGTCGTTCTTGCATTTTGTGAGAATTACTGCTGCTTTCACTTTGATTTCCTCCGATTATATTAATTTCCCAGCTTTTCAAGCACCCTTGCCGCTTCCGCGTGACCGTTCTCCGCCGCCATGCGGAAGTATTTCTTCGCTTCAGCGCGGTTCTTTTCAACGCCTGTACCCTTGAGGTACATTACACCAAGATTATACTGCGCAATGTCCAGACCCTGCGCCGCCGCTTTCTGAAACCAGCTGTACGCGGCGTAAACGTTCTTTTCCGTGCCCTGTCCCAGATACAGGCACTTGCCATAGCTGCACTGCGCCTTTGCGTGACCCAGCTCCGCAGCGTGGCGGTAGAACATCGCCGCCGCCTGATAGTCCTTCTCCGCAAGGCATCTCCGGGCGGACTGATAATCCTCCTCGCCGTCGTCCGGCAGCGGCTCCGGCGGCTCGGTTTCCTCCTCCGGCGGCATATTCTCCGGCTCGGTTCTCTGCTGCTCCGGCAAAAGGCTGCGCCAGCGCTTGGCAGCTTCGGGATTTCTTTCCATAAACGTCCCGGTCTCATAGCACAGGGCGATCACCTTTATTGCTTCCTCATAGCCCTGCTTCGCGGCTTTCAGAAACCATTCAAACGCATACGCTTCGTTCAGCTCGCAGGCTATGCCCTCCGCAAAAAAATACCCCGTCATATACTGCGCCGCAGGAATTCCGTTTTCCGCCGCCCTCAGGAACCATTCCCGCGCGGATTTCACGTCCTGATTTCCACCGCGCCCCTCCATCAGATAAAATCCGACGTAATATTCCGCCTCTGCACAGTCCTGCTGCGCCGACTGAACAAACCAGTAAAGCGCCTTGTCATAGTCCTTTACCCGGTCAAAGTGCCGCCCCAGACTGTACTGCTCTGCGGAGTCGGTGATGTTCTTCCGGCTCTCGGTTTCGGCGGCGGGGGCGGGAGCGTCCATTTTGAAGGAAATGTCGCATTTCAGCGCGGCGGCGACCGCTTCAACGGCGGTGGCGGCGGCTCTGCCCTTAAGACCTATCTCGTCCCGGAGGGATTTCACGCACCTTGCCGCCGCAGCGGAGCGCACCTCAAAGGGCTTTCCACGGACTGCCCACAGCTTCTGGGCGCAGCCGTCATACAGCGCGATGTATGCAAGTCTGCGAACGGAGTTCTCTTTCGGAAACAGGTCAGCAATGAGCGCGTCGGTGCGTCGGCGGTTCAGCAGGATATTCTCTCCGAAACGCTCCGCAATGTAGCAAAGTACTCCCTTTATGTCCCGAACAGGCTCGCCCTGCGGGGTATGCACGGTTTTGCAGTAGCTGCAATAATCCTGTTTGCTGTCATCGAAAACCCTGCCGCATTTACCGCAGACCATACGCTCACCTCCCGGAAACATTATATTTATATTGTAGCACAAATATCGTGTTATGTCAATGAATGAGAGGGATTTTTCCAAACGCACAAGATAAGAATATATCTAGGGAAACGCTGATTAAATCAAATTCGCCCCGTTCAAACCCGCATACTCACGCGGCTGAATTTGATACGCTTCGCTTTAATCAGCGTGTCCCTAGCATATTTCTTCTTTCCTCCCCACCAAAACCCCGCATTAATCTTATCTCCCCCGCATATAATCAACCAAAAACAATTTCAGGAGGTTGATTATGGACGACATGAAGAAGCTTGTTGAAAAATACAAGCGCGAGCTTATGGAATACAGCCGGACGGCGGCAAAGCCGGAAAAGCTCAGCTTCCCGGAAATGCTCCCGGAAGAACCCGCAGCCTCGCCGGAGCCTGCCGCAGCCCGCTCCGCGCCGCCGGAAACGGAAACTCCCGCGGAGGAAATGCCCTCAGCACCCGATGAGCTTTCCCCCAACGAGCACACAAAACTCTGGGGCAATCCTGAGGACGAGCCGGAAAAGAGGAAGCCCCGGATCGTTGGTTATTCAGACGACCAGAGCGCGCTCAATTCCCTCGAAAAATACTTTGCGGACTTAGGCAGTTCCGATAACACGGAACAGCAGACTCCGGAAACAGCCCAGACAGAGGATCAGCCTTACAACGAGCTGCTTCCTCAGTCCTCCCCGGAAGCGCCCCAGCTGGATACCACAAACAGCGCAGTTTCGCCGGAAACAAACTTTGTAACCGAACGGGAAGAGCCGCAGCAGCCTGAGCAGTTCCCCCGAAGCGGCGAAGTCACCGCGGCAGAGTCGGGGCAGATAGAAAACCTCGCAGAAACTCCGGAAAGCGGACAAAGACCTGATGAGCAGCTCGGGCGGCGCAGCTTTGAGAACCAGAACCCGCCCCGAAACTCACGGGAGGATATAAAGCCCCTTGTCCAGCAGCAAAACGACAAATTCCCGCAGTACCCTCCGGAACCGGAATACGCTGATATCGACGAGTTCATGAAAGCCAACCAGCGGCTCGGAACACTGCGTTTCCGAACCTACACCGCCCGGAACGCTCTTCCTGTTCCCAACGCGAATATAGTTGTTTTCAAGAACATCGGCGGCAGCAAGCACATTTTCTATACCCTGACCACCGACCAGAGCGGTCAGACCGAGATCGTGACGCTTCCCGCCCCTCCAAGCTCCCTTTCCCAGACCCCAAACAGCGGAATTCAGCCCTATGCGCTTTATGACGCCGATATAACCGCCGAGGGCTTCATTCCGGTGTCGATAAGAAAGCTGCCGCTTTTCGAGGGAATTTTATCAGTCCAGCGCGCAGCTATGGTTCCCAGCACCGGCACTGAAACCGGCGAAACTATTACCGAGGAGGAGCCTGATCTTACGGAGGTGTCAGATGCCTGATATTCCAGTACCATCAATACCCGAAACCATAACCGTCCACCTAGGTCCGCCGAATTCCGACGCAGAAAACGTCACCCTCTCCTTTCCTGACTATATAAAGAACGTGGCGAGCAGCGAAATTTACCCCACATGGCCGGAAGCGGCGATCCGCGCGAACATCTATGCCCAGATCTCCTTTGCGCTCAACCGTATCTACACCGAATGGTACAGGAGCCGCGGCTATGATTTTGACATAACAAGTTCCACCCAGTATGATCAGGCATTCGTATATGGCAGGGATATTTTCAACAACATCAGCCAGATCGTTGACGAAGTATTCAACAACTACGTTGTACGGCAGGGCAGCGTTGAACCTCTATTCACCCAGTTCTGCAACGGAACCTCCGTCACCTGCGAGGGATTGTCCCAGTGGGGAACGGTGGAGCTTGCAAACCGGGGCTACACGCCCTATGAGATGCTGCAATACTACTTCGGAAACGACATCAACATAGTTCGAAACGCACCCGTTGAGCCGTATATCGGCAGCTACCCCGGATCTCCTCTTGGCTTCGGAAGCGCCGGAAATGAAGTCCGTACCATTCAAGTGGAACTGAACAGAATTGCCGACAACTACCCTGCTATCCCGAAAATAGTACCGGCAGACGGCTTCTTCAACGACAGTACAGCCGAATCTGTTCGGGTATTTCAGGGTATTTTCGGACTTCCCCAGACCGGCATAGTCAACAAAGCTACATGGTATCAGATCAAGTTCATCTATGTCGCAGTGAAAAATCTTGCGGAGCTTACCTCCGAGGGCTTGTCCCCGTCAGAGGTGGAGCAGTTCTTCCCGCGCACCCTCAGCAACGGCGATTACGGGCTTCCGGTCAGATCTCTTCAATACTATCTTAACGTTATCGCCTATTTCAATCCTGAGATCCCAAGCACCCCGATAAACGGAGTTTTCGACAATGTGACCGAAAATCAGGTCAAGGCTTTTGAAGCTTTCTATGGACTTAACCCGGACGGAATAGTGGATTTCCGCACATGGGAACTTATCCAGAGGATCTACAACGACATTCTTGCCGGACTGCCGGAGGGCTACGCCGGCAACACCGCCGCGCTCTATCCCGGATATGTCCTTACCCCCGGAATGCAGAACAACGATGTCCGGGCATTCCAGACCTACCTCAACCTGATCGGCAGGACTTACCGTGACATTCCGGAGATACCGGTAACAGGCTACTTCGGCGCAGAAACCGAGAACGCCGTCCGGATCTTCCAGGAGCTTTTCGGTATTCCAGTTTCCGGAGTCGTCGGAGCGCCGACATGGGACGCGGTTTCAAAGGAGTATAACTATATCCGCTTCGGAACTCCACGCACGGGCTGATCAATTACCTTATAAAAATACCCCCGGCTCATTGAACCGGGGGTAAAAATCTGATTTCAGCAAATCTCAGGGAAGCATTATGAATAACGCTTGTGGTACATATAGTCCTTAACTTCCTTCACTACAAATACTGTGATAATTCCGAGGCAGGCGATGATAGAAAGAATGAACATAATGCCGCTGATGATGTAGTTTGTTCCCTTGTATATAGCGGGAATCTCGGACAGACCCTGCTCGATAGCTGCATTCTGCGCTGTAATGGAGTTTGCGACCTTGATGCTTCTCTCGTTGAATGCCATGAAGATCGAAGAGAAGTTGCAGGAAGCGATCATCGCATAAAGCCCAAGCGTACCAAATTTGGAGAAGCTGTAACCGCTCCACATGGAAACCGCAAGGAACAGCGTGATACCGCCGTAAACGATAAAGTACATATAGTCCATCGCACCGAGTGTGATAGCGGAATAATGCTGCTTATCCCACAGCAGAACAGCGATCATGGTGAATACAAAGCTCAGGATAATTGATCCGACGCCGATAAGCACTGCCGTAGCGGGCTTCTTGTCGTCTTCGCTTATCTTGAAGGAAAGCTTGCGCTTGATCTTGGTAAATGCAAGGATAGTTACAACGGCAGCAGCCACTAACGACAGGATAAGGAAGATCGTAGCCATCCACCAACGAGCGGTCATGCCGTTTGAACCTACCCACGCAATAGCGTCCTCATCGCCGGCATTAGCAAGTTTCTTTGTGGGGTTATATGTCTTGAAGATCCACAGAACTCTGAACAGAATGCCGATAAGATTTGTCACGGTCATTGAAGCGCCGAATGAGAAGTAGAAGATCATTGCCCATTCGCCCTCGCGGACAAAAGTAATTGAGCCAACAAGAGCAGCCGCCATAATCAGCATAAGCACAACGCCCTGAGCCACTCCGGTGTCGTCCAGCCAGCCGATTACGATAGACCAGTTGCCGCCGGCATTGCCGATGTTTCCGTAAGCTGACATACCGAAAGATGAGAAGACCGCTGCGGCAGCCATTACAAGGAATATAATTGCGGAGAACTTACCGCGCTTCCACATATCCTTAATCTGATCGTTTGAATACAGCATATCGTCCGCATATTCAGCCGAACTCTGATACACGCAGAAAACACATGCCACAAGGCAGATAACAGCGTCGATCGCACCGAAGATACGCATGGAGTTTCTGAAATTTGCAAACGGAATGATGATCGGAACAAGACCGATAAGAGCCTTAGCACCGAAAATTGCGATAAGATAGGACTTTGCAAAGGCGAAGCCCTTGAAATAGCAGAACGCAAGCAAAAGCAGAAGTCCTGTGATAACTATGTATATGAGCACAATATTCATGATTGTGTCCCAGAGCGAAAGGATTATCTGATTGTTATCGATTTCACTCTGCGAAGCAAAGGTCTTGCCGAAAAGCTTAACGATACAAGCCTTGCCCTCCTCGTTGTACGCATTGCACTGGGCATAAACCGGGTTGATAAACAGCGGCTTCATCACCAGAAAGAACGTAACAACAGCCTCTATCACAGCAAAAGCCGCCATACCGATGCCAATGATCTTATTCAGCGGTGTTTTTCCTGCTGCGGAGTTGTTGACTGCGGCAGATGTCATTTGGTTATTCCTCCCTAATCAGAACGGCACGCGCACATTCCCCTGCGCACTGCGCCATGCTATATAATTCTATTAAATTATAACATATTCCCGCCGGATTTGCAAGCAACTACTCACAAATTCGGGCATACGCTTTTAACAAATTTTGTGCAAAATATTTGTGCAAAATACAGATTATATTTTTGGGATACAATTTACTGAATTGACCCTGCTGTATAATTATCTCCCACATCTCGCCCGATATCGCAGGTATAAACGAACTCAACCACGTCGCCCTCGCTTAGCGCAAGATCAGAGGCAGACATCTCCGGAAATTCCCCATTTACCCTGTACATCCAGCCGCTCAGTTCTCCAAAACCGAACTCATAGATATACCCTATTCCCCGGACATACGTTCCCCATGCGCTGCCGGTATAGTCCACCCTGACACGCTGCTCCCGCGCCGCTGCGGTAAGCGCGTCGAATGCGGAAGCCCCCTCCGGGAGAAGCACCTCGCAGCGCTGGATCACCATTCCGTCCTGCGGTATTACCTCAACGGGATTTACCGTATTGTCTATCTTGTCCATTTTATCAAGCGCTGCCAGACAGTCTGCGGACACCGTGACCCGCATAGTACCGACCCCGCCCTGGGAATAATATTCCTCCGGAGATTTTATGTCCAGCAGCCACACTCCGACGCCCAGCAGCGCCAGAACCGCCGCAAAAAACGCCAGCGCCTTTTTCCGCCTTACAATGAAGATAACCGCGCAGACAACCGCCGCCAGACCGACCACCGCCGAAATTATCGCCTTGATATGATCTCCGGTCAGACCTCCGCTCCCCGCAGGGAGCTCATCAGAGAACTGTTCCTGCTCACCGGCAGGCTGTATCTCTCCGACAGACTCAGCAGGGGATACCTCATCGGTCGGCTCTTCAAACTCCGGCTGTGCGCTCTCAGTCGTCCGGGCAGCCCCAAACAGATCTTCTCCACGCTCCAGAAGCGCCAGCGCCGTGAAAGCCTCCAGCGCCTGAGCAGTAGCAAGACCGTTTATTTCTCCGTCAGGTAGATGCGCATAGCCACCCTCTCTGCGGTATTCTTCCAGCATCTGAACCGCTTCTTCAGCTTTCTCGGTTCTTCCGGCGGCGCACAAGGCTATCACCGCCTGCGCAGTGCTCTCGCAGTTTCGTATCCCCATTGAGGTATAGCCGCCCTCAATCCCGCACAGCCAGTCCGCTCCGCGCTGCGCCGGCTGCTCTGCCTCCGGAATATCCGCACCGCACAGCGCATACACCGCCGCCGCAGTTATATCCACGTCCCCGGCGTCACCGAATAACGAGAAGCTGCCGTCGTCATGCTGCTTTGAAACGATATATTCCACCAGTGTTTCTGCGGTATTGACGGCGTTTTCCGGCGGCTGTTCTCCGGTGACATTCAGCGCGATAAGCGCCCAGATATACGCGTTGAAGCCCTGCCTGTCCAGCGTTTCATTGTGGAAAACCGCCAGCTCTGCGGCAGCTCCGGTATCTCCCCCTGCCGCCGCAAGACATATTGCCGCCCGCTGATATTCTGTCGGCTTTACAAAGCCTCCGTTTTCCGAAAGCTCCGAAATTTTTGCCTGAACAGAAGCTGCATAATCCTCCGCTCCGTCAGCGCCGTAAAGCCTTGCCCGGCAGTAAGCCGCCCAGTCAGCGCCTCCGAACTCCAGACCGTCCCAGAAGCTCTCCGCGCCGCGGTTTTCGGTGAAATACCCGAAGCATTCTTCCGCGAGCAGCGCATAATCGCCGCTCCCCATGTCCTCAGCCGCCGCCGAAAAAGCGGTCTGCACCGCACAAATGACCGCAATGCAGACCGCCGTTATATTCCGTAATATACGCTTCATAAATTACTGCTTCTTTGCAAGCGCAATACCCGCACCCGCGAGAACTACAACTGCGAAAGCAACCGCAACGCCCTCGATACCGGTAGAAGGAGAACCCTTGTCGCCCTCTGCCTCGTCGCCTGCTGTGTCGTCAGCGGAAGTATCAGCCGCGTCATCGCCTGCTTCGGGAGCTTCGGATTCAGACGCGTTGTTCAGCAGCTCAACAGCGTTGTCAACCTCCTCCTGAGTGGACTCGTAAATAGCAAGAACCTCCATTGCAGAGGAGAACGCGTTTTCGTCAATATCGGAATCCTTGAGATCAGCGCAGAGCCTGATGAGATCTGCCTTGTTCACAAGGGTCTTGAGCGCAGCAGCTCCGCCCCACGAGGAGTTGTCAATGCCGAGATCTGCGCCGTAGCCGTATACTGTGAACTCAAAGCACAGAACATCGCCGTCAGCCGGTACATAGTCGCCGATGCCTACCTGAGCATATTCGTCGTTTATGAAGTAAGTCCAGCCGCTCTCAGGGGTATAATCATAAGCGCTGAGATAACCCTCTGCGGATCTTCCGGTCATCTCCGGGCAAACCGCTGCAACAGCGTCGGGAACATATGTTCCGTAGTCCTCGTCAGCAAAAGCGGTAATGTAAGCGCCGTAGCCGGTGTCCTCGGTAAGTACCTCCGCCGCTCTCTCAACAACGTCAAGACCGGTGTCGCCCTCGTAGAACGGAACCTTTGTCGGCTCAACTGTGAAGCCCTGACCGATAGTTGTCTTGTCAGCCATGAAATAAACATATCCTGCGGGCGAATCCTCTGCAAATGCGCAGAAAGACGCAGCTCCTGCTGCAACAGCCATAGCGGCTGCGACTGAAATAATTCTTCTGAAATTCATTCTTTTGTTCCTCCAAATATACATTGCGGCAAATCAATATTCTGCCGCTATACCATGATATTATATACCTTTTTGTCTGTTTTGTCAATATTAAAGAGCCAAAATAGTGAAAAACAACAAAGAAATGTGCGGAATATGGAATTTCCGCACGAAATATTACAGTTTGTTATATTCTTCTAACAAATCCCATAGCTGAATTACCCGCACCTCAGCGGTATCCGCACCCTTTCCGGAGATCCCGATGATGTAATCGCCGCATTCGAGTGACCGGGTATCCCGGAGTACAGTGGTATCCGCGCCCCGGAGATCTGAAGCGATCCCGGTGCCGAGCCGTTTGAGAAACGCTTCTTTCTGCACCCATATCCTGAGGAAATCCTCCTCGGATCTCACCAGCAGCTTTTCCGATTCATTCAGCACTCTGGAATACAGTCTTTCGCTCACCCGGCGGGAGCGTTTCTCGATATCCGCGCCGATCTCTCCCTCGTCCGAAAATGCCGCACATACCGCGCCGCAGGTGTGGGAAATGGAGAATTGCAGATCCGAGCCGATAATATAAGGCTTCCCGAAGCTGCCGTGGGTAAATCGTATGCGGTTCCGGCGGATCCCGGTGCGCCGGCTGATTTCAAGGCTTGTCAGAAGCCCCGCCGCCAGCGACAGCAGCTTATCTTCATCAAACCTTTTCTTGTCGATCTTCCCCTGACGATACGCGGGCAGAAATTTCACATACCCCTGCGCCTCGGCGAAGGTCACTCCGCCGATCTCCGCAACAATTAAATCATATCCCATAACTCTCCGATGATATACCATTTGCTGCCGATATATACCATCTTGACCTCAATATTTTCAGTTGAAGTTTTACCGTCATATACGACATCAGCCTTGATCTTAGCTTTGTAAGCCTTGGTTATAGTGCCGCAGCCCTCAAACTGCGCCTTATCCTCGTCAGTAAGGGTCTTGAGGATATTCGTAAGCTTGGTGACTTCGATCTTTACAGACTTTACATCTCCATTCTCCTCAAAAACAGGATCGCACAAAGACTTGCACAGCGCATTTACAAAATCCTCAAAGGACATATCCGCAAAAATGCCGGGATCTTCCATTGCCGCCACCGCAGCCTTATATTCCTTCTCGGACTTTCTGATCAACGCAACGGGATTAGCGTCCTTTACCGCGCCGTAATAGTCCTTCTGAACCATCATCTTTGTCAGCAGCGCTGTCAGACGATCAGCGATAGCCTTTTTGTTTTTTTCTGTTTCCAGCAGATCCGACAGCTTCTTGCATGTGTTCTTGCCGTTGATAGTAACCTTTGCATTCTTGCCCAGCGTGATGGTCTTAGGAGTTCCGGAAACCGTACCGGACTTGTTGACCGATAAATTTCCGCAGATAGTGACTATCGCCTTGTTGGTGGTGAACTTGACCGCGCCGTAGTCAGATATCTTACTGCCGCTGTATGTATACAGTCTTCCTGTCACCTGAAGGGTGGAATTCGCCTTCATGTACAGAGTTCCTTTGATATAAAGCTTACCATTAGTGCCTATGGTGAGTTTTACTCCGCTGTTCAGGGTAAGAGTCGTCCCTTTGGGTATCTCCACCTTCTGGGACAAAGTAACATTCTTGTTGAGCACATATCTTTTTCCTGCTTCAAGGGTAGATTTACCGTCCCATGTCACTGTCGAAGAAGCGCCCATCTCCTGCTCAAACCACGCTGTCTGCAACTGCGGAGCGCTCTCAGCAAAAGCCGCCGAGGACGATGCCGCCATTACCACCGCGCTCATAAACAGCGCCGCAAGCTTCATGCCCATTTTACGCATTGTCATTACCTCCTTATAAACTATGGTGAAAATTGTTCAGGCTATCCTGCCTTAGCTTATGTAAAGCAGTCCCCGGGGTCAGATTTCCTTGCCGCCTTGAACTGAGGACTTTTCCTTGTCACAGTCCGTTTCCCGATACCCTCCGGAGCGCATAATTCAAGGGTTATCCTGCCGCTTGCTATTTCCGGGTGACGCAGGACGCGGGCAGAACACCGGCTCACCTGCTCCCTTGAAGCCGCCAGAAAGCAGAATTTCTCGTCCTCATAGGGGACATCGCCCCCTTTTAGCTGCTTATGAAGCCTGCTTCTTGCGACCCGCACAGTGAAATGACACCAGTCGCCTTTCTGAAGCATACAGGGCGTTTCATGCGGACAGGGAGCAGCGATATGCGCGCCGAGGGACAAAAGCTGCTCCCGGGCGGACAGGATATTTGCATATCCCTCCGGAGTACCCGGCTCTACGATCAGCAGAAGCCGCTCCGCACTCTCCCAAAGCTGTTTCACCGCCGCTTTCCCGCCGGACTGACCAAGCTCGTTCAGACAGTAGGAACAAAGAACCAGTTCCGCCTTGTCCTCAAATCCGTCTGCAATGTCGCCGCTTTTCCACTCCGCCGGAACCCCACAAAGATCCGTCAGCCGCTTTCCAAGCGCTATCATTTCCGGCTCCCGCTCAATACATTCTATACTTTCGCAGCCCGCGATCATCGCCGCCGCATGAGAAGCCGCGCCAGTACCCGCGCCGATATCAAGAGCCGTCCTGAACTCCCGCCGCTCCTCCGGCAGACATTCCAGCGTCAGCTGAAGCGCTCTGCTCACCGCGCCAAAAGTCGCCGGCATTCTCACCGCCGCATATGCAAGGATATCTCTCCGGGAGCTTATCAGCCGCCGTCCGGAGCCATCGTTGCCGCGGTATTTTTTCGAGATACCCTCCGCCGCAGCAGCAAGCAGATTTGTGTTTTCATCAGCCAGAAGCCGCTCGATTTCACCCCGTAGCTCTGCCGGAAATTCCATATAAACCTCTGATCAAAAATAATTATTCCGTATTTCCTTTGTCGCAAAAGCGCCCTCCAGCGCCTGACCGTTAAGCTCCGGGTGAAGTCCGTCCTTGAGATATCTTCCCCTGCCGCCGATTACCTCGTATTTCTCGCAGATACCGCTGTTGCTGTATGCGTCAATGACCTGCACAGACAGCCCCCGGCAGATCTTTTTAAGGCACTCGATAGTTTTTTCGATCTTCCTGTTGTGCTCTGGAGTAGCCGTCTGGATAGGCGTCATCACAAACACACGGCAGTTCGGGAAATTCTCCTGAATGGTCTGTATGCACCATCTTGCCGCCCCAGCCTCGGTGAAAAGATCAATATTTCCGTTGTCGGAAAGCTCCTTGCCGGTGAGCGCCTTTTCCGGATCGCCGATAAATTCCTCAAGATCGTTTGTTCCCATTGCGAATGCGAAGATATCCGGTGCGGGGAAATTACCGTTCTTTACCTCCGAAAGAAATCTCTGAATATGTACCACCGCGCAGTTGTTCATACGCTTCTGCATTTCCTGAACATCGTCCGTAGGCTCCCAGCCGTCACTTATTCCCGCAAAATCTGCCGAGCCGTAATTCTGCGTTGCAACCGTAGTTCCGGCGATCTCCGCGGACCTCTTGTACCAGACGGAGCTTCCCACTGCGACGTTACTGTGGGATTTCATGCCGAGATTTTTGTAAACATGGAAACTCCACTGTTCCCCAGCCGTAATACTGTCGCCGTCAATGCCTAAATTCAGATCTTCAAAACTAGTCATACCGTTATCTCCTGTTCAGGGTAAATTTTATATACTAATACTTTATCACAAAATAACCGATTTGTAAAGAGGAATTTCAAATTCCTGTCATATCAAATTCCGGAGTGTATTCCTCCTTCGCGGAGCTGCGCTCCTGCATGAAGCCCTCCAGCCCGACTTCATACACTGCGTCAAGCGCTTTGCGGTATTCAAACGTGGTAATTCTCCGGTCAAGCCGGGGAATATCCTTTGCCCTGCCGAAAGGGGTATACTGGCTCATAAGGCTGAACAGAACGTCCTTGCCAAATCGCTCTCCCACCTTTCGTATCACCTCGACTGAATCATGATAATGATAGGGCAGCACCAGATGCCTGATAATTACACCCTTTTTCAGCAGACCATTTTCCGCGAAATCCGGTTTTCCGGTCTGTCGGAGCATTTCCTCCGCCGCATCCATCGCCGTTTCAAAGTAATTTGGAGCGTCCGACAGTTCCTTAGCCAGCACGTCCGAAAAATACTTGATATCCGGAAGGTAGATGTCCACATAACCCGACAGCGCCCGCAGAGTTTCCACTCTTTCGTAGCCGCCGCTGTTGTATACCACCGGGATTTTAAGCCTATCCCCGGTCTTGTCCAGAGCCCGGATTATCTGCGGGACATAATGAGTGGGATTTACCAGATTTAAATTGTGCGCTCCCTGCTCCTGAAGCTCAAGGAATATCTCCGCAAGCCGCTCTGTGCTGATGTCCTTTCCTTTTCCTCCGGCGCTTATTTCGTAATTCTGACAGAAAACGCACCTCATGACGCAGCCCGAAAAGAACACTGCGCCGCTCCCGTTCGTACCGCTGATACAAGGCTCCTCCCAGTAGTGGAGCGCTGCTCTCGCCAATCTCACTGTCGCCCCCATGCCGCAGAAGCCCATGTTATTCACCCGGTCAACACCGCATTTTCTCGGACACAACATACAAATCAAATAATCTCACCTCGAAATGACCGCCGCCCGCAGCAGCGGATTATTTTTTATATAAATTGTAATTTGTCGGGCGGGTACGCCCGCCGGCGACTTCCGCGCTTTGCG
>CAMAGG010000025.1 GCA_945833805.1 uncultured Clostridia bacterium | reverse complement strand
TCTTGTACAGAGAGCAGTATAACTGATTTGACATAAGTTATTGGTTACAGAAATCATTCCCCGCTTTATCCGGCGGGGAATTTTCTGTTATATGTTATATATAATATGTAAATTTTTTCTCATAACCCCTTGACAAAACAGTATAAACAGATTATACTGTATATACAACATATAAACAGCAGAGGGTGTGTTGGTCAGGGAGTTTCAGGTAGCGGAGTTTTCTCAGCTATTGACAAACCAGCCTTGATAATGTAATATGTTATTATATACCAGATGGAAAGGGTGAATTTTTTGGTCAGAATACGCAATCTTTACAAGAAATACGGCTCTTTTTCCGTACTGAGGGGGCTCAGCATGGATATCGAAAAGGGCGATGTATACGGCTTTCTGGGGCGCAACGGCTGCGGAAAGACAACTACCATGAACATAATCACGAATATTATTCCTAAGGACGAGGGTGAAATAGTTCTTGGCGACGGCAAGCCGGTTAAGGTGGGATATCTTCCGGAAAGCCCCATGATCTACGGTTATATGACGTCAAGGGAATACCTGTCATATATCGCCGCCTGCTGCAATTACGAGGGGGATATCCCCAGTCGGGTGAACGAAGTTCTGGACATTGTGGGACTTACAAAGGCGGCAGACCGCCGGGCAAAGGGCTACTCAAGAGGCATGACCCAGCGACTTGGCATGGGCGCGGCTATCATCGGAAATCCGGAGTTGCTGATATTTGACGAGCCGACCTCGGCGCTTGACCCGGAGGGACGTGCGGAGGTAATCTCTATAATCGAGAGATTGAAAAGCATGGGCAGCACTATCGTTTTATCTACGCACATTCTGTCAGACGTTGAGCGCGTTGCCAACCGTATTGGAATTATGGCAAACGGCGTTCTTGCAGAGGAGGGCAGGCTGGAGGACATTCTGCGCAAATATGCCGGGAACGTGGTTCATCTCAAGGTGAGGGGACTTACCGATGAAATGAAGATAAAGCTGCTGACGGTGGATTTCGCGAGGGCGGAATTCAATGACATAAACAATACCTTCCGCTTTGGCACCGACAATGCGGAGGAATGCTCGCGTCGGCTTATCCGGCTGCTGGCGGACAATGATATGGCAGCGGAGAGCCTTAAGATCGGCACGGCAAGTCTTGAGGAGGTATTCAGAATGGTGGTGGATAGAAATGCAAATTAAATACGGCTTCAAAAAGGAATGGTTCCAATTTACGAGAACATTCCGTTTATGTGGAGTATTGATCGCAATTCTCTCTTTCGCAATTGCGGATCCTCTGATGTACTGGGGAATGTCGGTGCTGATGAATTCGTTATTTACAGCCGGTTCGGTTGCGGGCAGCCCGTCTGATATCATGACTGAAACCGCAGCGCTGTTCGACGACGCGGGTATAGTTTTCAGCCTGACAATGACTGATCTCTGCGCAACATCGCTTCTGATAATAATGCTGGTTCTGATGTCGCCCTGCGGTGGCGAGCAGAAAAAGCGCGCGACGATAATTCCGTCCTGTGCAGGTCTGGATCACTTCAGCTATTTATTGCCGAAATATGTTCTTTATCCGGGTACAGTTTTTGCGACCGCCTTTATTGCCTGCTGCATTACCGGAGGACTTTGCAATATTATGTTCACAAGCGGTACTATTGGTGTGGGAATGCTTATGCTGGCGTCGCTTATGTGCGCTGTTTATATGACGTTCTTCACGGTGGTGTATATGTCCATTGGGCTTTGTACCAGCCGTCCGGGAGTAGTTACGGTACTAATGTATATCGGCGTTTCCATTGTTCAGCTTATTCTGACCTCCCTTGATCTGACGAAGTTCCACCCGCTGACGCTTCGTTCGCTGGTAACGGGCGAGATGTTTACCGGGTATTTCGTGCTGGCGGACAATATCGCGAGCATTCTTGTTGGAATTGCTCTGTCTGTGGTTATCGGTGTTATGATGTTCATTCTGACGCTGACGGTGCAGAAGGGTACTAAGATCAATAATCAGGTGGATAAGCCGGAGTTCTGACAATTCATCTGACCGCCCGGAAGGACTTCTTATCTTTCCGGGCGGTTTTGTCTGTCGGGCGTACCCGCCCGACAAATTACAAATTATATCGAAAAGTTGGTGACAGCATGGAAATTGATATTCCCGAAAGAGTGCAAATGATTCTTGACCGGCTTGAAAGCGCCGGATATGAAGCCTATATCGTCGGCGGCTGCGTCCGGGACAGCATAATGGGGTTTGCTCCGCATGATTTCGACGTGACCACCTCTGCTCTGCCGGAGGAAACGGAGCAGGTATTCAGCAGCATGCGCGTCATCGAAACCGGAATAAAGCACGGCACGGTGACGGTGCTGACAGACGGTATCCCCGTGGAGATCACTACCTATCGGGTTGACGGGGAATACCACGACAGCCGCCGTCCGGAGTCGGTGAGCTTCACCAGAAGTCTAAAGGAGGATATAGCCCGCCGGGATTTCACCATGAACGGAATAGCGTACAGCCCGAAACGGGGGCTTTTTGACGAATTCGGCGGTGCGGAGGATATCCGCAGGGGCGTCATACGCTGCATAGGCGAGCCTGAGCGGCGTTTTCAGGAGGACGCGCTGCGCATAATGCGGGGGCTGAGGTTCTCGGCTTCGCTTGGCTTCGGGATAGAGGAAAACACTGCGACTGCAATGCTGGACTGTCGGGCGCTGTTGAAAAACATCTCGGCTGAGCGGGTGTTTGCAGAGCTTTCCGGGCTGCTTACCGGGAGAAATTCCGACCAAAATCTCCGGCGTGTTATGAGCGAATTCCGGGAGATATTCGCGGTGATCATTCCGGAGCTTAAAGGGACATTTGATTTTGAGCAGCGTTCAAAGTACCATTCCCTTGACGTTTACGAGCATAGTATTCTCGCTGCGGAAAGCGCTGCGCGAATAACAAAGGGACAGGAAAATCAGCTTGCGCTGACGCTTGCAATGCTCCTTCACGATATCGGAAAGCCGGAGTGCTTCTCGATCGGTGAGGACGGCGAGGGACATTTCTATGGTCATGCTAAGATAAGTGCGGAGGTCGCGGATGCGATACTGCGGCGGCTGAAGTGCAGCAATGCGCTCCGGGAGCGGGTCTGCACCATTGTGAAGTACCATGATATCCAGATGATGAACGGCGACAGGCTTATCCGCAAGCATCTGGCAAAATTCGGGGAGCAGACCTACTGCGATATCGCGCTGGCTCACGCGGCGGACGACCTTGCGAAGCGGGCTGATTACCGAGGCAGGAGCGACGTGTATTTCGATTTGATAGAGCGGGCGCGTCAGATCGCGTCGGAAAGCTGCTTGACTATGAGATCTCTGGCGGTGGACGGAAACGCTCTCCGTGGGATCGTCGAACCGTCCCCGAAAATGGGAGAGGTGCTGAAATATCTGCTTGACGGAGTTGTTGACGGAAAATTCCCGAATGATCGTGAATTTCTTTTGCAGGAAGCGGGAAAATATATTGCAAAACGCCGTGGGAAGTGATATAATAGTATTTGCCTCAAACAGAACAAAAGAATGGAGAAAAAATATGTCACTCGATATAGGAATAGATTTAGGAACTGCGAATATAATCATCACCATTGCCGGAAAGGGCATCGTTCTGAACGAGCCGTCGGTGGTGGCTTACGACAAGAAGAAAAAGGCTGTTGTTGCTGTTGGCTCTGAGGCTTACAGAATGATAGGCAGAACTCCGGAATACATCGTGGCAGTGCGCCCGCTCAAGGACGGAGTTATTTCCGACAACGATATGACCGAAGCCATGATACGCGAATTTATCCACATGGTGAACGGCGGCGCTATGATGAAGCCTAGAATAGTTTTGTGCGTTCCCTCGTCGGTAACTGACGTTGAGCGCCGGGCGGTAGTTGAAGCCGCAATGTCCGCCGGAGCGCGCAAGGTATTTCTGATAGAAGAGCCTATTGCGGCTCTTATCGGAGCAGGGATCGACATCTCAAAGCCGAACGGCACTATGGTCGTGGATATCGGTGGAGGTACTGCGGACGTTGCTATCGTGTCCTTTAACGGAATCGTGCAGAGCCGTTCCGTCAAAATGGCTGGAAACAAGTTCGATCAGGCGATAATTCGTCATATCACTCAGAAATACAAGATCCTTATCGGCGAAAAAACCGCTGAAAAGGCGAAAATGGAGATCGCCAATGTATTCGACCCCACCGGAGAGAAAAAAATGACGATACGCGGCAGAAATCTGCTGAAGGGTCTGCCTGAGAGTCTTGAGATCAGCGATAAGGATATATATGACGCGATCCACGAGAACGCCATGGAGATCGTGGAGCAGGTGAAGCTGGTGCTGGAGTCCACACCCCCGGAGCTTGTCGGCGATATCCTTTCCAACGGTATCCTGCTCACCGGCGGCGGCGCAATGCTCGGCGGTCTTCCGGAGCTTATTTCTGATCATGTCGGCGCGCCCTGCTATGTGGCGGATAATCCGATCGAGTGCGTTGCCCGTGGAGTTGACGCGGCTTTCAAGATGTCAGGAGATCTATTGGACGGCTTTGAACAGATCCAGCTGTATAACTTTAAATAAGCTATCGTTAGGGAGACGCTGATTAAAACAAAATCGCCCCGTTCAAACGCGCATACTCACGCGGCTGATTTTGTTACGCTTCGCTTTAATCAGCTTATCCTTAGTTTGTAGCCCTCTGAAATTTTCAGGGGGCTTTTTTGTATATTCATACAAAATTTATAGGACTTCTTGACGAATTTTAAATGGAATGGTAAAATATACATTAGGGGTGATTATTTTGATCAGTAAAGAGTTTTGCGATGAAATGCTCAAGGTCGGAATGAATGTTCCGGAAATGGTCGAACATTTCATGGACAATGAGGAAATGTTCCTGAAATATCTGTATAAGTTCTTTGAATCGGCAAACAGTGTGGTGCTGGAACTGACTTCTGACGCAGAAAAGGAGGACTATCAGAATATGCTGTTCACCGCTCATTCCCTCAAAGGTCTGGCGGGGAATATCGGGCTGAACGGAGTGTTCCTGCCGGCGAAGAAGATCGTTGACGATATCCGCGCGGGAGATCTCAGCGAATGCGGCTCGGATTTTCAGAAGCTCCAGAAAATGTACTATCAGGCAGCGGAGATCGTCCGAAGATATGACCCGGCAAAGGCTGCGCCGTGATAAGGTATTCCTATAAAAGTATCATATTTTTTTAATTGCGCTTTGCGCAGAAAGTGAGGCTGTTATGCCAGAATTGGATATGGGTGTTATTATCCCGATCATTATTGTTGTGGTGGTTTTGATTTTTGTATTTACCGCAGGCTACCGCAAGGCTCCGCCGGATAAGGCTTTCATCATAAGTGGTCTGCGCCGCAAGGCTAAGGTGGTCATCGGAAAGGCTACTGTGAAGCTGCCGTTTCTGGAGCGCTGCGATGTGCTGGAGCTGGCTCTTATGTCGGTAGATGTAAAGACCGCGCAGGCTGTGCCTACCGCAGACTATATCAATATCTCGGTTGACGCGGTGGTAAACGTCAAGATCTCCCCCGATCCGGACACTATCCAGCGCGCACAGCAGAACTTCCTCAACCGCAATGTTCAGTACATAACCGGTGTTGCAAGAGAAGTTCTTGAGGGTAATATGCGTGAGATCGTCGGACAGATGCGTCTGGAGGAGATGGTTTCCAACCGTCAGGCGTTTGCGGACAAGGTAAAACAGAATGCAGACCCCGACCTCCGCGCTATGGGTCTTGAGATAGTTTCCTTTAACGTCCAGAACTTTGTGGACGACAACGGAATAATCAACGACATGGGTATCGACAACACCATGCAGATCAAGAAAAAGGCGGCTATTTCAAAAGCGGAGGCGGAACGCGACATCAAGATCGCGCAGGCTGAGGCAAACCGCAAGGCTAACGACGCGAAGGTTGATTCCGAGACCGCTATCGCTGAGCGTGAGAATGAGCTTGCGATCAAGCAGGCTGAGCTGAAGCGCTGCGCAGATATCAAGCGCGCGGAGGCTGACGCTGCTTATACCATTCAGCAGGAGGAGCAGCGAAAGACCATTGAGATCACAACTGCGAACGCAAACCTTGCAAAGCAGGAAAAGGAAGTCGAGATCAAGGCAAAGGAAGCGGAGATCAAGGAGCGTGCCCTCGAAGCAGAGGTAAAGAAAACCGCAGAGGCTCAGAAATACGCTGCACAGCAGAAGGCTGATGCGGAACTGTATTCGGTTCAGAGAAATGCGGAAGCTAAGAAGTATGAGGATATCCAGAACGCGGAAGCGGAGCTGGAGATCAAGAAGAACGAAGCGGCAGCTATCCTTGTGACCGCCCAGAATGAAGCGGCTGCCGAAAAGGCTAGAGCAGAAGCGGCAAGATACGCTGCTGAGCAGGAGGCTGAGGGTATCCGGGCTAAAGGTCTTGCAGAGGCTGAGGCTGTACGGGCAAAGGCTCTCGCAGAGGCAGAGGGTCTTGACAAGAAAGCGGAAGCAATGCGCAAGATGGAAGAAGCCGCAGTGCTCCAGATGTACTTCGAGAAAATGCCGGAGGTCGCTCGGGCTATTGCGAAGCCGCTGGAGAACGTGGACAAGATCACAATGTACGGCGACGGAAACACCGCGAAGCTGGTCAAGGATATCACGGAAGCGACCACTCAGGCGTCCTCCGGTATGCTTGAGGGTCTGGGCGTCGATCTTAAATCGCTGGTGGGCAGCTTTGTTACCGGAAAGGCTGTCGCAGCTGGCATAAATTCCGAGGCTCCTGTGGCTGGAAATGCTCCGGTAGCAGCTGAAAGCAGCGAAGATCTTGTTCAGCAATAATCGAGAGATTTTGCTGTGATCTGATGATAATTCCCCTCTTTCCGAGGGAGGAAAATATTAAACACGAAAGGACGCTTTTACTATGGGAAAGTTTGTTATCAAGCCCGCGAAATCGGGCGGCTATGTGTTCAATCTCAAGGCAGGAAACGGTGAGATAATCGCCAACAGCGAGGTTTACAACAGCCTTGACGCCTGCAAAAACGGTGTTCAGAGCGTAAAGACAAACGCGCCTGAGGCTGCTCTGGAGGATCAGACCGCAGAGGGCTATGCCACCGAGAAGAACCCCAAGTTCGAGATGTACACCGACAAGGCAGGAGAATTCCGTTTCCGTCTTAAGGCAAAGAATGGTCAGATCATTGCTACCGGCGAGGGATATAAGGCTAAGTCAGGCTGCAAGAATGGAATTGAGAGCATACGCAAGAACGCTACCGACGCAGAGGTCGTTATCGAGGAATAATACTGCAATACATCTAAGAGCGCACCGCAAGGCGTAGCCGCCTTTGGCAATTTCGCCGAGCATTTCACCTCATCTATTTTGGGCTTGATTTGCTCGGCGGGTCAAAAACTGCTTTATCGGCAACACACTAAAGGGTACCCCCTTTGGGCAATTCCGCCTCGCCGACACTTCATCTTTGCAACAGATGATTTGCTCGGCGGGGCGAAAACTGCTTTATTAGCAACACACTAAAAGCGATGCGCTTTATATTTATGAACGGATCCACTTTTTTGGCAGGCAATTTGTACACATTTGTTTGTGTATATTGCACAAATTTTTGATATAATATGATTTTTATTGCGCTGATAAGTTGCTATTTGTTTTGAGGTGTGATATAATAATTGTGTGTGCGGATAACTTTAGCGCGAAAAAGCTCAAAAGCGCCAAAGCCATAAAGCATACAACACTACATAAAGACAAGCAAGGAGAAAACCAAAATGAAAACCAGAAAAATTCTCGCTGCTATCGCAGCGGCAGCAATGGCTGTAACAGCAACAGCCTGCGCAAGCTCAGACACATCTTCCAATAGCGGCTCTTCCGCAGCAGACGGAAATACTGGCAGCACAGCCGAAGTGTCCAGCGATGCAGCTTCCTCAGATGCAGCAGGCGAAGAGAGCAGCGAAGCGGCAGCCACAGACAGCGACAAGGTATATACCATAGGTATCTGCCAGCTTGTTCAGCACGACGCTCTTGACGCAGCAACAAAGGGCTTCATGGACGTTCTGACTGAGAAGCTCGGCAACAAGGTTGAGTTTGACAAGCAGAATGCAAACGGCGAGGCTACCAACTGCACCACTATCTGCACTGGTTTTGCAGCTTCCGGCGTTGACCTCATTCTTGCAAACGCTACCGGCGCTCTTCAGGCGGCAAGCGCAGCAACCGCAACTATCCCGATCCTCGGTACTTCTGTAACCGATTATGCTACTGCTCTTTCTATTGACGACTGGACAGGCACAACCGGTAAAAACATCTCCGGTACTTCTGACCTCGCTCCCATTGACGAGCAGGCTGCTATGCTGGTTGAAATGTTCCCTGACGTTAAGCAGGTAGGTATCCTGTACTGCTCAGCCGAGGCTAACTCCAAGTATCAGGCTGTAAAGTTCGGCGAGGCTATGACCGCTGCCGGCGTAGCTTTCAAGGAGTACAGCGCGGCTGACACAAACGAGATCAGCACTGTTGTTACAACAGCTATTTCCGAGTGCGACGTTCTTTACATTCCGACTGACAACACAATGGCTTCTTCCACTGAAACCATCAAGAACATCGTTGTTCCCGCCGGTATCCCGGTAATCGCAGGCGAAGAGGGCATCTGCGCTGGCTGCGGCGTTGCTACCCTGTCTATCAGCTATGAGGATCTTGGCAGAACCACCGGTGAAATGGCTTACGAAATCCTCGTAAACGGCGCAGACATTTCCACTATGGAAGTTAAGTTTGCTCCAAACGTAACCAAGAAGTACAATGCAGAGATCTGCACAGAACTCGGCATCACTCCTCCTGAGGGCTACGAGGCTATCTGATAAGCTTCCTCAGCGGCGGTAATAACACAAATGCACAACGGGGCGCGGACGGGATATAGTCCGTTCCCCGCTTCTGCATATAATTACAGACAATTTAATCGGAGGAAAAATGGATATTCTTTTACAAAAGCTTTCTACCTTCGGAAACGCTCTCCCCGGCGATATAACCCAGGGTCTTATATGGGGCGTTCTGGCTATCGGCGTTTTCATTACATACAAGATTCTTGACTTTGCCGACCTTACGATCGACGGAACTCTGGGTCTTGGCGGCGTTACCGCCGTGGTACTTATCACAAACGGCGTTCCCGTTCCAGTGGCGATGATCATTGCATTCCTCGCGGGCTGCGCGGCGGGCTTGTGTACGGCGTTGCTGAACACTATGCTTGGTATTCCCGGAATTCTTGCGGGTATCCTTACTCAGCTTGCGCTGTATTCGGTTTACCTCGATATCAACGGAAAGGCTAACGCGCCGATAAGCGTTGACAAATTCCCGCTGGTCATTTCGTCGAGATATGTCACCGCCGGAAACGAACTTTGGGACATACTTCGTACCGTTGGCACTGCGCTGATTTTTGTTGTGCTTATCATCGGGGCGCTGTACTGGTTCTTCGGTACTGAATACGGTATGTCGATACGCGCCACCGGCTGCAATACTTCCATGTCAAAGGCGGAGGGTATCAACACAAAGCGCACTACTATCATCACTCTGGTGCTTTCCAACGGTCTTGTCGGACTTTCCGGCGCTCTGCTGTCCCAGTATCAGGGCTTCGCGGACGTAAATATGGGCAGAGGTGCTATCGTTATAGGACTTGCTGCGGTAATTATCGGCATGGTTCTGGGAGAGGTAATTCTCAGAAAGCGCTTCAACTTTATCGGTAAACTTACTTTCACCGCTCTCGGCGCGATAGTCTATTTTGTGGTACTGAGAATAGTAATGCTCATCGGTCTTTCCACCGACAACACAAAGCTGTTCTCTGCGCTCATCGTGGCGATATTCCTTGCTGTGCCATATATCCAGAAGTCTTCAAAGACCTCGTTCAGAAAAGCGGGAAAGCGTTCCGCTGTCGGAGCGGCGGGAGCAGCTGCTGTCGGGGAATCCGATGAAATGCAGCCGGCGCTCAGCGGCTCTGTATCCGACTCTGACAAAAAGGAGGGCGAATGATATGCTGGAACTGATAAACCTCAGAAAAGCCTTCAATCCCGGCACGATCAACGAGAAAAAGGCTCTTAACGGCGTTTCAATAAAGCTTGACGAGGGCGATTTTGTGACCATTATCGGCGGCAACGGCGCGGGCAAATCCACCACGCTCAACGCTATCGCCGGAGTATGGCCGGTTGACGAAGGTGCGATAATCATTAACGGTCAGAACGTCACAGGTCTGTCCGAGCATCAGCGCGCGAAATATATCGGCAGAGTATTTCAGGATCCCATGACCGGAACGGCGGCGACAATGGAGATACAGGAAAACCTCGCTCTTGCCGCACGCAGAGGTCAGAGCAGGACTCTCCGCTGGGGAATAACACGCAGGGAGAAAGAGGAATATCGCGAGCTGCTTAAAACTCTCGGTTTAGGTCTGGAGGACAGAATGACCTCAAAGGTGGGACTTCTTTCCGGCGGTCAGCGGCAGGCTCTGACGCTGCTCATGGCTACGCTGAAGAAGCCGCAGATACTGCTTCTGGACGAGCATACGGCGGCTCTTGACCCGAAAACCGCCGCAAAGGTGCTTCAACTCTCCGATGAGATAATTGCGGCGAACCACCTCACCGCAATGATGGTAACTCACAATATGTCGAACGCTATCGAGTACGGCAACCGCCTTATCATGATGAACAACGGTCAGATCATCTACGATGTTAAGGGCGAGGAAAAGAAGAACCTCACCGTTGACGACCTGATGAAGAAGTTTGAGGAGGCAAGCGGCACTACCCTCAACAACGACCGTATGCTGCTTTCCAAGAAGGGTTGATAAATCCGAATATCCATTTTCCGATAATTTCACCCCCGCAGATCGCTCTGCGGGGGTGTTTTTGATGTGTTTGCCGTATCTCAGTCTGATACTAATAACCATTTAAATTCAGGAAATCTTTGCAGAAATCCAGCACCGCTCTCGTCGTCAAAGAAACTTGACGTACATACAGTACGCCTGCGTTTCTTTTCCTAGATATCGGTACTGTCTTTCCGCAAATCTTTTCCTTCGTTCAAACGGTTATTAGTATGAATTGCACGGTATTGTATTATTTCACCAGCTTCAATTCGTCCCTGAAGTAATTATAAAGCTCTCCTGCCATTTCCTCCTGCTCGGTGGCTCTGGGGTGTCCATTAGTAGCGTCACCATTGCGGCGGAACACAAAGTGCGTCACGTCCGGGGAATTCACCTCGGCGCATATTTCCTCCAGCGCGTCGTCCCATGTCCGGTCATGCCGCAGTACCGTCAGGATAAGCAGAAACTTTGCTCCGGGGTATTTGCTCCGCAGGTCGTTCAGAAAGCCTATGTACGCGTCCTTCCACTTACGGCGGTAGTCAGGGTCTTTAATGCACTCCGGGTCGGGGTTTGAGTCGTTCTGACCGATGGCGATAATTACCGCGTCCGGCTTCCACTGTGAGAAATCCCAGTTCTTTTTCGGCTGGTAGGGGCTATATTCTATCTTGTCGTAGCAGCTCAGCATTCCGGTGAGCTGGTCGGAGCAGTACCAGCCTGTGCCGTCAAACAGCGCGATACCGCCCTGTGCTATGTCGTGAAGCTCTGCGTTGAGCTTGCGGGAAAGCGCCATAGGATAGCCGAAATGAGAGTTATCATACTGGCTGTGGTGAGCCGGGTCGCACTGCCCCTCATAGAACAGAGCTTCGGTGACTTCTCCGGCGGAAACGCTGTCGCCGTATACTTCCAGCTTCATGTCGTATTTGTGATCGGGATATCGCACCTCGGCGTTCTCGTCCACCACAATTCCCGCGAATTCAACGTAATGCGCCGCTGCCATTCTTTTCAGCAGCCGCAGGGTATGCTCGCCGGGTTCAAGGTTTTCCGCAAGGACATAAAGCTCGTCCTCTCTGCCCTTTTTCATCTCAAAGCTTTGTTGAACTCCGTCAACGAACGCACCAAAATAGGTGTGCTCCTGAAGGTCGATGTTTTTCAGCACCGCAGCAACGTAAGTTCCGGTGAAGATAACATCGACCGTTGTCGCCGGGAATACCAGCACCGGGCGCGCCGGTTCGTCAAAGTCTATCCTGCCCATGTACTGGAAGCAGTCACTGTTTGCGGGAATTAATTTCCTGCCTTTTTCTATCGTGTAGGACATTGTTTTTCTCCTTTTTTATAAATGAACCTTGCATGAAAGCTGAGTTACCTCCAGCCGGAAAGCGCAGACCTGCTCCAGCATTTCTGGGCTGAATGAGCAGTCCTCAAGCCCTGCCGTGTGCCGCATCAAGCTCTGAAGTCCGGCGGTCTTTTCGGCGGCGGAGGCGAGTATCTCCACCCTGCCCGTGCCGATAACGCTGCTGAAAGCCGCTGAATATCCGCAGGGGCTGTCCGCCATGTGAAGCTGATAGCCGCAGTCAAGCTCAAATCCCACACATCCTCCGCGGCTGATGAGGTCTAGCTTGCGACCCTCGGCGGCGCTGTGAAAGTAGAAATAACGCTTTCCGTCCTGCTTTTCATAGCCGAAGCTGAGGGGGACGATGTAAATTTCGCCGTTGTCGTTAAATCCAAGACGGCAGCAGTCACACCGGCTGATTATTTCGTCTATCTGGAGATCGTCGGTGATCTCCCGGTCTTTTCTTCTCATAAAGCACCTCAATTTGTATGCGCCAGCAGCAGCGACACGATATAATTATACACCGGAAATCCCGCCGCAGTCAGCCGAAGCCTTCCGTTTTCCAGCAGGTAATATTCCGGCGGCAGCAGCTTTAGTCCCGGAAGCAGCGGCATGTACAGTTCCTCCGAGATACCCTCCGCAAGCCGAAGTCCCATCATCACCTGCTCGTCATAATCGCCGGGGGAATCATCGGTTATCTCGGTCGTTTGACGGGGCGCGGCGATGAATCCCCTCAGATCCTTTGGAACTGCGAACCGCTTTCCCTGATAAAAAGAATGCGCCGCCGGCCCTATTCCGAGGTATTCCTCGTCACGCCAGTATTTGAGATTGTGACGGCATTCAAAGCCTTTCTGGGCGAAATTGCTTATCTCATACTGAATAAATCCCAGTTCCCTGCAAATCTCTTGACAGAGCGCGTATAAGTCCGCCATTTGTTCGTCGTCCGCCATATCGACGGGAGGATTTTTTCCGTAGGGGGTCGCCGGTTCAAGGGTCAGCATATAGGCGGAAATGTGCTGCACCGGAAGCAGCGACAGCCGTTTCAGAGTATCGGTGAGCGAAGTCGCAGTCTGTCCCGGAATTCCCAGCATTATATCTGCGGAAATGCTGTCAAATCCGGCTTTCTCGGCGGAAAGGATAAGCTTTTCCGCGTCTGAGGAATTGTGAAGTCTGCCCAGCTTTTGAAGCTCGTTGTCCTGCAAGGACTGAACTCCGACAGAAAGCCGGTTTATTCCCGACCGGCGCATAGCTTGCAGAGTATCTGAGCCTGCGCTTGCCGGGTTGCATTCCGAGGTTATTTCAGCGTCGGGAGAGAAGTTCACCTCCGACAGTATCTCAGCCATGTACGGCGTGATAAGGTTGGGAGTTCCCCCGCCGAAATACACCGTGTCGAATGGCTCATCGTAATACGCGAGATTTCTCCTGACCGCCGCCGCATAGCCGGAATAAAGCTCCTCCGCGCCGGAGAGAGAATAGAAGTCGCAGTAGGGGCATTTCCTCACACAGAACGGCACATGGATATACAGACCGCGTTTACTCATCGTCCAGCTTGAGTACAGCCATGAAAGCCTCCTGAGGAACTTCGACAGTGCCGAAAGCTCTCATGCGCTTTTTGCCCTCCTTCTGCTTTTCAAGCAGCTTCTTCTTTCGGGTGATATCGCCGCCGTAGCACTTTGCAAGCACGTCCTTGCGCAGAGCCTTGATCGTTTCTCTGGCGATAATTTTGCCGCCTACCGCAGCCTGAATGGGGATCTCGAAAAGCTGCCGCGGGATATGCTCTTTCAGCTTCTCAGCCATTTTGCGGGCGCGCTCATAAGCTTTGTCCGCATGGACAATAAAGGAAAGCGCGTCTATGATATCGCCGTTCAGCAGTATATCCAGCTTTACAAGCTTGGAGGGAACGAAGCCCATCATCTCATAATCATAGCTTGCGTAGCCCCGGGTGCGGGATTTCAAAGCGTCGAAGAAGTCGTATACTATCTCGTTCAGCGGCAGCTCATAGTGCAGGTCTACTCTTGCTTCGTCGATATATTTCATGTCCCGGAACACACCGCGGCGGTTCTGGCAAAGCTCCATGATATTGCCGACATATTCAGACGGCGCATAAACGTGCGCGTTCACCATAGGCTCGTATGCCTGCGCTATCTCTGAGGGATCGGGGTAGTTCGTCGGGTTGTCTATCATTTTCACCGTGCCGTCGGTAAGCTCGATTTTATACACAACGGACGGCGCTGTGGTGATGATGTCTAGGTTGTATTCCCGCTCAATGCGCTCCTGAATTATTTCCATGTGCAGCAGTCCGAGAAATCCGCAGCGGAAGCCGAAGCCAAGCGCCACAGAGGTTTCCGGCTCAAAGGACAGCGAAGCGTCGTTGAGCTGGAGCTTTTCCAGAGCTTCACGCAGATCAACGTATTTCGCTCCGTCCGCCGGGTAGATTCCGCTGAACACCATGGGATTTACCTCACGGTAGCCGGCAAGTGGCTCTGAGGCAGGCTTGTCGGCGGAGGTCACGGTATCGCCGACCTTAGTTTCGCCGATAGATTTTATTGAAGCGGCGATGTAGCCTACCTCTCCGGCTTTAAGTCCGGAGCAGGGGACAAGCTCGGTGGCTCCCATGAAACCAGTTTCGACAACGGTGAATTCCGCTCCGGTAGCCATCATGCGTATTCTGTCGCCGGGCTTCACGCTGCCCTCTTTAATGCGGACGTAGGTTATAACTCCCTTGTAGCTGTCGTAATAGCTGTCGAAGATAAGCGCCTGAAGCGGGGCTTCAGTGTCGCCTTTTGGAGCGGGGATAGAATGTACTATACACTCCATGACCGCGTGGATATTTATTCCCATTTTCGCAGAGATCTCCGGCGCGCCCTCGGCGGGTATTCCGATTACGTTTTCGATCTCTTCCTTGACCTGCTCCGGATGAGCGGAGGGGAGGTCGATCTTGTTTATCACCGGAACTACCTCAAGGTCGTTCTCCACTGCAAGATAGGTGTTGGCAAGAGTCTGCGCCTCAATTCCCTGAGAAGCGTCCACAATAAGTATTGCGCCCTCGCAGGCAACAAGCGAACGGGAAACCTCATAATTGAAGTCAACATGACCGGGGGTGTCGATGAGGTTGAATATATAGTCCTCGCCATCGTCCGCGTGGTATTTCAGCCGCACGGCGCGCGCCTTTATGGTGATTCCGCGCTCACGCTCGATGTCCATGTTGTCGAGGAGCTGTTCCTCCATGTCCCGCAGGGCGACGGTCTGGGTCTGCTCCAGAATGCGGTCGGCGAGGGTGGACTTGCCGTGGTCGATGTGGGCAATTATGCAGAAATTTCGTATTTTGTCAAGATAGCTTGTATCAGCCATTGATTTCAGTTCCTTTCATGGGATTTCGTAGTTTTCCGAAGAAAGCGGTTTTCTGTCTGGGTGCGATCTTATATGACATTAGCATCGTCTGCTTCTATCTTTTCCACCAGGTCATCAAGTATCCTTTCGAAGTTTTCGTCCCGGCGGTAGGGCATCTCAAAATCTTTCCAGGCTTCCTTTTTGAGTATCTGGCTAATGACCAGCTTGTCCCTGTTCTTGTACTTGGTTATTATTGCCTCAGAGTATTCACGTAAAGGTGCAAATGATCCGTATTCGCCGTCAAGCTTATATATTATAAACTCTCCGAACTGGTATGCCTTAACTCCGTTGCCTTCTACCAGTAGTTTCACAGTAGAATTCTCTACGTCAACGTTACCGCTAGGAAGCTCTATTCCTGCAAGTGGGACATGGAAGATGTGAGCTTCTCGGTGTTCATTTGCTACATTGTCATATTCCGACTCATTATACTCAAAATCTCCATCGTATAAGAAGTATTCGTTTTTCTGACCAGTGGTACATTGCACAACGACATACTTTTCATCGCCGTTCTCCTTTACGAAAACCTCGTCGTGCGGTGCGTAGAATATTCCGATGACCGCTTTTATTCCCCACATGAAAAGTCCGGTGCAGACCAGAACGATTATCAGCGGAAGGCATTTCAGGATTGCCGTTTTCCACTTTGGCATTCCGGTATATTCTCCGTCCGCAGGAACGGTGATTTCTTCGGGTTCGGTTTTTTCTGTTATTTCAGTTTTTTCTTTGTTTTTCTTTAATTCGTTCATTGATTGTCCTTTCAGCAAAATACATATACATTAAGTATAGCATATTTTCACCGAAATGTTAAGGGGGTAACCGCAAAAAAATATAAAAAGTGCGGTCAGAAACAGAAAAGCCCCGGTATGGGACTTCTGATAATTTCAGCGGTTTGGCGCGGTAGGGGCGAAGCCCCGTATTCAAGCGCCAGACTCGAATCGGATGTTTTGCCGCGGTTGTTCCCGCGGCAAAACTTTGTCTATGGTATACGAAATAGATTTTTTAACGCGGGCGAAAACCCGAAAAACAAAAGCGCCTCAACGCGCGAAAATGCGTGTCGAGGCACTCGACTGGTGCGCCTGACAGGACTTGAACCTGCATTCCTCTCGGAAATGGAACCTAAATCCATCGTGTCTGCCAATTTCACCACAGGCGCGGATATTGGCTTGATTTGCGCCGGGATCTGCCGTTTTGCCGCTGCTCACGGCTTGCGGACAGTATCGGCGGAACGCTTTAATAATTATATCAGAAAAGCTCTGTCTTGTCAAGAGCCTGGGGCGTCCTGCTCCTCATTTTCCCAGCCCAGCATATCTGCAAGCGTTATGCGGTCTACTACGCTGTTTACCGCGTTGTTTATCTCCTCGTAAAGCCGCACTGATACGCATTTTGCGCGTTTTTCGCAGGTGGTGCCCTCAATGCACGCCACTGGTGCAAGGCTGCCCTCGGACAGCCTCAGGATCTGACCAACAGTGTATTCCTCCGGCTTTTTCGTGAGAAGATATCCGCCCTGCGCGCCACGGACGCTGCGCACAAAGCCCGCCTTGTTCAGAACTGATACTATCTGCTCCATGTATTTCATCGAAACTCCGCTGCGCGCTGAGATGTCCTTGACCTTGACCGGTTCGCTGCCGTAGTGCCGCGCCATGTCTAACATGAAAACCAGCGAATATCTTCCCTTTGTGGAAATCTTCATAAAATACATCTCCTGTCTGCCGCTTTATGCAATTCCACGGCATATTTTGTCTTATAAATCCTGTAATATTTTTCTTTCCCTAAGCATATATATGTATTTGAGAAGCAGATACTTTCTGCCTGTTAATGCGCATAACGGAGGGAAAATAGTATGGATAAGAAAAGAGCGGTCGCTGCGGCTCTGGCGGCTGTCGCTGCGTTTACCGTTTTCACGGCGGGAGGGACAAGTCCCCAGACTGCAATTGACATTGCTCAGCAGACCGCTTTCCTTGCAGCGGGAATAAAGCTCCCTGATAATAAAGAAATTCTGACTTCCTTGCCGATGGAATCGTCTGAATCGGAAGAACCGCCGCAGGAGTCTGCACAGGAAGCGGTCAAGCCGGAGGATACGTCGGAGAGCAGTACTCCTGATACGACCTCAGCGACAGTGGAATTGCCGACTGTGACTGCTCCGGATGCCGCCGAAGCTGCGCCGGAAACCGCTGCGAGAGTTATCTCACAGAACATAACTGAGTTTGACGACGGTCTTGACTATTCTGCGGAGGGGACGCAGAGCGGAATTATCTACCGGAAGAATTACAGCGGTTATCAGGGTGATGATTACATAACCCTTCCCGATGGAGGTGTGGTGTGGAACTGCACCAGCGACAGCGCTGAAACGCTTACTCAGGCGGCGGAGGAACTTCCGGAGCTGAGTGTGAAACTTAATTCCGAAGAACCGCAGGTGCTTATAGTACATACCCATACCACAGAAAGCTACGAGCCTTATCAGCGCAGCTATTACGACAGCAGCTTTCCGTTCCGGACGCGGGATCCCAGCCATAACATGGTGAGGGTCGGGGAAGCGCTGGCGCAGCGTCTGGCGGAGCATGGGATCTCGGTGCTTCATGACGGTACGATACACGATTACCCCGCATATACCGGCGCATACGACCGCAGCGAAGCGACTATCCGGGCGGCGCTTGAGCAGTATCCCTCTATCAAGATCATAATTGATCTGCACCGGGACGCGATCTCAAATCCCGACGGCAGCCGGACGGCTCCGGTAGCTGAAATTAACGGCAGGAGCGCCGCGCAGTTTATGATAATCACCGGCTGTGACGACGGGCGATTCGGGAATATGCCGGAATATATTGAGAATTTCAAGCTTGCCTGCCTTATCCAAAGTTCCGCTGAGGAGCTTTATCCGGGGCTTGCAAGACCGATATTGTTTGATTACCGCAACTACAATCAGCATATTTCCACCGGGTCGCTTCTGATCGAGGTAGGAAGCCACGCCAACTCACTGGACGAGGCTGTATATTCCGGAGAACTTCTCGGCGACAGCATTGCAAAGGCGCTTGAGCAGTTAGCCGCGGAATAATTCCAGATAGCAGGAAAGATTTTCACAGTAATAGTCGGCGGTGTTTCTCAGCGCTACCTGCTGAGGTTCTGACATATCCATGACTGCCGCCGTCAGAAATCCTGCTTTTCTGGCTGTGATCACCGCATGGAGAGAGTCCTCAAACACTGCGGTATTATCCGGTGTTCCCCCGGCAAGACTAGCGGCTTTCAGGAATATTTCAGGGTGATTTTTCCCGCCGTATTCATTGCAGGAGGCGATCCCTGAAAACAGTTCCAGCAGTCCCAGACGTTCCAGAGCCGCCCGCGATAATTCCCTGTCCCCGGCGGTGGCAATGGAAAGCGTGACCCCCCGGCGGGAAAGCTCCGTCAGAAGCTCCGCCGCGCCGGGCTTCAGTCCGCATTCATTTCTGTAAAAATCCGCGATAATGCCGCAAAGCTCTGAGCGGATATGCTGAGGGCTTTCCGGCAGGTGATATTCAGTTCTAAGATATTCGCAGCTTTCCGGCAGGGTCATGAGATTCAGCCGTTCGGACAGCCCCGGTTCAGGGGTAATGCTCCGGCTTACCAGAAACCGCTCTCCAAGCCCGTCCCAGATCCCGGAGGAGTCAAGTATAGTTCCGTCAAGGTCAAAGACTGCGGCTTTTATGCTGTTTAATTCCCTCATTCTGCGGCGGTAATTCCGGAGAGGATATCCGAGGTCTGCTGCCCGGCTTCCTCAGAATGATAGTAGACCTGCAAGGAGTAAAGGCTCCCGTCCTGCTCAAAAATAAATTCCGACTGACCCATCAGAAGCTCCGCAGAATTCTCGTCGGTATAAATCTCGTACCGGGAGAGATAACCGGATTTTCCGCCGCAGATTTCCTCGGTGAAGCCGCTGTTGGCTATCTTCATTCCGCTTGCCTGAAAGGAGATAACGGAGGTGTCGTGATTATTACGGGCGAATTCCTCCGCAGAAAGTCGCTCGCCGTTTTCGTCCGTTGTTATTTTCAGGGCGGTCAAGCTTAGCATGGCAGTCTGGTCGGGAGCTATGGCGTAGAGGATATAGTTTATTCCATTGTCCTCGTAACTCTTTTTCAGGTCATCAGCGCTGTCGTAGTCGACTTCGCTGCTTTCGTACAGCTTCTTATATACCTCGTTTCCGGCATACGCTTCCCAGTCCTGCGGGAGCTTTATATTAAGTCCTGCGGCGGAGACGCTGCTTCCGTCCTGCGTTTCGGTTATCACTGCGCTGACTGTGTTGGAGTTCCCTGCGCAGCCGCAAAGCCCTGCCGTGAGTATTATTGCCGCCGCAGCGGCGATCAGTTTTTTCATATCGTTCTCCAAAGTGTCTGTAATGTGCTCTATCATTATACACTATTCTGCGGAGAATTGCAACTGTTATGAGTACAAACAGGTTTGCGTGATTTTCAGTGATTTACTTAATGAATAAGTCGGAATTAATTGAAAAAATTCGGATATTGTGCTATAATTAGTGCATACCGTCAAAGAGAAAATAACAGAATGTAAAAGAGGTAATAAAATGTCATTGACAATCAGGAGAGCAGAAAACCGGGATACTGACAAGGTAATAACACTTTTAAACCAAGTGCTGGAGCTTCATGCCGGGATCAGACCGGACATATTCATTCCCGGCACCACAAAATATACTCCGCAGGAGCTGGAGAAGATTTTCAGAAATGACGATACTCCGGTATTCGTTGCAGTGGATCATAACGGGGAGGTCGTGGGATACGCTTTCTGCGTAATGAAGCAGCAGCCGTTCACCACCAACATGAGAAATTTCAGGACGCTTTATATTGATGACCTGTGCGTGGACGAGGGCTGCCGCGGTCAGCACGTCGGGAGCAGTCTGTTCAGTTTTGTTAAGCGGTTCGCAAAGGAGCAGGGTTGCTATGACGTAACCCTCAACGTATGGGAGGGAAATGACAATGCGCGGGCATTCTATGAAAAAATGGGGATGTTCGTGAAGGAAACTCAGATGGAGATTCTCGTGGATAAGGATTAATATATCTGGTTTATATAAACTTGAAATTTAATAA
>CAMAGG010000024.1 GCA_945833805.1 uncultured Clostridia bacterium | reverse complement strand
ATAGCCTTGCCGTCAGAAAAGTCGATAAAGCGGCTCATCTGCTTCTTGAAGCACTCTATGTTGTGGTCGATGTCTTCCTTAGTGAGCATTTTTCTCATGTCGGACTTACCGGAGGGGTCGCCGATCATTCCGGTGCCTCCGCCCAGCAGCGCAATAGGCTTATTGCCTGCCATTTGCAGACGCTTCATAAGGCAGAGCGCCATGAAGTGTCCGACGTGCAGTGAGTCCGCTGTCGGGTCGAATCCGATGTAGAAGGTCGCCTTGCCGGCGTTTATCATCTTTCTTACCTCGTCCTCGTCAGTTACCTGCGCGATAAGTCCCCGCGCAACCAGTTCATCGTAAAGTTCCATTTTTTAATCTCCTTTATATGTTTGATTTTATTGTTTTACCGACCGGAAATACTCCCGCCATAAGCGATGGAGTTTCTTTTAAATCCCACTGATACCACGACCTTTCAATGCAGCAATTATATTTCAAGGGAATCTCTCAGCAGATCCTTGCCGACAGTGCCATGACTTAGCAGCTCCCGCGCTTCCTCAAGCCCGAACCACCCGGCTCTTTCCACCTCGCCGGACAGCTTGAATTCCCCCGGCTTCACGGTGCAGACGTAGCCCAGCATAAGGTTGTCGTGCTTCGGGTAAAAATAGCTGTTGACATAGCGAAGCTTCAACACCTCCAGCCCGGTTTCCTCCCGGACTTCCCGAATGGCGGTCTGCTCCGCGGTTTCCTGCTCTTTGATGAATCCCGCCACGCAGACGTAGTTCTTTGTCGCGTAGGTCTGTTTTATAAGCGCAAACCTGCCTTCTCCGTCCGTCAACAGGCATATCACGCAGGGGTAGGAGAAACTGAACCACGGTCTGCCGCAATTCCCGCAGAACGGTATCTCACCCTCGTCCCCGACCTGTTTTGTTGTAAGTTTGCTCCCGCACAGAGGACAGAATACGAATTTCATTATTGTTCCTCCGAAATAGTTTTATACTATTTCCTAATCAACCTATAGACAAAGTCTATAGGTTGAACCAACCGCCATGGCGGTTGGAGCGGCGAAGCCGCAGGAAAGCCGTTCAATACTGATTCTGTCAAAACCTTTGGTTTTGACTAGCCGCCTGTAAGGCGGCTCACCTTATAGACAAAGTCTATAAGGTGATTAAGAATTAGTATTACATTGTATTTTTGCTGAAATCACTCCAAAAATACAAAACCCTCTATGAGCATAACTCACAGAGGGCGAAAAACCGCTGTACCACCTCAATTTACGGGAATAATCCCGCCTTTGAACAGCTATAACGGGCTTACCCGTGCGGAACTACTCGCGAACGCTTTCGCACCGCCGCTCAGGGAGGTAATTCGCCGCCGGAATCCCTGCCGCTTCGCACCGAACAGCGGCTCTCTGAAAGGGTTTTCCGGGACTACTGAATTCCCGTCAACGCTTTGTGTATTCGATTTTAAAGCTGATCTGCGATCTCCAGCACGAGCTGTTCGCTCTTTTCCCAGCCGAGGCAGGGGTCTGTGATAGACTTTCCGTAGCAGCCCTCGCCTACCTTCTGCGCGCCGTCCTCGATGTAGCTCTCGATCATCAGACCCTTTACCATGCTGCGTATCTCGGAGGAGTGCCGCATGGAGTGCAGTATCTCGTTGGCAATTCTAACCTGCTCAAGGTACTTCTTGCCGCTGTTGGAGTGGTTTGTGTCCACTATGCAGGCGATATTCACGAGCTTCTTTTCGTTGTACATATCATACAGCAGCTTAAGATCCTCATAATGATAGTTCGGGATCGTCTGATCGTGCTTGTTCTGAGCGCCCCTGAGTATTGCATGGGCAAGCGGGTTGCCGTCGGTGGTGACCTCCCAGCCGCGGTAGATGAATGTATGGCTGCTCTGCGCCGCTCTGATCGAGTTAAGCATGATAGAAATTGTGCCGCTGGTGGGGTTCTTCATACCGCAGGGGCATTCCATGCCGCTGGCGGTGAGCCGGTGCTCCTGATCCTCAACAGAACGCGCACCTACCGCGACATAACTCAGAATATCGGACAAATAACGGTAATTCTCCGGATAAAGCATCTCGTCAGCGCATACCAGCCCGGTTTCCTCAATCGCACGGGTGTGCAGCTTGCGCACCTGAATAAGTCCCTCCAGCATATCCTCGCCCTTAGTGGGGTCGGGCTGGTGGATCATGCCCTTGTAGCCCTCGCCGGTGGTTCTGGGCTTGTTGGTGTATATTCTCGGAATAATTATTATCTTATCCTTGACCTGCTCCTGAAGTCTTGACAGCCGGCAGGTGTAATCCATTACCGAATCCTCGTTATCAGCGGAGCAAGGTCCGATTATCAGCAGGAATTTATCGGACTTTCCTGTGAATACGTCGGCGATCATTGCATCGCGCTCGGACTTTATTGCCTTTATTTTATCGTTCAGCGGGTAAAGCTCCTTTATTTCCTGCGGAATGGGGAGCTTTCTGCGGAAGTGCATTGACATTGCTGTTATCTCCTTATATATCTATACTTAATACTACAAAATTGGGCTTGACTCACATATCCGGACCCCAATAGGACGATTTGTCAAATGCGAGTATCCCCACAAATATCGGCTGGAGGAAGAAAATACCGACCCCGAAGCCAATGTCCCTGCCAAACACCTTAGCAAAGCTAAGACACAGCTTTATATTGAAATAAATGTTCGCTAACGGGATAAGGAAAAGAAACATTTTCAGTCCGTTTCCCCAGACCAAATCGCACAGAACGTATGTGTTGTAGATCGGGATAATGGCTTTCCACCCGGGCTGCCCTGCCTTTTCAAATACTTTCCAAAAGCAGATGATCTGAAAAACAGCAACTGCAATGCTGATCACAGAGCAGACGATCTGGAATACCATCAGCCACGACATAATTGCAGAATATAAATCATCGTACATAATATACCATTCTTTCCATATCCCAAACCAGCACAAACCAATTAAAACCTGATTTATTATATCACTTATTGCGAAAAATGTCAAGCAAAAAAAACTATATAAAAGCCGCCCCTAACGGAGCGGCTCAGCTTGTTGAAAAAGTCACCTTTTCAGGGTGGCGAGAAGCCGTCAGATTCTAGGAACCCGCATAACGGCTAGGCTTTGTGCCTGCCGTTATGCGGCGTGACGACGAAGATGACGGTTTATCGACAGCCTGAGCCGCCCCTAACGGAGCGGCTTAAGCTGTTTACTTGTCTGAGGTTTCCTTCTCCTTGAGCAGATCCCTGATCTCGGTCAGCAGGACTATCTGCGGGTCCGGCTTAGGCTCAGGCTTAGGTTCTTCCTTCTTCTTGCGCTTAAGACCGGAAATTACCTTGATAAGAATAAATACCGAAAGCGCGATAAGCAGGAAGCTGATTATCGACTGGATAAATACGCCATATCTTACGGCTACCTCTGCGGTAACTATCTCGCCGACTTCGTCAAGCACCTCAGGCTGAAGCACCCATTTAAGCTGGGAGAAATCCACCTTTCCGGTGATAAGACCAAGCACCGGCATGAGCAGGTCGCCTACTACCGAATTAACGATAGCGGTGAACGCAGAACCGATGATAAGACCTACCGCCATATCAAGGACGTTGCCCTTTGAGATGAATGCTTTAAATTCCTTTGCCAGCTTGAATTTATCCTTCTTTTCCTTCTTTTCTTCTGCCATGATAATGTCCCTCACTTTATGTATTCTGTTGATTAAGATTAAGTGCTGAATTTAATTATATCACATTATTCCCGTTATGTCAATATTTTTCAGTCGCGATTATTGAGCGGAACATAGGTCTTGTTCAGATTGATCGCCTTGTACGCAGGACGAATAATGCGCTTGCCGTTGATCATTTCCTCCATGCGGTGAGCGCACCAGCCCGCCATTCTTGCGCAGGCAAACAGTCCGGTGTACATCTCAACCGGTATCTTCAGCATCTTATACACAAGCCCGGAATACATGTCCACGTTTGCGCATATATTCTTAATGTCACCACGCTCGTCCGCGAATACAGAGGGAGTAAGCCGCTCAATGCTGTCAAGCAGCATGAATTCCGCTTCAAAATCAGTTCCCTTTGCAAGCTTCATCGCGTTCTCCTTGAGGATCTTTGCACGGGGATCGGACAGTGTGTAAACCGCATGACCCATGCCATATACAAGTCCGGAACGGTCTCCAGCTTCCTTGCGGAGGACCTTGTGCAGATATTCCTTTACCTCCTCGTCATTGTCCCAGTGGTTTATACCGCTCTTGGCGTATTCCAGCATCTCCATTACCTTGATGTTGGCGCCGCCGTGACGCGGACCCTTGAGCGAACCGATTGCCGCAGCATACGCAGAATAAGCGTCGGTGCCGGAGGAGGAAACTGTACGGCAGGTAAAGGTCGAGTTGTTACCGCCGCCGTGCTCCGCATGAAGCATAAGGCAGAGGTCTAGCAGATGCGCTTCCTCATTTGTATAGGAACGATCGTCACGCAGAGTAGACAGAATGCTCTCCGCAAGGCTCTCGTCCTTGTTTATCTGGTGCATTACCATTGAATCATTGTGGTAGAACCGACGCATTGCCTGATATGAAGTAACCATGATCGCCGGAAGCCTTGAAATGATCGAGATAGCCTTTAGCATTTCGCTTTCCACCGACTTGTCCTCCGGAGAGGAATCAAAGCTGTACAGGGCAAGAACCGCCTGAGCCATCTTGTTCATGATATTCGGAGAGGGATTTCTGAGGATAACGTCCTCGCTGAAATACATGGGCAGCTCGCGGTATTCCGCAATAAGACGCGAAAACGTGGTAAGCTGCTGTTCGTCCGGGAGCAGGCCAAACAGGAGAAGATACGCTACCTCCTCATAGCCGTAACGTCCGTCCGCCAGAACGTCTGCAACAATATCCCGTATATTGTAGCCGCGATAGATAAGCTCGCCCTCGATAGGCTGCTTGTCGCCCTCGCTGATAACATAGCCGTGCACGCAGCACACATTTGTTATACCCGCAACGACTCCGGAACCATCGGAATTACGCAGACCGCGCTTTACTCCGAATTTTGCCGGCAGGCTGCTGTCGATCGCGGTGGTGCTGAGGAAGTCCTCGCACATCTGCTTAAAGGTTGCAGAATTTTTTAGCTGTTCCATTCTTTTCATATCTGGCTGCCTCCGTATTTTCTTTATAACTCTTATTCTAGCATAATCATCATGAATTGTCAAGTGCTATTCGCAATTTTTGAATGATAAACGAAAATGAATTGCAAAATGCGCATTTGTGTACAATTATTTTTGAAAGGAGAACTACAAAATGAGATCCGGCAGATCAATTGCGATAATCGTGGCTTTGTTCATTCCGCTGCTCGGTGGCTGTTCAGCCCAGAAGTTGCAGAGCCGGATTCCGGAGCATATCACGCTGTATCTTGAGGAGGAAAGCAGGATATTAACGCTGGATTATTCAGAATACCTCACCGGCTGCATTTTTGCCGCCGCAGAGCCTTCATTTCAGCATGAAACACTGCTCTCAGTCGGTATCGCCTGCTCCGGTCAGGCGCTTTACTGCATGGAAAATTACGATCATTCCTCATTTTACGGAGCAGACCTTTCAGATGACCCGGATCATTTTCCGGAATGGATATCTCCGGAGGCGCTGGAACAGGAATACGGCGAGAATTATCCGGAATATCTGAAAAAAATATCGGCAATCGCCGAGAAAGCCTCAGCAATGTACCCAGAATATTCCGGAAGCCCCGCAAATACTGTCCTGTGCCGAATTTCCACAGGACTTACCGACAACGGAGGGTATCCGTATCTCCCCCCACTCGCACTCCCCTGCGACAAGGAAAGTCCTGAATATTCCGGAAGCTGCACCCTGACTGATGAAATAGTATGGCAAAGTCTTTCCGAAAAGACAAGTGGCAACATTCTTCCCCCGAATCACGAAGAATGGTTCACGAATGCGAAATATACCGACGGCGGAACGCTGATCACAGTGCGTTTCGGGAATTTTGAGCTTACCGGAGAGCAGCTTTCCCGGGCGCTGGGGCTTCGCAGCAGCGCGATCAGAATAACATATGCCGACGGAATGTTCACATTCACTTCAAGCGGGATCGGCAGCAATACCGGAATGAGCGTCTATTCCGCAGAAAGACTTGCGCGGGGAGGACAATGCGCCGAGGATATAATAAGGTATTTCTATCCCGGAACTGATATTGTGAACACAGGACAATTATCATTTTAAGGTCATAATTTTATACAGCATTTTTCACAAAAAAATCACATAAAACTATTGACAAAACGAATTTGTTGTGATATAATAAAATCAAGGAAATTGAGAATAATTCCTGTTTTGAACTTTTATAAATTTTGGAGGTAAAAAATTATGAAGTTTGTATGTCCTGTTTGCGGCTATGTTTATGAAGGGGATTCCGCTCCCGAAAAGTGCCCGCAGTGCGGCGTTCCCGGATCCAAGTTCACTGTAGTTGATGAAACTGCCGGCAAGCTGGTATTCGCTGACGAGCATAAGATAGGTGTAGGCAAGCTTGAGGGCGTTCCCGAGGAGATCATTGAAGGTCTGCGCGCTAACTTCAGCGGCGAGTGCACCGAGGTTGGTATGTATCTTGCAATGGCAAGAGCTGCTCACCGCGAGGGTTATCCTGAGGTTGGTCTTTACTATGAGAAGGCTGCTTGGGAAGAGGCTGAGCATGCTGCAAAGTTTGCAGAGCTTCTCGGCGAGGTAGTATCCGCTTCCACAAAGGAGAACCTCACAAAGCGCGTTGAAGCAGAGCATGGCGCAACAGCAGGTAAGCTCGATCTCGCTAAGAAGGCAAAGGCTCTCAACCTCGACGCTATTCACGACACCGTTCACGAAATGGCAAAGGACGAGGCAAGACACGGCAAGGCATTTGAGGGTCTGCTGAACAGATATTTCAAGTAATAACTGCGCATACTATTTCTTCGAAAGGAGAACAAAACCATGGAAAAGCACGTTTGCCCCTGCGGCTATGTTTATGACCCGGCAGTAGGCGATCCCGATGGCGGTATCGCTCCCGGAACTAAGTGGGAAGACATCCCCGATGATTGGGTTTGCCCCGTCTGCGGTCTGGGTAAGGACGCTTTCACTGTTGAGTGATTGCACTGAATAGCAATAAGAGAGGGCGGTTTCCGTTTGGATATCGCCCTTTTATTCATATCCTGTATAAAAATACAAAAAAATTTTCCAAAACCCCTTGACAAATCAAATGATATATGATATACTCAATACATACCAAACAGGTATATTTTATAGGTTTTAAAGGAGGACAGAAAAATGACACTTGAATTAAGAAATATCAGAATATCTGCCCTCAATAATATCTGTTGTTCCGCTTGCTGTAAATGTTCAGGCGGGACGCTTTGGCTGCGCTGAAAAGCAATTGCCGCATATCCACGCTCCGCTTGTGCTGTAATCATTCAGACAAGACGGAGCATTTTTGTTTTTTGAGGTGATATCATGATCGAGTCGCAGGAAAGCATAACCGCAAAGCTGTGTGCGTTTGCAAGGGCATGGCATTCCCGTCAGGAGGGCAGTAGGATATTTGATGACGATCTGGCCTACGACCTGATAGGAGAGGAAGAATACAGCCAAATGTATTCCCTGATAAGAAGCGGTTTTGACGGAAGTTCCCATTACTCCCCGCAGGAAACAGAACAGATCATCAGAACTTACATGGCGCCTATCCCCCTTTCGCGGCTGCCGTTCTGTGAGGGCAGTCTGGCGGGATTTGCAGCGGAATACGGAAACATACAGTATGTGATATGTGGTGCAGGTTCTGACACATTTTCGTTCCGGAACAAAAACCGCCGTATAGAGGTATACGAAGCAGATCACCCTGACACGCAGGCGGCAAAGCTTGCGAAGATACGCAGTCTTGGCTGGCAGCCCGGTCGCAACGTTCATTTTGTTTCGGTGGATTTTGAAAAGGAACGAATGTCCGAAAAGCTCCTTGCTGCTGGTTTTGACCCGGCAAAGAAAAGCTTTTTCAGCATTCTTGGAGTGACCTATTACCTCACTCTTGACGTGTTCACCGAAACCCTATCGCAGATCGCGGATATCTCAAGTCCTGAGAGTGCGCTGGTGTTTGATTACCCGCAAAGGACAGGGAAATTCCCGGAGCGGGTGAAAAAGCTATCGGAAATCACAGCGCTTCTCGGCGAGGAAATGCGCGGCGGATATGACTATCAAGAAGTATCCCGCGCGCTGTATTCCCTCGGATTTCAGGTAGACACCTATTTAAGCCCGGTGGGAGTTCAGCGGCAGTATTTCGACGGACGCAGCGACGGTATGCGTGCATTTGAAAACGTAAATCTTCTATCCGCAGTATTTACCGGCGGATATGACTTTGAATAAAACAAACGGAGGAAACAGCTATGTACAAGAACATCAACACAGCCCTTATTCACGGAGGAATTTCAATGGACGAGCGCACAGGAGCGGTAAACGTTCCTATCTATCAGACCTCGACCTACAAGCAGGACGGACTTGGTAAAATGCGCGGCTATGAATATTCCCGCACCGGAAACCCCACAAGAGAAGCCCTTGAAGCCCTTATCGCCGAGCTTGAGGGAGGAACTGCCGGATTTGCATTCGCTTCGGGAATGGCGGCGACAACAGCGGTGCTTTCGCTGTTTGAGAAAGGCGACCGGGTGCTTATCTCCAGCAACGTTTACGGCGGCACATTCCGTGTACTTGACAAGGTTTTCAATAATTTCGGCATAACCTACACCATTTCCGACACTGAACACCCCTCGGCTTTTGAAAAGGACATAACCCCCGATGTAAAGGCAGTTCTCATCGAAAGCCCCGCAAATCCTCTCATGACCGTGACCGATATCCGCGCGATATCCGAAATAGCCCACCGTCACGGTCTGCTGGTGATCGTTGACAATACCTTCATGACCCCCTATCTCCAGCGCCCGATAGAGCTTGGCGCGGACATAGTTACCCACAGCGCCACAAAATACCTCGGCGGTCACAGCGACACGGTCGCAGGTCTTGCGGTAGTCAACTCAAAGGAGCTGGCTCAGCGTATCGCTTTCATTCAGAACGCAACCGGAGGAGTGCTCCCGCCCTACGACAGCTTCCTGATAATCAGAGGCATCAAGACCCTCGGAGTGCGCATGGACAGACATACCAAAAACGCCCTGAAAGCCGCGCAGTTCCTGAAAGCTCACCCGGCGGTGAAGAACGTGTATTACCCAGGACTTGAAACCGACAGCGGCTATGAGGTGAACCGCTCGCAGGCAAAAAACGGCGGCGCAATGATCTCCTTTGAGCTGAAAGAAAACTATGATATCCGGGTATTTTTCGAGAGCCTGAACCTCATTATGCTGGCGGAAAGCCTCGGCGGCGTGGAGTCGCTGGTATGCCACCCGGCTACAATGACCCACGCCTCTATCCCGGAGGATATCCGCAAAAAGGTCGGAATTACAGACGGCCTTATCCGGCTCTCAACAGGAATAGAGGACATTGACGACATATTGAGCGACTTGTCGCAGGCAATTGAGAAAAGCGAGGTAAAGTAAAATGAAATACTATAAATCCATGCACGAGCTTATCGGACATACTCCTCTGGTCGAACTGACCAACATCGGACTGCCGGAGGGGGCAAGAATATTTGCAAAGCTGGAGCTTTACAATCCCTCCGGCAGCGTAAAAGACAGAACCGGCGAATACATGATCGTGGACGCGGAGAAAAAAGGTCTTTTGAAGCCGGGCGGAACTATCGTTGAAGCCACCGCCGGCAATACCGGGCTTGGAATCGCGTTCGCGGCGCTCAACCGTGGCTACCGCATCATTTTTGTTGTACCAACGAAATTCTCCGCCGAAAAGCAGACGCTCATGCGTGCGCTTGGCGCTGAAATAATCAACACCCCCAGAGAGGGCGGAATGCTTGGTGCAGAGCAGAAAGCAGAGGAGATACGCGCGACAATTCCCGGCGCAGTCACCCTCAGGCAGTTCAAAAACATGAGCAATCCGCAGGCGCATTACGAAACCACCGGACCGGAGATCTTTGACGACCTAGACGGCGAGATAGATTATTTCGTTGCGGGAGCGGGAAGCGGCGGTACATACAGCGGGGCTGTCCGTTATCTCAAGGAGCGCAGGCAGGAGATCACCGGAGTTCTTGCCGACCCGGTGGGCTCGACAATGGGCGGAGGTGAGCATGGAGATTACAATATCGAGGGCATAGGCAATGATTTCATCGCCGACACTATGGATATGTCCCTTGTGGACAAGGTGATAAAGATAACAGATGACGACGCTTTCCGCGGTGCGCGGCTCCTTGCCGCGAAGGAGGGGATTTTCGCAGGTTCTTCCTCCGGAGGAGCGCTTTCCGCGGCAATAAAGCTTGCCGAAAGCGGAGCAAAAGGAAATATCGTGATAATCCTTCCCGACCGCGGCGACAGATATTTCAGCAAAGGGCTGTATGATTGAAAAAATTTATCCCGGCGGGTGTTCCTGCCGGGATATGTTATATCAGATATTTGTATAGAAAATTCCGGTAAGCTGCTGAACTCCGATAGACACCGCTGTGATAGATACCCAGCAGCAGAACCCCATTAAAATAGGCTTTCCGCCGTTCTTCACCAGCTTCACGATGTTGGTGTTCAGTCCTATCGCGCCCATTGCCATGGCGATAAAGAACTTGGCAAGCCATGTCATCAGCTTCACAAACGTTTCGTTATAGAATGCGGTAAAGCCGCTTGCCGGAAGTACTCCGACAACTGTGGTGATGACCGCCGCCCCGATAAAATACAGAATGAACCACGGGAACACCTTTTTAAAGGAAAATCCGGCTGCCTTTCCACCCTCTTTCTTCGCCTTTCGGGTACGGTAGAACGCCAGCGCGAGGGTGATCGGAATTATTGCAAGGGTGCGGGTCAGCTTGACCGTGACCGCCGCAGATAAAATACCTGTCGTGCCGTAAATGCTTTCAGCGGTGGAAGCTGCGGCAGTAACCGAGGACGTATCGTTCACCGCAGTTCCGGCGAACACCGCATAACCCTCTGTCCCCAGTCCTATCGCGTGACCAAAGGTCGGGAAGATAAGCGCCGCAAGTATATTGAACAGGAATATCACCGAAATGGACTGCGCCACGTCGTCGTCCTCCGCTTCGATTACCGGAGCGGTTGCGGCTATCGCCGATCCTCCGCAGATAGAGGATCCGACTCCGATAAGGCAGGCGGTTTTCGGGTTTATCTTCAGCAGCTTCATCAGCAGGAACGCAACAATGAGCGAAACCGCGATCGTGCAGATAATAACCGGCAGGCTCTTTCCTCCGACCTGCGCGATCGTGCCTAAATTAAGCGAAAATCCGAGGATAATTACCGCCCATTGAAGTATTTTCTTTGAAGAAAACTTAACTCCTCCGGAGATGAGGTCATGCCTTGCGAATTTCGGCGCGGCAAGCGAAATTATCATTCCCGCCAGAATTGAGATCACCGGTGCGCCGATGAGGTTAAGCGAAAATCCGCCAATGCTGAGTCCGCTCAACGCCGTTGCCGCTGCAGCTATTGCCGCGCACAGGATAATACCAAGACTGTTTTTCTTGATGAATGCCATAAATATACTCCTCTTTATTTTATAAGTAACAAAGATCTGTCAACACACGAAAAACAGTATATCATATAACTCTGTTTTTTTCAAGACGTTTTTTATTTTATATCAGAAAATCCCCGTAAGCTCTCCGATAACCTTTATAAAAAATATGCACAGCACAATTATTATCATCGGTTTTGCAATGGTTATCCCCTTCTCCGAGAAGAATTTCGTACCGAGATACGCTCCGGCGATATTAAACAGCCCCGCCGTTATTCCCAGTACAAACAGCGTCTTACCGCTGAAAAGATATGTAGCAAGCGCGGCGATATTTGTGCTGAGATTTATTACCTTTGTCGTTCCGGCGGCGTTGTTGAGCCGATAGTGCGCCGCTCCCACCAGCAGCGTCATGAGCAGAGTGCCTGTTCCCGGCCCGTAAAAGCCGTCGTATATCCCGATAGGAAACGCGATCGCCATAGTGATCAGAATGGTCTTTTTTGGTGAATATACACTGCTCTCATCGCCGGAAAGACGCTTGCTACGCAGCACATAGAATGCCATGACCGGCAGCAGCACAAGCATTGCGACCCGGATAAAATCATCGCTCATCCGCATCGCCAGCATCGCGCCAAGCCATGAACCTATCAGCGCCAGAGCCGCCGCTGGAATAGTGCTGCGGGCGTTGATATAGCCCATTCTTCCATATCTGACTGTTGCGAGGGTAGTCCCCATAGCGGAGCTTATTTTGTTGGTGGCAATAGCGTTTATCGGCGGTATCCCTGAGATAAGATATGCCGGCAGGGAAATAAATCCGCCGCCTCCGGCGATCGCGTCAACAAATCCCGCCAGTCCCACCAACGGACAGACGATCAGGAATGTCACAAGATCTGTTTCCGGCAAAGTCACTCCCCCCTTTCCGCATAGCCTTTATTTCTGTCGATCACATTCATCAGTGGCTTTCCGGCAATATACCGGGATATATTCCCGGCGCATATTCCGGCAATGATCCGCTCCACCTCCGGAAAATGTCCAAAGGACGGTCCGGAGATATGCGGAGTTATAAGCACATTCTCCATATCCCACAGCGGCGAATTATCAGACAGTGGTTCTTTCTCGAAAACATCAAGAACCGCGCCGGAAAGCTGCCCCCGCTCCAAAGCCTTTACCAATGCCGTTTCGTCAATCAGCGAGCCTCTGCCGACATTCACCAGCAGCGCCCCCTTCTTCATCAGTCTGAACCGGCTTTCGGAGAGCATTTTCTGCGTTTCGGAGGTGTGCGGCAGGCAGCAGATGATCACGTCCGCCTGAGGAAGAAGCTCCTCCAGCATATCTGCTCCGAAAACACGGTCAAATCCCTCTGTCGGAGCCGGACAACGTCTTATTCCGGTTATCGTCATATCGAATGCCCGCAGCTTATGCGCGGTGCATCTTCCGATATCTCCGCAGCCCAGAATAAGCGCATTTTTCCCGCAAAGCAGCCGCTCCTGCCGCAGATCCTGCCAGATATGCCTCCGCTGACCCTCCCGATATCGGAAAAGTCCCCGGCTGAGCGCCAATATTCCGGCAACGATATACTCTGAGATCACCTCGCCGAAAGCGCCTGTAACGTTAGTTATCGTGACGTTTTTCGGGATTTCAGCCGCCATAAGCTTCTCCACTCCCGCATTTGTGGATTGCAGCAGCCTTAGCGCCGTGAAATCAGTACCATCGCCGGGCTGACCGACAATTATCTCCGCTCCCGAAACAGAATCGGTTCCGCAAAACACCTTGCAGCCCTTTGCCGCGCTTTTTATCAGCTCTATATTTTCCTCAGAAAATGGAGCGTTCACCCAGATTTTCATATTTACCTCACAATACAAAAGGGATACCAATTTGTATCCCCTCTGAAATTAATTTGCCGCAGCCGGAGCCGTGCGTTTTTTCGGCTTCTGCATATGGCGCACAACGCAGGAGAGCGTAAAGTTTATCGCGAAATAGATCACGCAGGCAAGTCCGCACAGCACGAATACATCAGATACGTTCTGCGTAGTGAAGCCGGTGTAGCGGGGAGCGATCTGGATAAGCTGAAATGTCTTTCCCATAAGCTCGGCGATCGCAATATTCGCGATATAAGAAGTATCCTTGATCGTTGTGATGACCTGACTCAGCAGAGTCGGTACGATGTTCTTGAATGTCTGCGGAAGCACGATAAGAATGAGCGTCTGAAAAAAGTTGAAGCCCTGCGAATACGCTGCTTCAAACTGTCCCTTAGGGATAGAATTCAAACCACCACGCACTATCTCTGCGATCACTGATGAAGTGAACAGCACCAGCGCAACGATTGCCTTGAAAAGCACCGCCATCTCTGTTCTGGAAAGCTCAAAGAACTTCGTGAACTCCGCCGAAAATTCGATAGACGGAAAGAACACCAGACCTATGAAGATCCACAGCATGAGCGGAGTATTTCTGAATACCTCGATATATGCCGTTGCGATATAACGGAAGATATTCAGCCAGCCCTTTGTGCAGTAATTACGCGCCAGAGCAAGCACCGTGCCGATGATTATTCCCAGAACCACTGCAAAAAACGCAATTCCGATAGTAAATCCAACGCCCTTTAAAATGTACATCAGCACACTGCCGTTGCTTATCATTTTAAGGCTGCCCATTAATTCTGACATCAGCTCTCCCCTCCCTTTCCGCTTATGATCATGTCAAGCTCAGCGTCGGTCACGTCGTCCGGCTTTTTGCGTACCGTCACAGTGGCAACGTCCCTTGCCTTAAGCTTTTTCTCCCAGCGGGAAGCCAGCATGGAGAGCGGGAAACAGATCACAAAGAAAATAACTCCGCCGATTATGTAGCCCTGACCTGCCGCAGAGCCTGTTCCCTCGCCGACCGCGAACGCGTTGGTGCGGGAAATTAGATCCACAGCTCCTCCTGCAAGGAACATACAGGAGGTGTTCTTGATAAGGTTTACCACCTGATTTACCATAGGAGGAAGAATTATCTTGATCGTCTGGGGAAGAACGATATATGCCATAGTCGCGATCTGACCGAAACCCTGCGAATAGGCCGCCTCAGACTGACCCTTCGGGACAGACTGGATTCCTGTGCGGATAACCTCTGAAATATATGCGCCGTGATATATTCCCAGCGCGATAATTCCGCAGATCAGCGCCGAAAATCCCTTTACTCCCGCAAAGGTGACAGCATAGAACAGAAACAGCGCCTGAAGCATTACCGGGGTATTCTGAATGATCTCGACATATACTCTGGCAATTGCGCGCAGCGGCTTGGTGTGGCTGGTAGCCATAAGACCCACCACAATACCGATCGCCATAGCCAGCGCAAGTCCGAACAGCGCCATAAGCAGCGTTGAGATCGTTCCGTCTATGAAGGTCTGCCGGTGAGTCCAGACAAGCCCCCATTTTTCTGCGTCAAACATAAAATCCCGCCTCTCTTGAAAAATGGCGGCAGCTGCTTTGGCTGCCGCCATTTTGTTTCTTCTCTGTAAGCCCGATCAGTTCAGACCGAATTCTGTGATCAGACCGTCAATAGTACCGTCCTCAAGCCAGCCCTTGATAAGCTCATCGATCTTGGAGGACAGAGGAGAATCCTTCTTGGTCGCAACACCATATTCCTGCGGTGAGAATGTATCTGTGATATAGTCGCGGTCGTCGCTCTTGTAGGTAGCCAGAATGGACTTATCTACGCAGAATGCGTCAACCGTACCAGCGGTCATCGCATTGGAAATTGCGGGATAATCGCCGAACTGCTCAAACGTGGTTCCCTCGACATTAAAGGATGAAATATCGAAATCAGCGGAGGTTTCCGGCAGAGTATAGTCGCCGAGCAGACCCTTTTCAGACATAGCCTTTACCATTGCATAAGCCGAGGTAGAGCCTGTGGAAACGCCCACCTTCTTGCCTACCAGACCGGAAAGATCTGTAATGCCGTCCGCTTTCTCAACCAGTACAGTTACAGCGTCGGTATAGTAGGGAGTTGAGAAATCCCAGCTCTTCTTTCTTTCTTCGGTGATCGTGAAAGTAGCCAGAACACAGTCGAGGTCGCCGGAATCCAGAAGCTCTGTTCTGGTAGCTGCGGTTACAGTGGTGAACTCAACATCGTCATAGCCAAGGCTGTCGGCGATCTTCTTTGCAAGCTCGATCTCCATACCCTCATATTCGCCGGACAGCGGGTCCTTATAGCCGAAGCCGATAACCGCGTCCTTAACGCCTACCTTGAGGATTCCGCCGGCAGCAGCAGTGCTGTCCTCAGCGGCAGAGGAACTGTCTTCGGCAGCCGGAGCGCTGCTTGATTCTCCCGCAGAGGAAGAACTCTCGGAAGATGTGTTGCCGGAACAGCCGGCAAGAGAGAAGATCATAGCGCCGGCAGCAAATGCTGCAAATAAATTCTTCAGTTTCATAGTTGTTTACCCTTTCTCATTATGTTCTTTTTATATAATCAGCCTGACGGCGGATTAACGGATTATCTTACTGAGGAATGCCTTTGTGCGCTCGTTTTCAGGATTTGTGAAGAAATGCTCCGGAGTTCCCTCCTCAAGAATTCTTCCTCCGTCCACAAATACGATCCTGTCGGCGACCTCCCTCGCGAAGCCCATCTCATGTGTAACTACCACCATCGTGAAGTTCTTCTCATGCGAAAGCTCGATCATTACGTCGAGTACTTCCTGAACCATCTCCGGGTCAAGCGCGGAGGTCGGCTCGTCAAAGAAGATTACTCTGTTCTGCATGGTGAGCGCTCTTGCAATGGCAATTCTCTGCTGCTGACCGCCGGAGAGCGTTGTAGGATAGACGTTAGCCTTTTCCTCAAGCCCCACGCGCTTAAGATAGGTCATTGCGGTCTGCTCGGCTTCCGCCTTCGAGATCTTTTTCAGCTTCATCGGCGCCAGCGTCAGATTTTCCAGCACCGTAAGATGCGGATAAAGATTAAACTGCTGGAACACCATAGAAGAATGGATCTTGTTTATGAAAGCCCTGCGCTTCCTGCTCATCAGGTGATTATGTACATAAACCTTTCCCGATGTAGGCTCCTCAAGGTAGTTCATGCAGCGTATCAGCGTGCTCTTTCCAGAACCGCTGGGGCCAATGATGACCAGCTTTTCACCCTCCTTGACGTGCAGGTTTATGCCTTTCAGCACTTCAAGATCGCCGAAGCTTTTATGCACATCTTCCAAACGTATCATCTTGCTGTCCTTTCCCATTGTTCCTTATGTTCCCGGATTTCGGGTTTGTTTTTATGCTTACATTATACTCGCTTTTCTGCAAGTTGTCAAGGCTAAAATTGCAAATTTGCGATAATTTTGAATGGTTTTTATATTTTTCTTGCAAATTTTATATAGTGGCAGGCGATTTTGCGATTGTTTTTGTGCAGAACGTGAATAAAAAATACCGCAGCCTATCCATTTAAATGAAATTAGTCTGCGGCAGTTCTATCATTTTTTGTTTGAAATGTTATTTCAAAACCGCTTTGCTTTTTTCATGTCTGTCATGAAGAAATCTCAGCGGCTCAAAGCTGCTTTTCAGCTCGTGAGCAATTCCATTCAGGCTGCGAGATCCTTTCATAGTGATCGTCACGCACTGTTCTATGCCGTACTCCCGGCGGAGCATCTCGGTCATGTGCCGCTTTCCGGCATTCTTGTTGTATATCTTTATGTAGGCGAAACCGGGATAGTCGTGAGAGGGATAGGTGATTATCTTAAGCAAGGAGCCTTCCTCACTGCGCGTCAGGGTATCGTACAGAGCCGATATTTTCTCCTCCCTGTCCACCACCATGAGATATATCACCCTGTCCTCTGGTTGGGGGCGTCGGTTCATATAGTTGCGGTAGGGGGATTTCTTTAGGGAAGAATAAATCGCCTGCTCTGCTTCATTCTCCAGACTGTCGTAATAGATTACTAGGCTGTCGTCGCACAGAGCGTTAGTGAACACATTCATTCCGGCGGAATTCACAATTCCGCGAATCTTATCCGAAGTATCTCCGGAAATTATATACGCCTTTACATAGCTGTTCTCCCGGAAGTCATACAGCGCGGCGCCGTTCATCACCACAACCGGCAGATTTAAATTCACGTCCGACAGAATGCCCATCAGGGAAGCAGGAGTCCGCATCGTTACCAGAGTGAATTTCAGCCCCTCGGACAGCATTCGGTTGATCTCTATTTTAGAAAACGGGGTAAGCTGCTCGGATATCGGCGACAGCATATCATCAAGCTCAGCGGAAAACAGCACGTCCCGCCTGCGTCTGCGGGGCAGCCTTGCGGAATTGACCGCCATTCCGATCGCAATTCCTATAAATGTATCCAGTACTCTGTTCAGCACGAACATATACGGATTTTCGTCCGCAATGTGATTTACCGTGATCGACAGGAACACCACGCAGGAGAAATAGCTCGCGTTTTTCCGATTAATAAGAACCGTTGTGTAGATCACCGGAATTATCATCACCGCAACAATCAGAAATCCCAGCGGCTGGTCATAGATACGCAGTACGAATATTTCCAGCACAATGGTTACCAGCCCATACGCCGCGCCGATCAGAGTTCCCACTGTCCGCTGGAGCGCCATAGTCAGAGTTTTGTCGATGTATGGCTGAATGCACCACAGCACCGCCAGCATTGAATAGAACGGAATCCCGCTCCTCCCACGCAGTAGAAATACGCACCAACACAGAAGAACCCCCACCGCCGACTTGATTATACGGTTTCCGACCGGCGGGATATTGATTTTTTTCACAGCTCCATCCTCCCTGATCTCAGCCGATTATGCAACTTTAAACCGGCAGTATTTCTTTTTCATTGTATTATACGGCATAATTCGGTATTTGTCAAGCGTTTTACGCAAGAAACACAGACTGATAATGCAAAATTTCCGCAATCTCTCCAAGCTGCGGGAGATAAATATTATTCCAGAAGCGTCATAGCCTTATCAGCGATCTGCTGCGCAACTTCGGACTTGTTCATCATTCCTATTGAAATCTGCGGCCGTGGGAAATAATGGGAACTGCTTTTTTTTCGGAGGGTGCTTTTTATTTTTTCTGCTCCTTTATTAAAGCATCACAGGTTTATCGGAACAACTAAAATGGACGTACATTTCTGTACGCCCATTCTGCTATTCATACTAAACACCAATTAACCCCTAGACAAAATTGACAAAGTATGGTATAAAATAATTGGTGATGAGAAATGCCAAAAACATATAAAATCAGTGCAGAAAGTACAGATATGTTTACGGTGCAGTTGAACCGCTTACAGGTGAAAACTGTTTTGTTGTTCTGCCTTATTGCAATACCGATTGTATGAATATATTCTTGGAAGATTTGTCAAAAAATCTTCCAAGAGATAAAATCATATTGGCGTGCGATGGATCAGCGTGGCATAAATCGGGTTCATTAAAAATACCTGAAAATATTGAGCTTATTTTTATTCCGCCATATACTCCCGAGATGAATCCTATTGAGCAAATATGTAAAGAAATCAGAAAACCCGGATTAAAAAATGAAGTCTTTCAAACGCTTCAAAAGGTCGTTGACAGGCTTTGTGATACTATCTGCTCTTTATCCAATGATACCATCAAAAGCATTACAGGAAGAGATTGGATTTTACCCTGTTTTTAAAAGGTGTTTAGTATAAAAACCGGGACACGAGCAGATTTTCGTACATGACTTGCCATGAAAAGCTGCCGTGAATGAGTTTTTTAGAGGTGACCGTAAAAAAATCCCTGCCGCCGGAACGACAGGGACGATTTATTAAAATCAAAGCGGAACCATGACGATCTCTCCGTCGCCGATAGTCGCCTTCGAGTGCGGAGTCATCACATTCACCTGATAAACACAGGAATTAATTCTCAGCGTCACACCAGGATAGAACGCCTTTTTACAGGATATGGACAGGATCTGCTTACGCTCAAGCGTAGTTTCAATTTCGGCGATCCTTGCGTTCAAACGCTTTATCTCGCCCTGAAACTGAAAGCGAGAGCGCATAGCCTCGACCTTCATCTGCTCCCGCTCCGGGGTCAGCTTGCTGACCTTAGCCATTTCGTTCAGCGCGGTAATTATCTTTCCAAGCTGGTCAATCTTATCCTCCATCTCGGCGATCTTGTGACGATGCCCCTCCATTTCCTCGGTGAGCACTGCGTTGTTGCCGAGAGTAACCACTGTCTTGGCGTAGCTTTCAGAACCTATCACCGACGCGGTGACATTCTCCAGAGCGGTGTATTTTCCACCCATAAGAATACCCTTGCCACTGGCGATAATGCTCTTGCCTGCAAAGACCTCGCCGCCCACAAATGAGGAGGCTTCAACGTTTCCTGCGGCATACAGATCGCTGTTCTCGCAGAAATCAAGCTTGATGTTTCCCTTTTCACTGTGCAGCGTGGAGTTAATGCTTCCGAGCTTCACGGTGATATTTCCGTCTGCAGTGACTGTTCCGTTTGTGACCGTTCCCTGAATAGTAACATTCTTCTTCGAGGTAACGGCGAAGCCCTCCATAACGTTTCCCTTGACGACAACATCGCCGATAAACTCTATATTTCCGCTGGAAACGTCCACATCTCCGCGGATAAGCAGCGATTCTTCAACGTTGAACGCGCCGCCGCTATATGTAAGATTTCCGTCTATTGAAGCGATTATCTCAGTGCCGTCGTTAACAAGCTCGGTACCCTTTCCTACGGTATAGGAAGCGGCAACTCCCAGCTTCTGCTTCACCGGCTTACCCATGATATCGGTTCCCTGCTCGCCCTCGGTGGGCATGGTGATCTTGGCGATCTGAGTGCCGCGGTAAATATTCCGCACCAGACCCAGATTTTTGTAGTCAACATTGCCGTTTTCGTCCTCCACCGGCTTGAAAGTGGTTTCCCGCTTGAAGCAATATTCGATGCTTCCGTCCTTGCCGTCCACCGGAGGCTGCCACCGGGCAATACAGATATTCTCGCCGTAGCGCTTATTTTCCACGGCTTCCTTCACCACATTTTCAAGCAGGCCGAATGTTATTCCTTTGGCGCGGATAGCGTCAAAAGCCTTGGCTTCTGTAACATCAAGTCCGCCGTTTTCCGGAGCGGTAATCGCCATGAACGCAGTAGTGCAGTTAGGGTCAACGGATATTTCCACCTCGGAATGAATTATCTTCCCATCTCTGTTTTCTGACATAGCTAATGCCCCCTTTTCATGTGGAATAAGCCATAAAATCACTGAAAATACTTATGTCTAAGGAGACGCTGATTAAAACAAAATCGCCCCGTTCAAACGAGCCAACTCACGCGGCT
>CAMAGG010000023.1 GCA_945833805.1 uncultured Clostridia bacterium | reverse complement strand
ATTTATTCTTTCTGTATATATTTATCCCCGCCGTGGCGATATGCTACGCTCTTGGCAGGTGCGGCGACCGTGCAAGGGCAAGGGCGGCTGCGGGCGGAGGCGCGCCGCGTTTTGCGGACGAAAATCTCTGTCCCTATTCAAATTCAGTTTTGATAATTTTTTCACTTATCTTTTACGCGTGGGGCGAGCCGATTTATGTTTTCCTCATGATACTGAGCGTGCTGATGAACTATATTGTGGGACAGTTCATCGACCGGGGAAAGCGAAAGTCAAAACCTGCGCTGATAGTCGGTCTGGTGCTGAATATCGGGATAATTGCGGTGTTCAAGTACGCAGATTTCCTTGTGGAAACGCTGAATCTCACCGGGCTTTCAATCCCGAAGCCGGGGATCGCGCTGCCTATCGGAATAAGCTTCTTCACATTCCAGTCGATTTCCTACATCATTGACGTTTACCGGGGAGAGGTAAAGGCGCAGCGCAGCTATTTCTCGCTGCTGCTGTACATTTCCATGTTCCCGCAGCTTATTGCCGGACCTATCGTGCGGTATTCCACTATTTCCGCGGAAATAAACAAGAGAAAAATCACCTTTGACGACCTCGCTGAGGGCTCATACCGCTTCCTTATCGGTCTTGGCAAAAAGGTTATTCTCGCTAATCAGCTTTCCGAGATCTCCTCAACATTTTTGGACGGGGATTTTGGTTCGCTCACCACCGGTGGAGCGTGGCTTGGAATACTCGCCTATACCATGCAGATTTATTTCGATTTCTCCGGATATTCCGACATGGCTATTGGAATGGGACGATGTTTTGGCTTCCATTTTGACGAGAATTTCAAGCACCCCTACATCTCCCGGACTATCACCGAATTCTGGCGGCGGTGGCACATTTCCCTCGGCAGCTTCTTCCGGGACTATGTTTATATCCCTCTCGGCGGCAACCGGAAGCACCAGCCCCTCAATCTGCTTATCGTGTGGTTCCTGACCGGACTGTGGCACGGCGCAAGCTGGAATTTCGTGCTGTGGGGACTTTATTTCGGCGCGATAATATTGATTGAGAAATACACTCTTCTCAAGGTCAAGGACAAGATCCCGGCGGTGTTCCTGCATATTTACAGCCTGTTTGTAATAATATTTGGCTGGGTGATCTTCTACTTTGACGATTTTTCAAGGCTAGGGGAGTTCATACCTATCCTGTTCGGCGGCGGAACAGCCGGAGGCTGGAATCTGGTGGCGCAGAATGAGCTTACCGGCAATCTGTGGCTGCTTCTTGCAGGAGTTATCTGCTGCCTGCCGGTCAGCAGGATATTCCGTCTGATGTACGACGGCTCTGCAGAAAAAAGAAACCCCGGCGGCGAGGTGGTATTGACCGGACTTAAAACCCTGTCCGCCTCTGCGTTGCTTATCGTCAGCACGCTGCTGCTGATCGGCAGCACCACAAATCCTTTCCTGTACTTGAGATTTTAAGGTAAAGCTATGAAATCAGAAAAAACAAAAAAATACAAGGAACGCACCCCGAAGCGCCGCAGGATATCCAATGCGGGGTATCTGGTAACGCTTCTGCTTGCGTTTGAAACTATCGGTATCGGACTTATCGTATTTCCGCGCAGTACCGAGAGCATAACCGAAAAGCGCGAATTGAAGGAATTTCCGGAACTTACCGCGGACAGCTATTTCAGCGGTGAATTTACCGAGGGAGTATCCGAGTGGTTCAGCGACACCGTTCCGTTCCGGGACGATCTTACGAATATGTCCACTTCGCTGCGGGAGCTGCGCGGCTTCCGTCAGGACGGAATACGCCTGCACAATGTCGGTCAGGTACAGACCAGCGATCCGGAGATAACTCTTCCGGAGTCGAAGCCTGATCCTGTACCGGAGCAGACGACAGCCCCCCAGACCTCCGCTGCTCTTTCCGAGTCTGAAAAAACGAGCGAACCCGCCCAGACCGAAAGAACAGAGATAACCACATCCGCGCCTAAGGAAAACGAACCGGAGGAGATAAATCCTGACGATTCCGTGACGATAACGAATAACGGAATTGCGGTGGTAGGCATCCGCGCACTCATGCTTTACGGCGGAAGCTTCTCCGTCGGCGAAAGATACGCGGAGGTCATCAACAAATACAAGGAAGCGCTGGGCAGTGATGTGAACGTATACAGCATGATAATCCCTACCTCCTGCGAGTTTTACAGCCCTCCATCGGTTGCGGCGTATTGCGCAAGCCAGCTTGACAACATCAACCACGTTTACGGCATTCTTGACAATGACGTTGTGGCTGTTGACGCCTACACAGCGCTTTCCTCCCACACCAACGAGGACATCTACCTGCGCACTGACCACCACTGGGCGCCGCTGGGCGCGTATTACGCGGCGCAGGCTTTCGCAAAGGCTGCGGGAGTTCCGTTTTCGGATATCTCGGAATACGAGCAGCGCGTAGTGCATGACTATGTTGGCACAATGTATGGTTACAGTGGGGATATCGTTCTCAAAAACAATCCGGAGGATTTTGTATATTACGTTCCGATGAATGTGAATTACACCACGACCTACTATGATTATATACTTCAGGACGGAAAAATAGCGGGCGCATACGATCCGTATGAGGGCAATTTCTTCATTAAATACGGCGACGGAAACGGCATGGCTTACTGCACATTTATGGGCGGCGACGCGAAGATAGTCAAGGTGTCCTCAGACGCGGGAACGGGCAGGAAGCTTGCGATTTTCAAGGACAGCTACGGCAACGCTCTGCCGGGGTATCTCATGGGTTCGTTTGATGAGATCTATGTCATTGATATGAGGTATTTCACCCATAATGCGGTGGAATTCCTGACGGAGAACGGAGTTACTGACGTGCTGTTTGCTAATAACGCATTCCATGCGGCGACAGCTTCAACAGTGACTTATTACGATAATTTCCTGACCCAGAGCGACTGGGGCTACTGGAACAACTGAGAGTAAATTCGGGAGGAACTGCTGTGCGGATAGAGCATATCGCAATGTATGTAAATCGAAAGCTGCATTGTTGGAGTTGAAAGTAATCTTTTTGAGCTTACAGTATACAATACAGCCCGGAAACAGTTGCTTCCGGGCTGCAATTCTATTTATGGGGTATCACTTTTTCTTCTTTTTCGAGATGACCACCGCAGCAGTCACACCAGCCGCAGCCACCGCCGCGCCTATTCCTACCGCAGCGCCTACCGGGAATCCTCCGTTATCATCTGCGTTTCCGCTGCCGTCTGAGGTTTCGGCGGCGCTGGAAGTATCAGAGGTTTCTTCTGATTCTGAGGTTTCGGGCTCTGCCGGAGCGGATTCATCGCTGACAGGGGAGTACTGCTCCTCCTTTGTGTGGGAGAGCTGCTTCGCGGTAAATACCTCGCCGCCGGATATCTCTGCCGCGTCAATATTAAATGTGCCGTCGGTGACGGTGAATTCCAGAACGTGATGCCCCTTTTCCAGACCGGACAGCAGGAATGTAACTCCTCTTGTAGAAGTCACAGGAACTGTGTATTCCTGCGGCTCGCCGCCGTCAAGGGTGTATGTCGCCGACGCACCCTTGACGCTTCCGGTGAGAGCTATTCCTGTGCCGTCAAATTCAGCGGTGAAGGAGCAGCCTGCTTCTCCGGCAGAGATCGTGCGCTTGTAGTTCTTGAAGCTGGACATGGTGTCCTGCTGCCAGTCGCCGGAATAGCTGAACATCAGATCCGTGTTGTCGTACCGTGTTATGTAGACCTCCGCACCCTCAGCCGGAGCGATCACCAGATTGTCAAAGCTGTTCCGGTTGTAGGATGAGAACAGCGCCGCTCTGCCTGCGCAGAGAGTGCTGACTTCGCCGGCGGTGTAGTTGCATACCTGCTCGCCGTTTATCCAGCAGCGCACATTGTCGTTCACTGCTTCTATTTTAAGGTTTACGGCGGTGGTGGTATCCGCGGTGGAAGTGCCGTTTTCTATCTCCTTGCTGTTTTTCAAAAGGCTCCAGCTTCCGTCCTCGGTGAGCTTCAGCCAGTAGCCGGAAGCGCCCTGATGTCCCTGAGTATACCGCAGACCTATTCCGGTGTAGTTTGCGCTTTTGTTCTCGGCAGGGTCGAATATCACATCTGCGGATACACTGTAATTAAACCAGCGGTCATCGCCGAAATTTGTTGTCGGGTCGGGAGTTGAACCCCACTCCTTCGGCTTCATATCCGCGGTGATCTGCTGGGTAAGTACGCCGCCGTTTACCTCAAACGCGCCGCCCTCGTCGGTGGTGTAGCGGGGTGCGTTTCCCCGGGAGGAGAGGTAGTCGTCCGGGTAGTCTGCGTATTCAAAATCGTCGGAATAGGGGAGCTCAAGTATCGTGCGCTCGGACACGTCCTTGTTGGAGTAGTCCTCCTGGGGCAGGTCTATTGTTGATACGGTGATTATTGAGTATGGCTTCACGGTGACGGAATAGCTGAAAACTCCGTCCTTTTCCTCCGGGGTCATCGTGCCGACAGGCTTGAAGTAATTCTCATTGAATTCGCCGCCGTCCGGACCTCTTGTTTCCCAGAGATAGACCGTATTTCCGGCATTTTCAAGGTTGGAAACGGTAATATTATAGGTTATCGGGTCAGGGGTGGTGTTAGTGATCACTGTGCTGTAATCGCTCTTGTCCGGGCTGCAGGTGGTCATATAGCTGTAAACTGCGTCAACCATAGCGTGACCGTCGCCGCCGGGCTTTCCGTCGCAGTAGCAGGCTCCGTCCACAAAGCTCCAGCCCTTATCCATGAACTGGGTGAACTGAAGCATAACATAGAATCCGCTGTCAAGCGTGTAGAAGCCGCTCCACGGGTCGCAGGCGTTGATGAACTGCTTCTGGCAGTAGCAAACGCCGTCATAGTAAGCCGCAACAACAGGCTGGAACTGACACAGGGTCATGCCGCCCTGCGGATACATGGCAATATAGCGGTTGGCGATATCCAGCGCGCCGTTTATGCCGGTAAGTCCGGAGCCGCCCTCGTCAAACCGCCAGACTCCCTCGGAATATGACATAGCTGAGCTGCCCTCGCTGAACCAAAGCTCCTTTCCGTAGTTCCGGGCAAGCTCTTTGGCTGCGTCAGTGGAGCTGCTGGTGTAGTGGCTGCCCATTACGTCGATCGCGTCGGAAAGCTCCGTACCGCCGTTCTGGATATCCTTTAAAAGCTCGCCTGCCGCGCTCCATGTGCATACTTCTTCTCCGGCAACTATTTTTATCGCCGAGTAGTCATAGGGGCAGTCGGTTTCGGACTTCAGGTGCTGGGACAGGTACTTTATCCATTCGTTGTCACGGGCACGCTCGTTCTGGGTCGCGGAAACATAGTCGAACTTAAGCCCGTAGGTTTCATAAGCCGCGTCGAGGGTTTCCTTATACCACTTATACCGCGCCGCATAAACGTCCTCTGCGTTAGTGACCCACAGCGGCTCGCTCCACCAGAGCATATCCAGCGTGAGGTCGGGATTTATCGTCTTTGCGTCAGCGGCTATCTGGTAGCCCGCACCCCTTGTCACATCGGCGGTTTCGTCCTCGGTGCGCTTTACCGCAGGTTCAGTTCCGGAGGAGGAATTAACGTCCGATCCCATTTCAAGCTTGAGATGAGCGATCTCCAGACCCTTTTTGCCGAAGATGTAGTTCATTATCTCCCAGTAGGCTTCCGGGGTTTCGTTCTTGTAATCCAGAAGCAGACGTGAGGAATTATTACCGCTCACCATGCCGGTTCCCCGGTAGAGCATTGTTTCCAGTGTGTTGGCATTGCTGCCGTCAATGTTAATGTTCATAGTCGTAAACTCCGTGTTTTCCTCCGCAGCAGCGGGAAGTGAAACCGCATTCACAGCGGTCAGTACCGCCGCAGCAGCGGCAAGTGATCTCAGCTTCATAAATATCCCCTTTCAGTTTCGCTGAATTTCCTTAGTATCAGTATAACCTGAAAGAGAGTATTTTTCAATCACAAATATTTGCCCTATCCTCAAAATATGAACATTACACTACCCTTGTCCGGCGGTAATCGGACGGAGTAGTACCCTCGTACCTTCGGAAAACCGTTCCGAAATAGGTGGGGCTGCTGTAACCGGTGAGGGCTGATATCTCCGCTATGCTGCGGTCGGTGGAGTTAAGCAGCCGTTTTGCTTCGGACATTCTCCGCCGGGCGAGGTATTCCATAGGGCGCATACCCGTCTGTGTTCTGAATACCCGGCAGAAATGCTGGAGCGATACTCCGCACAGGCTGGAAAGCTCCTCAAGGGTGATGTCACGCATAAACTCCGCGTCCATTTTTTCAAGTGCCGGGGAGATAAGACCGCCGCTTCTGGCTCTGCCGGAAAGGAGCAGCTCTCTCGCTTCAAGAATATATTCATATATCAGCAGCGAGCAGCGTTCTCCGCCGGAAATCGGGTCATTCACCGCGGACATTATCCGGCTGAATATCCGCTCACAGCCGGAAAGATCTGCGGAGCTTTTTTCATGCCATTTCCCGAAGCCAAGCTCCGACATGATCTCCTGCAAATGCTGTCCCCGGAAAACCACCCATGATGTTTCCCAGTTTCCGTCTGCTGGGAAATATTCGTGGGGTACGCCGGGGGACAGATAGAAAATGCTGCCCGCAGTCTGGACAAGCTCTCTGCCGTCAATGCGGAGAATTCCTGTGCCGCCTGTTGTATACAGTATCTGGAATGACACCAGACCGTTTTCGCGGACAACGTGGTATTCCGGGTCGCATATCCCCGCGCCGGAAAGGTAGAGCGGCAATTTAGTCTGCGCCGCAAGAACCGGATATACACTTAACATGATTTCTCCCTCCTATATCAATATTTTAGCACCGGAACGCTCCGCTGTCAAGCCGCTGGGATCGCTGAAATCTGTAACCATATTGTAACCACATTGTAATCTGGATGTAATTGCATTTCTGACAAATAATGCTATAATAATTACAGTGAAGAGTTTATTTAATGTCTGGTGGTGAGTATATGAAAAAAAGGAAGCTGTTCTGCGAGCTTTCTCCGGCTTGCTATAAGATCTCGCTGAAAAAGGAGTATCTGCTGAGGGATATGCGGGATATGTTCAGCAAAGAGAGTATCGCCAGTGAAAAAAACACAGTTCCGTTTCCGGTGATCGTCAAAAGTCATACCTCGAACGTGCTGCGCAGGCTGGAGGGCGTGGATATGCAGCTTCAGCGCAACAAGGCGGTAAATCTCCGGCTTGCTGCCACGCAGATAAACGGTATCGTGATAAATCCCGGCGAAACCTTTTCATTCTGGCGGTTGGTGGGAGAGCCGAGCGCAAAGCGGGGCTATCTTGAGGGACTTGTGATAAATAACGGAAAGCTGGAAAGCGGCGTTGGCGGAGGTCTGTGCCAGCTTGCGAACCTTATTCACTGGCTGGTTCTGAACAGTCCACTGACCGTTACTGAACTGGTACACCATTCCGACGCGCTGTTTCCGGATTCCGGCAGGCGGGTGCCGTTCGGGACGGGGACGAGCGTATTCTATAAAAATGTGGATTACCGCTTCAAAAACACCACCGACAGACCGGTGCAGCTTCTCGTGTGGCTTGACGAGAATGAACTTTTCGGGGAGCTTCGCGCGCCCTCCGCATTCCCGTACATATACCGGATAACCGAGGAAAATCAGGGCTATGTCGAAGAGGACGGCATTTTCTACCGGGTGAGCAGGGTGTACCGTATAACCCTTGACCGGGAGCGCCGGGTGCTTCGCCGTGAGCTTGTGCTGGACAACCATTCAAAGGTGCTGTACGATTATTCGCTGATACCCAGGGATCAGATAATTACTCCCAGACTGAGGAAGCTGACATGAACGAGATATATAAAAGCAGCTCAGGAACGCTGACTGCGGCTGAGCTTGAGAGCTATTCCGGCTCTATTGCGGCTTTTATTAAGGAAAAACGCATGAATACCGCCGCAATCATCTGCGGGAAATCTCCTCTTGTTTTCGCCGCGATAAGAGGCTGCCTTATGGCGGGGGTATGCTATAGCCCGGTGGACGAGGCTCTCCCGGAGCAGCGACTTCAAAGTATTCTGAGCAATGCTGATATTGTGCTTTACGACAGCATGGAAGCCGGGACGCGGGCGGGATATTCAGACCTGCGGGAGATAATACAAAATCGGCGCAGCTTTATTCCGTCTGTGGAAGATCCGTCGCTGCCTGTGTACAGAATATACACCTCCGGGACTACAGGAGCGCCTAAGGGGATCGGGGTTTCCCTCAGAAATGTAGGGAATTTCCTGCGGTGGTTCTGCGGAATTCCGGCGATCGCGGAAATCAAGCCGCGTTCGGTGTTAAATCAGGCGATGTTTTCGTTTGATCTGTCCGTGGCTGATATGTACTATTCGCTTTACACCGGGGCAAGGCTGACGGTGATAGAACGAGGACTGATGTCTGATCTGGGCGGTGTGTTCCGGAGAATGAGGGACAGCGGCGCGGAGCTTGCGGTGTTCACTCCCGGCTTTGCGGAGCTGTGCCTGTGCGACAGCTCGTTCTGCGCTGAGCTTATGCCGAAGCTTAGGGTGATATTCTTCTGCGGAGAGGTGCTGAAGCCCATGACCGCGGCGAAGCTTTTCAAGCGCTTTCCCGGATTGAGGATAATCAATGCTTACGGTCCGACCGAAGCCTGCTGTGCAGTCACCGCCGCTGAGATAACCCCGGACATGACGGAGGGAGAGCTGCCTATCGGCGATATGTCGCATACGGCGGGGGAGATATCCTTGACTGAAAATGGGGAGATCGTTATTTACGGAGAAAGCGTGGCGGGATATACGGACGGGCTGCCGGGAGGCTTCTGCGGCGGCGGTTCTGATCGATGCTTTTACACCGGGGATCTGGGATATATTAAGGACGGAAAGCTGTTTTTCCGCGGCAGGATCGACCGGCAGATAAAGATAATGGGATTTCGCATTGAACCGGCGGATATTGAGAATAATCTGCTGAAAATAGACGGAGTTATTCAGGCGGAGGTGAGCGTCACCCGGCGGGGAAGCCGACATTCGCTTTCGGCTGCGGTGAGAACTGACGGAAATATTACCGCTGAGGAAATACGCGCGGCGCTTTTGGAGCTTATCCCGGCATATATGATGCCCGGAAAGATCGTTGTCGCTGATGAAATACCCCTCAGCCCAAACGGAAAGCTGATGAGGAGTGATAGGACAGATGAATGAGATCACAGTGGATATTATTGTCGGGCTGCTGTCGGAATTCTGCGAGCATGACGCGGAGATACTTCCGGATACGGAGCTTTTGGACAGCGGAATTCTGGATTCGCTGGCGTTTATCGAGCTTCTGAACGCTCTGGAGGACATGGGCTGCCCGGTGCAGCCGACTCAGCACCCGCGGGAGTGCTTTTCAACGCCGGAGAAAATTGCAGGGCTGTGCAGAGTCTGCAATGACAGCGGTTGCGGGTAATTGTATACCCTTTGTTTGCAGCATTTTCCCAAAAAATATTACAAAAATATCATTATTCCAAAGCTGTGCTGTATAAATTGTAAAAAGTATTGCAATTTTATGAAAATTGTTGTATAATATGTTTGTGTAATCCTTTACATTTTTTTGCAGACCAAATAAAGGAGATTTGATATGAAGTATAAAAAAATACTCAGTATAATTGCAGCGGCGGCGACCGCAATAAGTCTGACCGGCTGCAACAACGGAGCTTCCTCCTCGTCGGACGGCGACTCTGACGTCGGAGCTTCACCCGCAGGCGATGGACAGACTATTACCGAGGCTCTTCCCTCTGGTGTATCGGAAAACGGCTGGGAGTTCAGTCAGGTGGCAATGGGCGGCGGCGGTTTTGTTTCCGGCGTTTTCGCGACAAAGGAGGAGGGGCTATATTACGCCCGCACCGACGTCGGCGGCGCTTACCGCTATAATAAGGAAACCCAGAAGTGGGAGTCCATGTCCTACGGAATAAGCGAGGACGACAGAGGCTTTATGGGAATTGCCGGTCTTGCGTATGCGGAAAACGAGCCGAACAAGGTTTATCTGCTTGCCGGTACAAGCTATCTCAGCGGCGGCAGGACTGCGCTCTTTATTTCAGACGATTATGGCAAGACCTTCACAAGAACCGAACTTACCGACTATATCAAGGTTGACGGAAACGGTATGGGCAGAGGCAACGGAGAGCGTCTTGCAGTTGATCCCAAGAACAGCGATATCATTTACGCAGGCGGTATGAGCAGCGGCGGACTGATAAAATCCACGGACGGAGGCTTGACCTTTACCGCGCTTGACCTCGGCACAGATACCACTACCACAAATATGAACGGAATATGCAGCATTCTCATCGACCCGGAGTCCGGCGATGAGAACGGCTGTACCACAATATACGCGGCGATCTCCCGCAAGGGCGACTACAATATCTATAAGTCCACAGACGCCGGAGCCACATGGGCGCCGATTGAGGAGGCTCCTCAGGGGATCATGGTTCAGCGAATGAAATACAACGGCGACGGAAAGATCGTTATAACCTATGCCGATACCGAGGGTCCATGGAACAACAATCGCAGCTCCGGCGGAATAAGACTGCTGAACATTGCTGACGACAGCTTTACCGACATTACTCCTGCAAAGAAAGGCTATGGCGATGTCGTGATCGACCCGTCAGATCCCAACAGAATGGTAGCCTGCACCGAGAATATTTATGTTGCTCAGCCCACCGGCGCTTTCGGCGATGAGTTCTATGTGACCACCGACGGCGGCAAGAACTGGAAGCTGCTCAACAATGACATGAAGCTCACCGACGGCGGCGTGCAGTGGCTCGCGACTACCTCGATGCACTGGTGCAGTTCCATGTGCATTGACCCGAATAACACTAATAAGATCATGGTAGTATCCGGAAACGGAATTTTCTCCTGCGACAATATCTGGGACGAACAGCCGGAGTTCTATTTCTTTGCCAAGGGCATTGAGGAAACCGTCCCCTATGAGCTGGTAAGCATTCCCGGCGGCGAGCTGGTAACTGTGGTAGGGGACTATGACGGATTTACGCAGGACGATGCCGCTGAATACGGCAATGTTCACAGCAGCATCGGCGGTTCTATGACTGGACTTGCAGTGGCTGCCGATAACACAGATGTCTGGGTAAAGTGCGGCAGCGATGAAAGCAGCACCTGCTTCTGGTACACTGAGGACAGGGGCGCTAACTGGACAAGAGTGAAGAATTCCCCGATCGAGGGTCAGACTGCATACGGCGGCTCTGTGGCGGTTTCCGCTGACGGAAAGACCTTCTACTGGGTGCCGGAGAACAGCGCGTTTATTTTCCGGACAGAGGACAAGGGCGAAACATGGACTCAGTGCGAGGGCGGACTCAGCTCAAAGCGGCTTGTTGCCGATCCGGTAAATCCCGAATATGTTTATGCGGCAAGCGGCAGCGCATTTTATTACAGCAGCGACCGCGGCAAGACCTTTACCGCGAACAATGAGCTTACCGTATTCTCCTCGGTAAGACCTGTGGTTGTTCCCGGAACAGAGGGCAAGATATATTTCCCGGCAATGGGACTTCAGGTTTCCGAGGATCACGGAAAGACGTTTACAAGATTAGACACTGTTGCGAACTGTCAGGCGGTAGGCTTAGGCAGAGGTAAGAACGACGGCGATCCCTGCACGATATTTATTTGGGGACAGCCTACATCGGACGATCCGGTTGGTCTGTACTGGTCTGAGGACGAGGGACAGACATGGAGCAGGATCAACGACAGCAACACAGAGTTCGGCGGACTTGGAAACGGCAAGTTCGTTTACGGAGATTTCAATGTATACGGCAGAGTATACATCAGCACCCTCGGACTTGGAGTTGTTTACGGCGATCAGATAAGCGCCGGATAATTCCGGAAGAAAACAGAAAAGACATGCGGCTCAGGGCATTACGCTCTGAGCCGCTTTTCGTATTTATTTAGCGAAATTTTCAGCGTTTCCAAACTGCCTTAATTTCAATTTTTTCATCTGTATCCCGCACGCTGATGTGCTTGATTATCACCGCGGCGGATATAGCCATACAGCCGAGAATTACCGGAATCCCCGGCTTTGTGAGAATAACAAGAACGAGGGATATGGAATAGGAGAGAATGATACGGTAGAAATGCGGATTTACCTTGAAAACAAAGGAAAACAGCAGATAGATAAGCAGTGAAATTAGCAGCGGCAGCACATTCGGAGCAAGTCCAAGCAGACAGCCCAGAGAAACGGCTATACCCTTGCCGCCGTTGAATTTATGCCATATAGGGAATATATGTCCCAGAACCGGAGCGACCATGACAAGCACAAGTCCGAAGGATCTCACACCGGCAAGCCGGATATAGATAAACACCGGAAGAAATCCCTTGAGCAGGTCGCAGATAAGGGTGAGCGCGCCGCATTTTATTCCACCGTAGGTATAAGCGTTGAATGTGCCGGGGTTTTGATCCGGGCTGTCTGCGGTGACATCGTTTCCGCAGAACATTTTGCTGAAATATCTGGCGAACAGCAGGCTGCCGCTCAGGTATCCGAACAATGTAAAAATAAATGTTTTAAACATTTTTTCTCCTTTCGTCGCATCTAAAAAAGCAGCCTGTCATATCGTGTTTATGTATTCATTTTTTTGATTTCGACATATTTTTCTGCTTCAGACGATATATATACTTCTACAATTTTATTTTACACTATATATGAGGATAAAACAAAGGACAAATATATGAATTTGTCCGATAAATTATATTTGTTTCTCATAAGTGAATTATTTTGAGGTGATACGGAACTGCGTTTTTGTGTATATTGTTCTATTCCGGACAAGTCCGGCATAGACTTGTACAAATGAAAACCAAAACGGGAGGAATGGCGCATGATTGCCGCAAAAACTACAAGTACGAACGAAATTGTCGCTGGCGGCTGCCCGCTGAAAAACGCAGCGCGGAAAATTACGCTGCCCTGTCCGATCGAGGAGGTCGCGGAGATACGGCTGCGAATAAACCGCCGTGCCGCCGCAGTCACTCTTGACGGAAGAATTATCCCATGCTCGCCGCCGTTCACACATCAGGACATAACCGACTGCTTCCTTGAGCTGTGCAGAAACTCTGTACACAGCTTCGCTAAGGAGATAGCGGAGGGATACATAACCCTTCCCGGGGGCTTTCGGGTAGGATTCTGCGGAACTGCGGTGGTTCACGGCGGTAAGCTGGATTCGCTTCGGGATATTTCTTCTCTCAACATACGGATTCCGCGGGAGGTGCGCGGCTGTGGGGAGGAGCTTTGCCGCAGGGCATTCTCAGAGGGGCTTTGCTCGCTTATCGTATGCGGAAGACCTCTTTCCGGAAAGACCACAGTGCTTCGGGATCTGGCGCGTATTCTCGGCGCAGCGCATCGCACTGCGGTGGTGGACAGCCGGGGAGAGCTTGCGGCGGTTCAGGGCGGAGTTCCTGCGCTCGATGTGGGAGAAAACACCGATATACTTAATGGATATTCAAAAGCGGAGGGAATAATGTGTGCGCTTCGCTCGCTAAGCCCGGAGGTAATTATCTGCGATGAGATAGGGGACGACGCCGAACCTGTCCGGCAGTGCATGAGCTGCGGGGTGAAGCTGATAGTAAGCGTCCACGCGGGCAGCATTGAGGAGCTGAAGCGCCGCCCGTCTGTTTCCGGGCTGCTGCCGTTCATTGACAAGGCGGCGCTTCTGGGAGAACGCGGCAGGCTTATGGAAGTAACGGAGCTGATGTCATGAGAGTTGCGGCTGGTCTGGTAATAATGCTGCTCTGCACGGTCTGGGGCTTTCGCAGGAGTCTGCTTCTAAAACGGCGGTGTACGCTGATACAGGAGCTGCGGCTGTTGGTGGAGCACTATTCGATAGAGATAGCCTGTACAGCCCCTACGCTGGAGGAGCTTGCGAGGAACGGTGAGGGGGAATTCGGCGAAATACTGCGGCAGCGCGCAGCCGAATGCCCGGATATCCGTCAGTCATGGAGCGACGCGGTATCCCGGCTGACGGAGCTTTCACACTGCGGAAAGGAGGAAGCAGAGTTGCTTTCTGAGCTTGGACAGGCATTGGGAACCTGCCCGGCGGAGAGCCAGCTTTCACTTCTGAAGCTTTATTCCGCGCGGCTGGACAGGCTGTATGAGCAGGCGGAAAAAACAGCGGAGCAGCGGGGGAGGCTGTACCGCTCCGGAGGAGTTCTTGCGGGACTTGGGGCGGCGGTTATACTGCTTTAAAAAGGGGCGTGATTATGGAAATCGATCTGATATTCAAGATCGCGGCGGTGGGAATTATTGTGGCGGTGCTGAACCAGATCCTGAAAAAAACCGACCATGACGAACAGGCGATGATGCTGACGGTGGCGGGTCTTGTGATAGTGCTGATGATGATAATTCCTGCGATCGATGAGCTTTTCGGTACGATAAAATCCGTTTTCGGACTGTGGTGATCTTATGGATATAACATCACTTGTGGGGCTTGCGGTATTGTCTGCCGTGCTGTGCATGATCGTCAGGCAGCTCAAGCCGGAAATGGCGATGGGGATAAGCATTGCCTGCGGTGTGATACTGATGGGCGCGGTGATCTCCATGCTCGCTCCCTCGGTCGAGCTGATATCTCAGCTTACCGCGGCGGCGGGGCTGGACGGCGGCTATTCAAGGACTTTATTCAAGGCTCTGGCGGTGTGCTATATAACGCAGCTTGGCTCGGACTGCTGCAAGGACGCGGGGGAAAGCGCGATCGCCGGGAAGATAGAGCTTGCGGGAAAGGCGGCGGTGGTGGTAATTTCACTTCCGGTGTTTTCATCGTTAGCGGAGATAGTGACCGAGCTGCTTGGCTCGGCATAGAGCAATACACCTTCGCGAACCGCAATTCCACGGCATAAACTGGAAAGGAACGAAAAATGCGCCGGATCATCTGGCTTGTGATTAAAATAATTCTGATCATCGCAGCGGCAATTCTCCTTTGCGGAAATGCCGCCGCGGAGCAGCCCGACGTGTATGAGAGCTACGGCGATACCCTTGCGGACGCAGTTCCGCCGGAAGCCTCGGAAATACTGGAGGACAGCGGAATAACCCCGGACAACAACGGCGCTGCGGCGCTGTCAATTGAAGGTGTTTTGACGTTTCTTGCTGATCAGCTTCTGGACAAGCTGACTAAGCCGCTGCGGCTGTTAGCAGCGCTCTGTGGTATAGTACTGCTCTGTGCGCTGTCAAAGAGCGCGGCGGACGGCGCCGGGGGAATGTCCGGAGTGTTTTCGGCGGTGGGAGTGCTTGCCGGTGCGGGAATGACCTGCGCCGCGATATCTGAGGCTCTTTCAGATACGCTTAACGTGCTTCAGGCGGGTTCTGAGTTCATGCTGGTGTTCGTGCCGGTATTTGCGGGAATTATCGCGGCAATGGGAAAGGCAACCGCCGCTTCCGCCGCGAATACAGTAACTCTTGGCGCAGCGCAGCTTTTTTCGCAGCTGGTGGTGAATTTCCTAGTGCCGGTATGTGGGACGGTCATGGGACTGTCCGTCACCGGAGCGATACACCCGGAGCTAAATATTTCAAAGCTGGGGGAACTTATAAAAAAAGCGGCGGTGTGGATATTGTCGCTGCTGATGACGGTATTCATGAGTATCCTGTCGGCGCAGACCTTTGTAACAAACTCAGCGGACAGCGTGCTTATCCGCACGGCAAAATTCGCGGTATCAAGCGGAGTCCCGATAGTGGGCGGAACTATCTCGGACGCGGTGAATACAGTTCATGCGAGCCTGTCGCTGCTCCACAGCTCGATCGGGACTTATGGGATCGTCGCGGGGATAGTGATAATCCTGCCGACGCTGATTTCGGTGGTGTGCTACCGCATGGCGCTTTCTGCGGCGGAGGCGATGAGCGAGGTTTTCGGAATAAAGGAGCTTTCCGCGCTGTTCAAATCCTGCGGCTCGGTAATGGAGATAATCATGGCGGTGATCGTATGCTTCCTGCTGCTGAACACGATCTCGGCGGTGATAATGCTTGCAATAGGCAGCGGTACGGCATGAGCGGGGTGAACAAATGCAGTTTCTATCAACGGTATGTATGGCGGCGATAGCTTCGGCTCTGTTCCGAATGATTGTGCCGGAGAACCGCTTTTCAAAGCAGATATCCCTACTGATAGCGGGAATTTTTATTCTTGCGGGAGTAAACGCGGTGAGGGGCGCGGATCTAAGCTTCGATCAGCCCCAGTACAGCTATGAGGACAATGCGGACTATATCGGTTTCTCCGGCGACATCAACCGGGAGCTTCAGAAAAAGATATGTTCAGAAATGTCGGACAAGCTGTATTCGCTGATGAATTCCAACGGAATTTATCCGGAGGAAATTCACGTTATCGTTAATATTTCGGGATTGTACAGCATATCTATTACACAAGTGGAGCTTGTTTTAGACGAAAGCCAGCGCTCGGCGGCAGCAGCGGCTGAGAAGCTGCTTTCAGAGGAGCTTTCCCCGGATATTAAAACAGAGGTCATAATTAATACTGATTCTTAATCACCTTATAGACTTTGTCTATAAGGTGAGCCGCCTGCAAGGCGGCTTGTCAAAACCAAATGTTTTGACAGAATCAGTATTGAACGGCTTTCCTGCGGCTTCGCCGCTCCAACCGCCATGGCGGTTGGTTCAACCTATAGACTTTGTCTATAGGTTGATTAGGAAATAGTATAAGGAGTGATGCGTATGGAACGGCTGACAGGGAGGATTTCCGGCTTTGTGGCGAGGCTGGGCGACGGTAAATGGCGCAGGTTCGTTATTATCGCCGGTATCGCTGCAATTGCGCTGCTGTTTCTGAGTACGCTCAATTCCTCCGGCGGTAAGCAGGAGCAGACGGAGCAGTATTATTCCGCAGAGGACGCGGCGAAGCTGGAGCAGGAGCTGGAGCAGCGGCTGACGGAGATAATCTCTGAAATTGACGGGGTAACTGATCCGCGGGTTATGATAACTCTGGACTGCACAAGCGAGCGTGTTTTTGCCGAGGAAACCAAATCCAGCAGCTCCGCGGACGAGGTAAGCACGGAGAACACGCTTGCGCTGTCCGGCAGCGCAAAGGAGGCTCTTGAAACAAGCGTCATTCTGCCCAGAGTAAGGGGAGTTGCTGTGGTGTGCGGCGGCGCGGACAATGTGCTGATCAAGGAAAAGGTGGTGAACACGGCGGCGAGGGTGCTGGATATAGGGGTATCCAAGGTTTATGTTACAAGCTGATTTGAAAGGAAATAGTGGTATGAAACGACTGAATGTGATCTTAGGCAAGAAGCAGCTGGTGGCTGCTGGTCTGACGGTGCTTCTGGGCGCTGCTGTGGCGGTGAATTTCATCTATGCCGGCAATAACAAGAAGCAGAACCTTACCGAGCCTTCCGCTGAGGTAAGCGGAACGACCTACGGCGAAGCTGATCTGGTAAGCGGCAGCGCGGACAGCGACGCTTATTTTGCTCAGGCAAGGCTTGACAAGCAGAGCAGCCGCGAGGAGGCAGCAGAAGTCCTCCAGAGTATGTATCAGGGCGGCGACCTTACGGAAGACGAGCTTTCCACGGTGGCTGTCGATGCAATGAAGATGGGCGGCTACATAGAAAGCGAGAACAAGATTGAGAACCTGCTCAAGGCGCAGGGCTTTGAGGACGCGCTGTGTTACCTCAACGACAACAGTGCGAATATTATAGTCAAGACCGAGGGACTTGACGCTGCGGGGGCTGCCAAGATAAAGAACACCCTGCTTTCCGAGGTAGAGGTCGCAAGCGACAAGATAACCATTGTTGAGGTGAATTGAAAAAGTGCAATAAAATACCCGGCGGGAATGACTGCGCCATGAGCGGCGCGCATTGCCTGCCGGGTGTTGTTTTATGCAGGGAATTACTCCTGCGTATCCATGAAGCGCTTGTAGGCTTCTCTCAGCTCGATCGAGGTAGCCTCGGGAGCGGTGGGATTGCAGTGCGCCCATGCGCCGGTTTCGCTGGAAGCGTTGAATTTCTGCTTCTCGGCGCTTCTCATCGGCGGATAGAACGCAATATGGAAGTGGTGGTGCGACACATCGCCGCTGTTCACCGGAGCGTTGTACATACACATCATGTAGGGGAAATTATACCCGAACAGGCTGTCAAGCGTACCTGCGCATTTCTTCACGATATCCGCAAGGTCGGAGCGCTCCTTGTCGTTCAGCTCGGAGATGTACTGTACATGGCGCTTTGCCATGATGTAAATTCCGTAGGGATATTCGCAGAAGAACGGCAGGAATACTGTGAAGCTGTCGTTTTCAAAGATCACTCTTCTGCCGTCTGCGATCTCATGCTCCAGCATATCGCAGCAAAGGCACTTGCCTTTCTCGGAAATGCTTGCTCTGTAAGCCTCGTCCTCAAGCTGAAGCTTTTTCGGAATGAAGCTGTATCCGTAGATCTGACCGTGGGGGTGGGGCATAGTTACACCCACAACATCGCCGCGGTTCTCGAAGATGAAGATGAACTTTATCTTCTCGTCCTGACGCAGCGCCTCAAACCGTTCGCACCAGAGGTCCACAAGCTTGCAGACGTGCTCGTGGGAAAGCTCCTTGAGGGTCTTTGTGTGCTCCGGGGAGTAGAGAATTACCTCGCACTTTCCATAGGAAGGCGCGGTCTTGAAGAAATCATTCGCCACGTCGTCCATTGCGGGGGGATTTTGCGACAGTGCAGGGAAGTCGTTGTCGTACTCAAGAACGTCATAATCCGGAACCTTTCCGCCGGAGGGACAGAACGGACACCAGTCCTTGGGCATCTGCGGTCTGTTCTGCCTGTGAGAGGCGATCATTACCCAGTCGTTTATCAGCGGATTCCATCTAAGCTCAGCCATTGTTGTCAAAAGTCCTTTCGTTCGGTCATGCAGATCAGCTCGGAACAACGGCGGAAAACGTTGTTCCGATACGCCCGGCGCTTTGCCGGACGTCGCATAACTCGTTACTTGTTTTCTTCGTCCTTGTTCTCGTTGATAACCTCTGCGGCTTCTTCAGCGGCAGCGGGCTTTTCCGGGAGCTTTGCTCCGCACTTCGGGCAGAAAGCGTTCTCGCTCTTGGTTTTTGCGCCGCATACTGTGCAGGTGACTTCCTGACGGAGGTCGTCTAGCAGATGATTGATCTCTGCAAGCTTTGCATAAAGCTTGTCGATCTCTTCGATCTCAGCGTCAAAGAGAGCTGCGTCGGCGTTCTCCGACTTCTTCATTTCGTAAGCCATTTCACCCAGCTTTTCAAAATGACTCTTGATATCGCTTGTGGTCTGGGATTCCTTGATCTTCAGCTTGGTGAATCTTACTGCTTCATCGGTCTTTTTTCCGGCGGTGGCAGCGGCGGACTTTGTGGTGTTGATAACATCTTCAAAAAAGCTCATGGTAAAAACTCCTTTCAGTAACGCAGTTGATATGAGATATGGTCGGAAAGCCGTTCAGACCGGCTTCCGTCTAAAGTACATTATATCACATATATTTAAAATATGCAATATCAGTCAAATAAAAACTTTTAGAAACTCAGTTCTTTTCCGGTCTTTCCTGACCTCTGGTGAGAACGCCGATGAAGTCGGGACCTGCGTTGCAGGAAACAACAACTCCGCACTGTTCCACCATTGCGGGACCGTAGCCGAGCTTCTTTGTCATCTTGTCGATGAATTCCTTTTCAAGATCGGGGTGGGTAGTGGTAACAACGCACCACGGAGTTTCGGGTATAATCTTGGAAGAAATGGTTTCCACCGCCGCGTCGATGACCGCCTTTTCGCCTCTTGCCTTGCGGAGTACCTCGGTCTTTTCTGCGGCGAGGTAGATAAGCGGCTTGAGTCCCATAAGTTCTCCGAGGAAGCTTGCCGCCGCGCTTATTCTGCCGGACTTCTTCATATGGCGCAGACCGAAGCCGATAATGTACGCTTCGGAATGTCTTGCCCAGTCCTCAAGATAAGCTGCAACGCTCTCGGCGCTCTGACCTGCTTCAAGCTTCTTGCAGGCTTCGATCACGGGATAGCCGTAGGAGAGGGTGTAGTTCTGGCTGTCAACAACGTAGATGGTGAGGTCTTTAAGATCCTCTGCTACGTTCTGCTTTGCGAGAGCCGCATTTGAGCAGGTCTGGGAGCCGGCTGCGTTTATCACGTCAACGATAATGGTGCGCACGCCCTGCTCGTACAGCTCGCGGTACTTGTTCTCAAACTGGATAGCGTTGATCTGGGAATGCTTGGGGATCTCCTCCTGCTCCTTGAGGATTTTGTAGAACTCGTCGTCTGTGATGTCAAGTCTGTCGGTGTAGCTTTTGCCGCTAATAGTTATCATAAACGGCATTACGACCAGCAGATCCTTGTAGCGCTCCTCGTTCTCCTTAGAGATGTCGCAGCCGCTGTCTGTGATTATTCTGATAGTGTTGTCCATAGTTTTCTCCTTATTCCTGCGGATCACTCCGCATTATTCCAGTCGAATTCCCTCAGCCTGCCCTTGTTCTGAAGCTCCGGGAAACCCCACTGCCTGAGGACTTCGTAAACCCCTATCGCAACGCTGTTCGAGAGGTTCAGGCTGCGCAGTGTCTCCCGCATGGGAATGCGGACGCAGCTTGATTTGTTCCTGAAAAGCAGCTCCTCCGGCAGACCTGCGTCCTCTCTGCCAAAAAACAGGAAGCACTTGTCCGGGTAGCTTATGTCGCTGTATGTATTTTCCGCTTTTGTGGAAAAGTAAAAGCATCTGTCCGTGCCGTTTTTCGCGAAGAAATCTGCCAGCCCGTCATAGTAGGTGATATCCAGATAATGCCAGTAATCCAACCCGGCGCGCTTCAGCTGTTTGTCGTCCGGGGTGAAGCCCATTGGCTTTATCAGGTGCAGCCTTGCTCCGGTGACGGCGCAGGTGCGGGCAATATTTCCGGTGTTCTGCGGTATCTGCGGCTCTACAAGTACTATGTTAAGCTCCAAAAGATTTAGCTTCCTTTCAAAAGGGGATAATACAGTATACAGGCTGTCGATAAACCGTCATCTTCGTCGTCACGCCGCATAACGGCAGGCACAA
>CAMAGG010000022.1 GCA_945833805.1 uncultured Clostridia bacterium | reverse complement strand
ACATAAAAAGCGGCAAGATTTCAATATCCATTATAGATAATTTCCACCGGGCTTCTTTGTGCAATATCGCTCAGTTTAAATTGTGTTTTTAACTAACAATCCGGAGATTTACTTAATTTATTCGGTTATTTAATCAAGGCTCCTGATTCCACAGAAGAAGTATCTGCCCCTGAGTTGGCATTCTGAGCGGTTTCATGGGCGTCGTCGTCAGCGGGAATGCTGTCGCCGGTATCCTGAGGCACCGGTGCAATGACATATTCGGCGAGGGCTTCATAGACCTCCTCCGGAATTTCTGCGCCGCCCTTTACTGCGTCTGCTGCAAGCTCAAGCTGTTCGTCCGTGAAGCCCGCCTGCTTAAGCTGGTCGGAATACTGATTCATCACCTCGTCAATATTTTCCGGGGAGATCTCCATATTGCTCTGAACGACAGGCACCTGCATACCGTTGGAGTCAATGGTGTAGTTGTCGGTGTAGATAAGTTCGCTCACCGGAATGAACTCAAAGCCTTTCTGCTTGAGCTGCTCAAGGATCTGGGGAAGAGCCTCAGTGGTGTTCTGGAGGTCGTTGTGGAACAGCACGATAGAGCCGGATTTTGCGTTGTCCACTACCTTTTTAGTTATCTCCTCCGGGGTGGGGTCTTTCCAGTCGAGGCTGTCACCACTCGATATAGATGGAAAGCGTGTGCAGAGGCGGGAAACGATGAAGCTTCAGCGCCATCGCCAACGGCGGCGCTGTGGGGAAAGGGTTGAAGACGGGGCGATTTTCTGTCACTTATGCGGACAGAAGCTTCCTCCGGGCAGACAATGATAACATATCGCAAAACCGCTCCGCCAAGCCTGAAAATGGCTCGGGGGAGCGGTTTTACATCTTTGTCGGGAGTTTCAATATTTGATAAAGAAGGATTTGTCGTGCGAATAAGTGCAGCAAGTTGTGTCATTTTTTCATCGGGTTGTACAACTTGCGGTTTTCGGCGGAAGCAAAGCGTAATTCAAGCCGAAAACTTGTGAGAGCAGGCGGGCTGTTCTATCGGTCAACCCCTCTGTCACTGACGTGCGTAAGGCGAAGCCGTCGCTCAGTAAAGGCATCAGTCGGTAATTGTGCGGTGTTGCCTTAGCGATTTTGCAGACGCCGGATCAATTCGGCAGGCTTGTGCTTGTTTCTTCGCTCGTATTTGTTCTGGAAGCAACTGATCACGGAATTCTGCGCAGGGATAATGATAAGTTTGCTGCATACGAATCTCTCATCAATGCAGACCATATCTTCGCAGCCTTCGGGGAATATGTCGTAAATGCAGTTGAGACCTTTTTTACCGGGCGGGATTTATCAGAACCTGTTTCAACGGCAGGTAATTCCGCCCTGATTATTATCTGAGTTTTTGAAGATCATGTCGTACTTCCGCTCTCCAGCGCCGCGACCCTTGCCTCAAGCGCGTCATAGTCCGATTTAAGAACGAAGTCCGAAGCGGGGTGAGATCCCAGAGCAGCCGCATTTCCGTTGTCGCTGCACTTATTCCAGCCTGTCCAGACGCCGTTGCTCAGGGTATTCATAAACTCGTTGTTAGAGCCTATGTCGTATGCCTTTACCACAGCGTATGTAGGAGTATATCTGCTTATACGGTAGTAAAAATCGTTGTTGTCGGCGTCATATCCGTAATTTGTCGGACAGGTCGGGCAGTTTGTGACCCCGCACAAATACGTACTCATGTCCGGGACATTGTTCAAGGTGTAGTCGAGAATGTCTATCCCAATTCCGATATATGCCTGATACTGATATGTGGCTGAATCAGCGCTGCCGCCGTTCGCCGGGAGCGTTTCCGGGATATCGTCCAAATCAGCTTTGCTATTCCATGTTGCTTTTTCCTCTGCGGTGACGTGTATCTCCGTATTGCCGGCATGTGCGCTTATAGCGGCTCTTGCCACATCGTCAGCGCCCGAGCCGCCTGCCTGCGCTGACGTCTTAAAAGGGGATTCGGCATAATCGCTGGAAACCACCATTACCGAACCGCTACCCAGCATAAAGATCCCGCCGGAAATGCCGTAAAGCGTTGCCGAGTCCCTTGCGGGGATGCTCAGTACACCGTCTGCGCCCGCTGTGATCCCAGCCGTTTTTGCGGCGTATATAATGTCAGTTCCGTCGTTGCGTATGTGCGCGTTGGCACCGTGCAGACCGTTCACGGAAGCTTCTGCGCCGGTAAGCGCTATTGTTTTTATCGTCATAATACATTCCTCCTTTTTTTTAGGGTGTTTATCACCCACTAATATCCTAAGGTCTTCTCAACTGTAAAATACTGCAAAAAACTGCTTGGCAAGACTGGCGGCGGAGAAACCTGCATACCGGTCAGCGGAAAGCGCTGTTCAAAGGTTTTGGAGCAGTCTTTGAGAGATAGGATACGCCTGCCGCGTATTACCGCAGGAGGCAATATGTAATTTGTGACCTGAATAATTTGAATGGAGAAATGTGTTTTGCTAATTTATTGATTTTGGTGAAAAGTTGTTGACAAAACTCTGTAAGTGGTATATAATTTAAATTAGGTATTTATGCAAATCATTGTGCAGTTTTTTGCCGCAAAACGTTTGCAGCTGTAATATTATATTATTTATGTTATCAACTTGAAACATTTTAGATCAGGAGAGATATGGTGAAAAAAGAAAAAGAAGAAATAAAAATACATCTTGTCAGGATCTCATTGGTGATATTAGCGGTTGTTGCCGCTTTATGCGTTGGATTCCACTTTCTTGCCGGAGATCAGTTGTTTTATAGAGATTCAAGGTCAAATATAGCTATGGTACAGCCTGACGGTGGCGTGGCAGAGCTTTCAGCTGGAGTTGTCGTCGATCAGATCTTTACAACGGAAATAGAACGGGTCGAGTCGATAACCATATACTGGGGAGCTTATTACAGAATAAATTATGGTACCGTGAATGTACAATTGATACGTCTTGACACGGGTGAAATATATATGAACGGGAGCTTCGACGCGTCACAGTTCGGAGAGGGGACTCCGACGACTGTCACAGCGCCGGAACCGATCGAAAACTTATACGGCGTACCAGTCTATATACACATTACGGCGGATTCTGCGCCGGGGAGTTCAGCAACACCGTTGTATCTCTCGACGGGCGCACGCGAAGGCTGTACGCTCTATTTGAACAGCCAGCCGATACCTGGGCTGCTTTCGTTCGATGTCAACGGAACTGATAATATCTGGATCGGACAGCATTACTGGCTGTTCGTGGCTGTCACGCTTGCGGTCATTGCGGTATTCCTGCTGATCGAAAATATCCTGTATATAAAAGGCAGGCACAGCTACCTTGTCAACGCCATTCTTGCAATGAAGAAATACAGATTTTTGATAGATCAGCTTGTTGCAAGGGATTTTAAAACCAAATACAAGCGCTCTATACTCGGCGTTTTTTGGAGCTTTTTAAATCCTTTACTCATGATGCTGGTGCAGTATTTCGTGTTTTCCAGCATATTTCAGATGGACGTGGCAAATTTCCCTGTATATCTGCTGGTGGGTACGGTATGCTTCAATTTCTTCTCTGAGTCGAGCAGTATGTGCCTGACGTCTATCATTGGTAATTCCGGACTGCTGACTAAAGTTTATGTGCCAAAATATATCTATCCTTTGACAAGGACTATATCGTCAGTCATAAATATGCTTATCTCATTTATTCCGCTTGTTTTGGTGTGCTTGTTTACTGGCGTTCATTTCGAAAAATCGGCTGTCCTGTCGTTATTTTTCTTTGCGTGTCTGACCGTTTTTTGCTTTGGGCTTGGAATGTTTCTTTCCGCGCTCATGGTATTCTTCCGGGATATGCAGTTCCTGTGGGGAGTTCTCACAATGGTGTGGATGTATGCAACTCCGATCTTTTATCCGGAGAAGATCATTCCTGAGCAGTTCAGATTTGTTTTGGACATCAACCCCTTGTTCCATTTTATAAAAAATGTCAGGATCTGTCTGATAGATGGGATTTCACCGGAGCCTCTGGTATATATCCAATGCCTGCTGATAGCGCTTGCAATGCTTGTTGTCGGAAGCGTTGTTTTTAAAAAGACGCAGGATAAGTTCGTCCTGTATCTGTGAGGTGATTTCATGAGCAGAAAAGTAATGATAGAGGTCGATAATGTTTCGATGACATTCAAAATGAACACCGATAAGATAATGTCATTGAAGGAGTATGTGACAAAGGGACTCAGCGGTAAGCTGAAATTTGATAAATTCACAGCGCTGACAGATGTCAGCTTTCAGGTGAGAAAGGGAGAAACTTTTGGACTGATCGGCTGTAACGGCGCCGGAAAAAGCACTATGCTAAAACTCATATCAGGGATAATGAAGCCGACTAAGGGAACCATACGGTGCAACGGAAGCATTGTCCCGATGCTGGAGCTTGGAAGCGGGTTCGACTTTGACCTGACCGGCAGAGAGAATATATTCCTGAACGGCGCAATATTGGGATACAGCAAAAAATATCTGACGGAAAAATACGATGAAATAGTCGATTTTTCAGAGCTTGGCGAGTTCATCAATTATCCGATAAGAACTTATTCGTCTGGAATGCTGGCAAGACTTGCTTTTTCAGTGGCGTCAGTCGTTGAGCCGGAGATACTCATAGTTGATGAGATCCTTTCTGTCGGAGACGCAGCTTTCCAGAAGAAGAGCCGCGCGAGAATGATGAAGATGATGGGAAGCGGTACTACGGTTCTGTTTGTTTCGCATGATATAAATCAAATTCGTGAAATGTGCGGAAGATGTATCTGGTTAGATCACGGACATACGAAGATGATCGGCGATGCCAGCGAGGTATGTAGCTGCTATGTGCGAAGCTAGCAGGCATCCGCTGATAAGCGTGATAATGGGTGTGTATTACTGCAGTGCCGATGTTGGTCTGCTGCTGCGCAGTGTGAATTCGATTCTTGGTCAGACCTTGGACGATCTTGAACTGCTGATCTGCGATGACGGTTCATCCGATGAAGCGATGAATGCGCTTAATGAACTTGCAATATGCGACGATCGGATCCGCATCCTCAGAAAAGGTATGCTTTTTACGCTTCCACAAAAGCTGAATTATTGCCTCGATTACGCTGAGGGCAGATATATCGCAAGAATGGATGATGATGACTGGTCCTACCCGGATAGACTTGAAAAGCAGTTAGCCGCGCTTGAAAAATTTCCTGAGGAGGCGTTTGTTGGCAGCAATGTCGAATTGTGGTGTAATGGCAGAAAAGTAGGCGCAAGAAAGCTGCCCGAATTTCCTCAAAAGGAGGATTTCCTGCTTGTCCAGCCGTTTATCCACCCGGCTTTGATGTTCCGTGCAGAGGCTCTTAAGGCTTACAGATATTCTGAAAGCAGGCGTTGTCTGCTGTGCGAGGATTATGACCTGTTGCTGAGAATGTACGCTGATTCAAAACACGGAATGAATCTGCAGAACGATCTGCTGCGATATTCAGTTCCGGCTTCCGGTGTGAAAAAGCGAAAAATGCGTTATCGTTTTAATGAATGTGCAACAAGACTGAAAAGGTTCAGCGCCCTTGGCATGATGCCCAAAGCGTTGCCTTATGTCGTTAAACCGATCGTGGTAGGTCTTATACCTGACGCGATGCTGCGCAGGATCAAGGAAAAATATATAAATGACAAGTAAATACGGGAGGTTTTTATGAAGGTAGTTTTGTTAGCCGGTGGATTCGGCACCAGAATTTCTGAGGAGAGTCAGTTCAAGCCTAAGCCGATGATAGAAATAGGCGGTATTCCGATACTCCTTCACATAATGAAGCTTTATTCGCATTACGGATTTAACGAGTTCGTTATATGCGCCGGGTACAAGCAGCACATAATCAAGGAGTATTTCGCAGATTATTTCCTTCATACCTCCGACATTACCTTTGACTTTACTCACGGCGTAAACGAGATGATCGTACATCGTAATAACACCGACAAATGGAAAGTCACCGTCGTTGACACCGGTCTTAATGTAATGACGGGCGGAAGAGTAAAGCGCGTTCAGCCATACATAGGCGACGAGCCGTTTATGCTTACCTACGGCGACGCGGTCTGCGATGTGAATATAGAGGATCTGGTTTCTTTCCACGAGAGCCACGGCAAGACCGCAACGCTGACATCTATTGTGCTTAAGCAGCAGAAGGGAGTTTTGGATATTACCGAGCAGGGAAGCGTAAAGAGCTTCCGCGAAAAGCAGAACAACGACGGAATAACGATAAATGCGGGATTTATGGTGTTTGAGCCGGAGATTTTCAACTATCTGCAAGACGACAATACCGTGCTTGAAACAACTCCGCTTCAGCGGCTTGTGGACGAGGGTCAGCTAATGAGCTATCGGCATACGGGCTTCTGGCAGTGTATGGATACGGCTCGGGAGAAGGATACTCTTGAAAAGCTATGGGCAAATGGTACAGCTCCGTGGAAAGTGTGGTAATGATGTTGGATATGGATTTTTATAAAGGGAAAAAGGTTTTTGTGACCGGTCACACAGGGTTCAAAGGCTCGTGGCTCTGCAAGATACTTGTGGACGCCGGCGCAGATGTAACTGGGTATTCTCTTGAACCTCCCACAACGCCGGATCTGTTCAGCATTTCCGGCGTTGCTGATAAAATGCGCTCTGAGATAGGCGATATACGCGATCTCGTCCATCTGAAGAGGGTCTTTATAGAAGCGCGTCCCGAGATCGTACTTCACCTTGCGGCTCAGCCGATCGTGCGCACAGGTTATGAACAACCGGTTTATACCTATGAAACCAATGTCATGGGTACGGTGAATATTCTGGAATGTGTAAGACAGTCAGACTGCGTTCGCAGTTTCCTCAATGTGACTACGGATAAGGTTTACAAGAATAACGAGTGGGAATGGGGCTACCGTGAAAACGAGCCGCTGGACGGATTTGATCCATATTCAAATTCCAAGTCGTGCTCTGAGCTTGTGACGCACAGTTATAAGTCCAGTTATTTCGCCGACGGCAAAGTCGCTGTTTCGACTGCGAGAGCCGGCAATGTTATCGGCGGAGGCGATTTCGCGAGGGATCGTATAATACCCGATTGTTTCCGCGCGGTCGAGAAGAATGAAGCGGTAGTAGTCAGGAACTGCAATTCCGTAAGACCATATCAGCACGTTCTGGAACCGCTGTTCGCATATCTGATGATCGCGCAAAAGCAATATGTTGACAGCAGTTTCGCTGATTATTACAATGTTGGCCCCGATGAGTGCGACTGTGTTACAACAGGCGAGCTTGTGGATATATTCTGCAGAAAGTGGGGGAATGGTGCGTCATGGGAGAACAGGAGCGTTCCCGGCCCTCATGAGGCTAATTTCCTGAAGCTGGACTGCTCAAAGCTCAAATCGTCAATGGACTGGAAGCCCAGATGGCACATTGAAGAAGCCGTTCAGAAATCAGTCGAATGGACCAGGGTGTTCTTTGACGGCGGCAATATCCCGGAGGAGATGTCAAGGCAGATCGCGGAGTATTTAAATAAATGAGCGGAATGAAACTGAGCGAAGAACAGCTTGAGGCAGTCAGACTTTTGCGGAACGCAGAGCTTGACGCGCGAAACGGTTTGAACGAGGAACTGTTTCTGATGATATCAGCGCTGACACCGATCCCGAATGTGGATCTGCTTGTTGTGAACGAGAAGAATCAGCTTCTTCTGTCAAGGAGGAACGATCCGTTTTTCGACAAAAGCTGGCATATTCCCGGAGGGTGCATACGCTATGGTGAGGAGCTTGAAACCAGAATACAGCAAACTGCGATGAGGGAACTGGGCAGCAGGGTGGAGTTTGATCGAGAACCTATCGCTGTTCGAAATGTTCTGAGAAAGGATAATCCGGATCTTCTGCATCCCAGGGAAAGAGGTCATCATATTGCGATATTGTATCGATGCCGTCTTCCGGAGAATTATGAACCAGATAACACCGGCAGGAGCGAAAACGATAACGGATATCTGAAATGGTTCGACCGTCTTCCGCAGGATCTTCTGGAAATTCAACATATTTATGACGACGTATTAACGCCGTGGAGAGGATAAAAACAATGGCTAATTGGAAAAATGAAGCTGAGGCACGCGAGCAGATCAAGAGTCTGGTGGCAGATTATTATCACGATTTCAAGGAGAACAAGAAGGCTTTCGAGCCGGGGGACAGAATAAGCTATGCGTCCAGAGTGTTTGATGAAAAGGAAATGTGTTCTCTTGTTGATTCATGCCTTGATTTCTGGCTTACTACCGGAAGGTTTGCAGACCAGTTCGAGCATGAATTTGCAAAGTGGATCGGCGTAAAATACGCTAATCTTGTGAACAGCGGTTCGTCTGCCAATCTCATCGCTTTTATGACGCTTACTGCGCCAGAGCTTGGAGAGCGTCAGCTTCTTCCGGGGGATGAGATGATAACGGTAGCCTGCGGATTTCCCACCACAGTAACTCCTGCTATTCAGTATGGCGTTAAGCCGGTTTTTGTTGATGTTACTATACCTCAGTATAATATTGATGTATCAATGCTTGAAAAGGCGTTGAGCAGTAAGACTAAGGCTGTTATGATCGCGCATACCCTCGGCAATCCGTTTGACCTTTCAGCGGTCAGGGAATTCTGCGATAAGCATCGCTTGTGGCTGGTCGAGGATAATTGCGACGCGTTGGGAAGCACCTACACCATCAACGGTGAAACAAGATTCACCGGAACATGGGGCGATATAGGCACCTCCAGCTTCTACCCTCCGCACCACATGACTATGGGCGAGGGCGGCTGCGTCTATACTAATGATCCGCTCCTTAACCGTCTTATCAAGAGCTTCCGTGACTGGGGCAGAGACTGCGTCTGCCCGTCTGGTAAGGATAATTTCTGCGGGCATAGATTTGACGGACAGTTCGGTCAGCTTCCTCAGGGCTATGACCACAAGTATGTATACAGTCATTTCGGGTATAATCTCAAGGTGACGGATATGCAGGCGGCGATAGGCTGCGAGCAGCTCAAGAAATTCCCGGGCTTTGTTGAACGGAGAAAGCATAACTGGAAGCGCCTGCGTGAAAAGCTGGAGGCGATCAGTTCAAAGGTCATTCTTCCTGAGCCTGCGCCTAACAGCGATCCATCGTGGTTTGGCTTCCTGATCTCGGTCAGACCGGAAACAGGGTTGAGCCGAAACGCTGTAATAAGATTCATTGAGGAGCATAATATACAGACGCGCCTCCTTTTCAGCGGCAATCTTGTGAAGCACCCGTGTTTTGACCAGATGAGAGATACTGATAAGTACCGTATCGTCGGCAGCCTTGATAATACGGATTTCATAATGAACAACACATTCTGGATAGGTGTATATCCGGGCATGACGGACGAAATGATAGATTATATGGCTGAGATCATTATCAAGGCAGTATCGGAGGAATGATATGACTACCAAGGAACTTGAATTATTTGCTCTTGATATTCGCACTGAGATAGTCAAGGCGATAGCCAAAAAGGGCGGCGGGCATATCGGCGGCAGTCTTACCATCGCTGATCTGCTGGCTGTATTATACGGCAACGTGATGAGATATGATCCTAAAGTTCCCGACTGGGAGGGAAGAGATTTTCTTATCAGCTCAAAGGGTCATGCAGGGCCTGCTTTGTACGCCGCTCTTGCGCTCAAGGGTTTTTTTCCGATGGAGTGGCTTCAGAAACTCAATATAGAGGGAACGACATTGCCCGGACACTGCGACAGGCTGAAGGTTCCGGGGATCGACGCCACGACCGGTTCGCTTGGACAGGGCGCGTCAATAGCAGCCGGGATCGCATTGGGACTTAAAAAGCAGCATAAGGACGGTCAGTATGTATACTGCATCACCGGCGACGGCGAAAGCGCCGAGGGTCAGGTCTGGGAAGCAGCTGCTTTTGCAGGGCATTTTCATCTGTCTAATCTAATTTTCTTCCTTGATTGGAATAAAAAGCAGATAGACGGCACAAACGATGAAGTTATGTCGCTTATGGATCCGATGAAAAAATATTCCGCATTTGGATGGTATACAATGTGCGTAAACGGCGCAGATGTATCCGAGATCGAGAATGCGATCAGCTATGCTAAGCATAACTGCGGAGGCAGACCGATATTCATTGCGCTTGATGTCGTGAAGGGTTCGGGCGTACCGTGTATCGAGGAGGTGGAGAACAATCACTGTATCGGTGTTCCCCCCGCGCTTGCCGAGAAAGCATTATCACAGTTGGAAGAACATCGCAGAAAACTCGTGGAGGAATGATATGTCAGAAATAATATACACCGGAGCAGCACCAAAGGCGGAAATATCAAGTGTTTTCAGTTCTACGCTGGAGGAATTATTTCATCAGGACAGCAGTGTAGTGTATATTGACGCCGACCTTATGGGTTCGATGAAAACTAAGGAGCTCTGGAAGAAATATCCCGACAATGTTATCAATACCGGAATTCAGGAAGCAAACATGATAGGCGTTGCCGCCGGTTTGTATCTCACTGGCATGAAGCCTTACGTTCACTCGTTTTCTCCCTTTGCTTCAAGACGAGTATTTGATCAGGTTTTTCTGAGCATAGGATATGCCGGCAAGAGCATTCGCATTATTGGTTCGGACGCGGGTATTATGGCTACATACAATGGCGGGACTCATATGTGCTTTGAAGATATCGCAATGATGTGTACCATTCCCGGCGTATGCGTCATAGATGTCAGCGACGCTGCGATGTTCCGGTCTTTGCTGATCCAGACTAAAGACAGACCCGGCGTGACATATTTCAGGACAGCCCGGAGAGGACTTCCGGATGTATATTCAGATGATACCGAGTTCCGCATCGGCGAGGGCAAACTGATATCTGACGGCAGCGATGTCACCATTATTGCAAGCGGAATAATGGTAGGTACGGCAATCGAGGCTGCCGGTATACTCAAAGAAAAAGGAGTATCCGCCGAGGTGATCGACCCGATAACGATAAAGCCGCTTGACAGAGAGCTGATCATCAGCTCTGCCAAGAAAACGGGAGCGGTAGTTACCGCTGAAAATCACAGCATACATGGAGGGCTTGGCGCAGAGGTAGCGTCTTTGCTTTCAGGTGAATATCCTGTACCCGTCATGATGGTGGGTATCGAGGACAGGTTCGGTCAGGTAGGAAATGAAAAGTATCTGAGAGAGCAGTATGGTCTTACCGCCGACAATATCGCCGAAAAGGCTCTGGCAGCAATTAACAAGAAAAGGTGAGAAGATAAAAGTATGAGCAGGATAAAGCTATTGGATTGCACACTTCGCGACGGAGGTTATGTCAACGATTGGAATTTCGGAGTCGATGTCATCGAAAAGTGTATAGACAATCTTGAAAAAAGCCGCGCCGATATAATCGAGATTGGCTTTTTAAAGGACGAAAAGTACAAGAAAGACAGAACCGTGTATAACGATGTTGCTCAGATCTCAGAACAGATCTGTCCTAAAAAGCCGGACAGGATTTATGCGGCGATGATCGAGTGCGTCAATCCTATACCGCTGGAAATGCTCAAGCCCTGCTCAGAAAACACCGTTGATATGATACGCGTTATCGTCTGGAAAACAAAGCATGATAAGAACGGTAACGAGGTGGACGCGCTTCAGGAGGGCTTCAGATACTGTAAAGGCGTGGTCGAAAAGGGGTATAAGCTGTCTGTTCAGCCGGCTCGTGTAGACCAGTACAGCAAAGAAGAATTTGTTGACATGATCAATATGTTCAACACTATTTCGCCGTATGCCTTTTATATCGTTGACAGCTGGGGTACTCAGAGCCCGAAAAGCATTATGTCGTATGTTGAGCTTGCTGACGAGCATCTCAAGCCTCAAACAGCTATCGGCTATCATGGCCACGATAATAAAAATCAGGCTCTTGATATTGCGAAGGCAGTCTGCACCGCCGGACTGGACAGAGATATAATTATCGACGCGAGTGTAAACGGTATAGGCAGAGGCGCAGGAAACCTTGACTCCGGAAAGATATCGCGCTATCTCAATAAACATCACGACAAGAACTATGCCCCCCCATATTTTGACTATATCGGAGGAGTATTTATTGCGCCGATATATAATTATGCCAAATGGGGAAAGACTCTGCCGTTTTATATGACCGCAGAGAGAAACTGCAATCCAAACTATGCGCAGTATTATGACTTTGACCTTCACCTGCCCATGGAGGATATAGAAGGTATCCTTGACCTTATTTCCGATGAGGATAAAATAATCTATTCGGAAAAAAAAGCCAAGAAATATCTTCGCGAATACCGTAAAAGCCAGCTCAACATGGTCATCGTCATACCGACATGCAACAGAAGCGCAAGCATCGACCACCTTTTGTTCTGTTCGGTAAAGGATCTGTGGTATTTTGGCATAGACATCGTGATCTATGACAGCAGCAGCGACCGAAAAACTGAGGCTGTTGTCAACAACTTCATTATTGATGGGTATGAAAATGTGTTCTACAAGCGCTACGAGGGAGTGTTTGATGGCTTATCTCTGGATAATAAGGTCATTGAGGCATATCGTCAACACCTTGATTATGACTATATCTGGATTTTTCGCGACGGGCTTATACCGAATATCGGGGCTGTATATAACGATCTTAGAAAAATTGCAAGAAAACACCCGAACTTTATTACTGTTGACGCTTCGTTCAGAAATGACGGAGTGCATTGTACAAAAGAGTATGATGACTGCGGAGAATTCTTTTGTGAAAACTCCTCCAGAATGGCTATACTAGGGGCGCTGATCGTTTCTGGAAGCGCCGCCGGCATACTCACGCGGAACTATCCGATAGATGATACAAACTACTCGCTCTGGCTGGCGGTCGTACCATTTCATTATCTTGCAGAAACAAATGAGAAAGTCGTGTTATATATTGGCGACATATTCAATTATAATGATTTTGGAACGCCGGATTCGTTCTGGAATAAATCCGGGAAAGCGTTTGATCAGTGGTGCTGCCACTGGTATAATGTGATAACAGCTCTTCCTGCTGTATATGACGAATACAAATCCAAAGCTCTTAAAATAGGTATGTATGATTTCCACCCGTTTTATCTTAATTCCATGCTGAGAATGAGAATGAACGGCGGTTTGAATATGAAGCTTGTACGTAAATATCAGGATATTATTCCGTATGTTTGCGACACACCAATGTGGAAGATCCACCTTGCTGCAAGGATACCCAGGCGGCTTGCGCGCGATCTTGTGAATAAGCCCCACTCGCATCTTTATAAAATTTATCAGAAAATACTCAAGGTGTGAAAACTATGACAAAATATAATGGTTTGAATTATGAGAGCAGAGAAAACTGCTTTGAAAAGTGCAGTCATGTAAAATCAACCTTTTTATACGGAGATCCTGAAGCGGTCCCCGAACCCAGACTTACGCTGCTTGTACCGACATATAAAAGGGTGAATATGCTCAAGCAGGCATTGGAAAGCGCGATTACACAGTATCACTGCGATTTCATGTGGGATATTCTGGTGCTCGATAACGAGCCTTACGATGGAAAACCCAACGAAACTGAAAAGCTGATCCGAAAGCTGGACAACAAGCGTATACTGTATTACCGCAACTCAGAGAACATACGTCCGGGCGATAATTTCAACAGAGGGTTTCTGCTTGCGCGCGGTGAATATGTAATGATGCTGCATGACGACGATTTCCTTGTGGCAAATACTGTTCAGAACATGGGCAGGCTGATCACCGCTTATTCAGGGGAAGGTATGAAGCCGCTCGGCGCTGTGTGCGCTACATATATCCAGTTTGAGTATGACGCGGAGCATGATCTGGTCAAGGCGGATATTCCGGGAATGAACGCATATCTGTGCAACCAGCCGTTGGATTATAGTGTTTACTGTCTGACTAATTCAAATGTTCAGATAACAGGACATATAGGCGGCTCCGTTCCAAGTAACGGTTCTACTTTCAACAGAAAGGCGGTCATAGACGCCGGCGGATTTAACGAGGATTTTGGAATATCCGGCGATCTGATCCTGCTATACAATATTGAAAGAGATTATGCGGTATATCAGACAAGAGTCCCTCTCGGCTTCTACCGCTGGGGCGCTAATTCCATGATAAAGCCGGAATCCACAAGACGCGTTATCAAAGACGGCAATGATTTCAGGGAATATGTTTATTCCAAGAAGCCGTTTATCGGAATGCTGTTCCGGAAATGCCACTACAAGCATTTTACAAGCGATGTAGTTAACGAGAAAAATAATGTCAGCAAGATAAAGGTGAGCATATCGGACTTTGATGACATATACAGTAAAAGACCTAATAAGCTGTGGTACTTGTTTTACAGGGTAGTCATTTCCAGAATATACGCCCTTCATAAGAAGCACCAGACAAAGAAGCTCGCCAGAAAAGCATTGAAAAGAATGGAGAATGAGCAATGAAACAGATATTGAAAGACCTCCGCAAGGACAGCCTTCTGCTTTCTCACAAATGTCAGGACGGAAACCTGCAAAGCGTTTTTTCCTGCCTTGACGTGGTGTGGACGCTCTATGATAAAATAATGAACTGGTCAGCCGAAAAGGCAACAGATCCGGATCGGGACTTTTTCATAATCAGCAAGGGACAGGCTACGCTTGCGTTGTATCCGGTGCTTATCCGCAAAGGTCTGTTTTCGTTTGACGAGGTCGCGGAACATATAGGGCAGTTCGACAGCCGTTACTGTATTCAGACAGATCTTTCTAAATTCCCAGAGGGCGGAGTGGAAAATAACGCAGGCTCTTTGGGGCATGGTATGCCCTTTGCAGTCGGTATCGCAAATGCAAACAAGATAAAGAACTCGCCATCGCGGGTATTTGTGCTTTGCGGCGATGGCGAATTCTGCGAGGGTACGATGTGGGAGTCCTGCATTTTCGCTTCCGCCAAGAAGCTGGACGATCTTTGTCTTATCATAGATGACAATAATTCCGTCGGCGCAATGGTGGATATGGGCGATATGCAGAAGAAGCTCGACGCATTCGGATTTGATGTCGCAGTTATCAACGGTCACGATACGGACGAAGCTGAAGAAACATTCCGCACTATAATGGATAATCATAACGGCAGACCGAAAGCTGTTATTGCAAAAACCGTGCGCGGATACGGCAGTAAGACGATGACAGAGCACGACATCTGGTTCCACAAGGCGCCCAATGCCGAGGAGCTTGAACTGCTTTGCAAGGAGGTCGATGAATTTTGAGACGTGCATTTTTAGCAAGGGTTGCAGACATGATACGCAATGAACCTGATACGACCTATTTTACTGTCGATATAGGAATGTGGGCAATACGCGATGTACTGCGGGATTTCCCCGACCGCTGCACCAATGTTGGTATCTACGAGGACGGAATGTTCAGCATTGCCGCCGGAATGGCGCGCCGCGGTCTTGTACCGACTATATTCGGCATTCAGCCCTATCTCATAGAGAGAACGCTGGAACAGATCAAAATGGATCTTGCATATCAGAAGCTTGGAATAAATGTTGTCGGCACAGGAGCGGCGGTGGATTATCCTAAGTACGGATATTCTCACTACTGCGCCGAGGACGCGCAGATCATCAAGATGATCCCGGGCTGTGAATTTGTCGCGCCGGGCTCTGCAAAGCAGTTTATACAGCTTTTCGACCAGTCATACCGCGATGGACACCCCACATTTTTCCGCGTGAGCGATCACCCGAATGTGAACTATGATGTTGACGTTGAATTCGGCAAGGCAAATGTTATCCGGACAGGAAGCAAGGCAACTGTGATCGCCGTTTCCGTAATGCTTGACGAGGTCATGAAGGTCTGCGCCGATAAGGACGTTACGGTGCTGTATTATACGACACTTGAGCCTTTCGACCACAAGACCCTCGCGGAGAACTGCCCTTCGGGGAAGCTCCTTGTGGTAGAGCCGGAGTATGAGGGGACTCTTCTGTACGATATTCACAAGGCTCTGTCGGGACGCCCTCTGCGGATCGAACAGGTGGCATTCCCGCGGGAGATCTTCCGCAACTACGGAACATATGACGAGAAAATGGAACATTATGGGCTGACAGCGGAAGCTATCCGGACTAAGCTCGACAAATTACTGAACGAGGAATAAAAACGATGACCAGAAAGATCTTCGCCTGCCTGACAGCATTGATGATTTCAGCGTCGATGCTGTGTTCATGCAGTCAGAGTCCGTCGGATGCGGATACTGACGGCGCGGAGCAGACACAGCAAAGCTCCGGCGCTGAGAACGAAAACCTTACCGGAAGCGATAACGCTGTGCTGGAGTATCTCCAGCGGGCGAACAAACTGAGCTATGTCGAGCTTTCTATCGGTGGACAGACCGTGCGTCTTGATATGAACGGTGCAGCTTACATAGAACTGAACACGCTCAATTGCGAGAACGATCTCAGCGTTTCCTACACCGGGCATGAGGATTATTCCGTTACATTTGCTGGGATACCGCTTGCCGCAGGGGAAACCATCTCCTACCGCGTGCCTAGACTTGACAAGAACGATACCATCACGGTAGATGTTGAGGATAGCCTTAACGGTGGAAAGAAGACCTTCTACATCGCAACGTGGCCGAGTACTATCCCCGGATACACCATAGTCGGACAAAGCCCGTATGAGGGAGACTATTATCTGACGACCATGTCGTCCAGCGGTCAGGATAATATCGCTATGAAGATCGGTCAGGACGGAATGCTGAAATACTACTTCTATAATCCCAGCGGCTGTATTGCTGATTTCAAGAAGGTGAATACACCTGACGGCGTGAGATATCTCCTCTTTTCAACGATAGATTCGAGGTATTATACTAAGGGCTGTTCTCAGCACGGCTGCTACATCGTAATGGACGAGGAATACCGTGAGATAAACCGGCTATTCATGAAGAAGACCGACCATGTTCCCGCGGATGATTTCCCGGTCGATCAGCATGACTGCCTGTATATAAGCGACAATGAATACTATCTGATATCCTATGTGGACAAGAACGTATATAACATTCCGGACATCATCGCGCATAAAGCGAACGGTACATTGGTAACGGCGGCAGTTATACAGGGGATCCGGGACGGCGAGGTATTCTTTGAGTGGGACAGCACCGACTATCCGGAGTTCTACGGTTTATCAGTGGATTATAATGATTATACCAACCGCAGCGGGATTTACTCGGCGGATTATATGCACATTAATTCTATATCCCTTGACCCGAAGGACGGAAATCTGCTCATCTCCTGCCGAAACATAGATACTGTCTTTAAAATAAACTCTCAGACAGGCGATGTTATGTGGAAGCTGTCCGGACTTGGAGACGAGTTCGGTCTGGATGAAAGCCAGAAGACTTCCCGTCAGCATTATGCCAATTACACCGACCTCGGAAGCATTACTGTCTTTGACAACGGCAATGCCAACGCACAGACCCGTATAGTCGAGTACTGGCTCAACGAGGACGGGCTCACGCTGGAGGGTTTCAAAGAATATAAGATCGACGGTTATTTCTCCTTCGCAACCGGCTCTGTTCAGAGGATCGACAACAACAGCGATGTATTTGTGATCGGCTGGGGATACCGGATAGTCGGGCAAGACGGAACAAACAGCCTTTATCCGCAGTTCTCCGAGATAGATTTTTCAACAGGAAGGACTTTGTTTGAATTCCGGTTTGAAGACCCTTATATCTCCACATATAGATGTGTGAAATGCCGGTAATTTAAGCTTAACATTTCATTTTTACGGAGGAACACCAAATGAAAGAATTTGTCGGAAAAGTATCAGTAGTTACGGGCGCAACGTCCGGTATCGGCGCAGCGACAGCAAAAAAATTTGCTGAGCTGGGCGCGGATGTTGCCCTTGTCGGAAGAAATTACGAGCGAGGTTCAGCACTTGAGGAAGAGCTGAAGCCATTCGGCGTGCGAGTTAAATTCTTCAAATGCGATGTATCTGATGTTCAGCAGGCTGAAGAAACCGCTGATGCGATCGCCGAAAAGCTGTCTGTGTTGATTTGATATGAGGTGTATTATGGGTGAGTTATCTGTTAAGAATAATGTTTCTAAAGCAATGCTTGAAGATTTGGCTGAAACAGCCGATCAGCCTTTCTTTAATGGAATAAGTTGCAAGTCATTTCTTGTGACAGGTGCAAACGGCTTTATTGCTCGTCAGATAGTTTTTTCTTTGCTGTACTTGAACGATACTCGCCATAATGGAAATCATATCTTCCTTTTGGTAAGGAAAAGGGAAAACACCAAGCGGATATATGGTGTTCTTGCAGAAAGAGAAGATGTTACAATCATCGAGCAAGATGTCTGCACACCGATTCCTGATTCGTTTGATTTTGATTATATAATTCATGCGGCAAGCGGCGCGGAAGCAAAATATTTTGATTCCGACCCTATCGGAGTATTTAATTCAAATGTGATTGGAACAGAAAACATAATAAGTTATATGAACGATCATAAATGCGAATCTGCTGTATATATCAGCAGCTTTACGGTTTATGGAAAGATCGAAAGCTCTGTAAACACTATATCTGAAGATTATTGTGGTGCGGCATCATGGAATGGAAATCGTGACTGTTATCCCTATGGCAAAAGAAGCGCAGAATTTCTGTGTATGGCAGCTTCAAGGCAGTATAACAGCCCGATAAAAATTGTACGTCCGGGTTTTGTTTATGGCGCAAGCGGAAGAAATGATACACGGGTATATGCTGAGATTATTCGCAATGTTGCAGACAATACTCCGATAACACTTCAATCTGCTGGGCATATATACCGCTCTATGATATATGTTTCGGATCTTGTCAGGGGCATTTTCAGTGTTCTGTTTAAAGGTAAAAACGGCGAAGCCTATAACATAGCCAATGAATTTGCGTCAATAAGGCAATTCGCAGAAGCTGCAGTTGAAGCTGCTGATTCACCCAAGGTAAATCTGTGTTTTATAAATCCTGACGATGAAGCAACGGAACCGCCCAAATGTTTGTGCGGAGCTATGAATATTTCCAAAATCTCTTTGGAATGTGGGTGGAGTCCACTTGTTGCAATCAAGGATGGCATTGCTCGCTCTGCCAAAATTACTGCCGCTGAAATTTAAATTGTTATTGTGGGGTGTTGATTTATAAGCTGTGATAATTTTGACGCCAATTTAATTAACGGAAATTCGTTTGAGCTGATAGATGAATACACAAACAATTTTTTAAAAATATCTGATATTCAAACAGATTTATTGTATGGCAATATCGATAGTATTCCAAATCCATGGCTATCAATCATTGTACCCACATATAAACGCTGCAAGTTTTTGGAGGAAGCATTAAAAAGCCTTATTGAACAAGAGCCTGTTTCATTTGAATACGAAATAATTGTTGTTGATAACACTCCGCTTGATGATAATGGTTCAACACCTTCGTTAGAGCTGATCAGAAATAACAATTACCAAAATATGCTATATTATCACAACGCGGTAAATATTGGTCCGGGCTACAATTGGAACAGGGGCGTCGAGCTTGCGCGCGGGGAGTGGGTTTGCCTGCTGCATGACGATGATGTCTTATGCCGCGACGCGCTTGTAAATATCGGCAGACTTATAAAGCGCGGCAGGAGGTCGCAGAAAAATCTCGGCTATCTTAATGCAAGACGAGTCGGGTTTGAGGGTGAGTTTTCCAGTCATGATTCCAGCGAGTTCAGGAAATACCCGCAGGAACGGCTCACGCGTTTCGGAATGACAGTGTGCGGACACACCGGCGCAGGCGCTCCTACCTGCGGAACGACCATTCTGAAAAAAGCCTATATCGAGTGCGGAGGGATCAATTATGATTTCGGTGCGTCAGCCGACGCAGTGCTTTGCTATCAGATAATGAGGAATTATGACGTGGTCGATTCCGACTGCATACTCGGCGGCTATCGCTGGGAAGAAAATGCCACCCTGCACAAACAGACCATTCTGAATTTTATAATCGCGGACGATCTGATCATGCGGTATGTGTTCAGCCGGAACAAACCCGCCAGAATATGGGGCAGGTTCTTTGCCGCCTCTGTTTCATGGAGAAATATCCACCGCAAACAGAAGCTTGCTGAAAACAATGGACTTGACATACCTAAGACCGAGTTCCGTAAAGCAAGCCTGTATAAAGAACCCTGCAGGCTCATGAAAGCGCTGTATCTCGCTGTGTATGCCGGGTACAGAGCCTCCAGAGCATTCTGCGGCTGGCTGTCGGCTTTTTTCAGGCGCCTCCGCCGGAAACAGCCACGCGTCCCAAAGGAATAATTCCGCCGCCCCGCGCTGAACGCAGGGCGGTTTTCATGTGAAACGCGTCAACGTATTTCGAAAAAAGGATCGGATCGCTGTAGGTAAACACATTCAATTTTTTTTAATTAAGTTCTTGACATCACAGACAATATATGGTATAATAAATACCGAGAATAAAAAATTATAATCAGAAAACTGAATAAATTATTAAATTTGAGTAGGAGGATTATATGAACAGTAAAATCAAACATTTGCTAACGACACTACTGACATCGTCATTTGTGGCAATAGCAGTAGTCGCCGAACTCGGCGGCACATCAATAAAAGCGTCTGCTGCTGTTGAACTGCCGGTGGTCATTGATGGAGGAAGTTCTGCGGACGACAGCAGCAACAGTGGAACTTCAGATGATTCCGACTATGACCTGCCTTTTATCGAATACGATTCATCGTACATAACTGCATCGGCGAACGCCTATAATATCAGTGTTTCGCTGATTAATGCGGCGGACTATTCCAGCGTAGTATTCGGCGTATGGAACACAAGCGGTGGTTCGGCTGTCTGGTATAACGGCGTTCTTACCGATGGCGTATGGGGCTTCAAGGCAGATGTCGCTGACGGCACTGGCGAGTACAAGATCCACGCATACGGATACAAGAACGGTGCGACAACATCCACCTTTATCGCTGAGGGCAGTGTAAACGTAGACGGAGTATCGCTTCCCGCGATCACCGCTTCCGCAAACGGATATACCATTGACGCACAGCTTACCGACGCTACCGATTACTCCAGCGTAGTATTCGGCGTATGGAACACAAGCGGCGGTTCGGCTGTCTGGTATAACGGCGTTCTTACCGACGGCGTATGGGGCTTCAAGGCAGATGTCGCTGACGGCACTGGCGAGTACAAGATCC
>CAMAGG010000021.1 GCA_945833805.1 uncultured Clostridia bacterium | reverse complement strand
TTACTGTTAATATTTTCCTTGAATTTTTCGGGAATTTTACTTATCGTAAAATAATCTGGCAAAAAAAATGTTGCAATATAATGTGAAATGGTGTATAATTATAATACGAATAACTATGTGGTGGAGTATGCCCTGAACAGGAATCATATCCGCCGGCAGAGGAGCGATAATATGGCACTTTTTGATACTAACGCGTTCCGCGTGCTTGAACAGGGAATGTCCGTGCTGTGGCAGAAGCAGCAGATCATTGCCCAGAATATATCCAATGCCGATACCCCGGACTATAACTGTAAGTACCTCGATTTTGCGGGGATACTGCGGGAGAAGCTACGCAGCAACGGCACGGTGGACACCGAGATAAATCTCGTTGAGCGGCTCTTTATCGACCGCGCCACCGACGACCAGCCGGACGGCAACAACGTGGACAGCGACACCCAGCAGGCGGAGCTTGCAAGGACGCAGATACAGTACGACGCGCTGATAAACTCCATGAACAGTAATTTCTCCAGATTGAGAACGGCTATGACGACAAAGTGACGGAGGTAGACAATGGCATTCCTGAGTTCGCTCAATATCCCTCTTTCCGGCATGACCGCGGAGAGGTTCAGGCTTGATATCATCGCGCAGAACATCGCAAACGCGGACAACGTTGCGACAACTCCGGAGGAAGCCTACAAAAGGCAGATGGTGGTTTTCGGAGAGGACAAGACCTTTAAAAAAATACTCTGGACAAAGCTTGGCACCGGAGAAACTCATTTCCAGAAATACATAAAGCTTCGCGGCGTTGAGGCAAAGGAGGTCGTTGACGACCCCACCCCCGCCGAGCCGGTATACGACCCGACTCACCCGCTGGCGGACGAGCTTGGCTATGTTTACGAGTCCAACGTTGACGTTGCCACGGAGAAGCTTGATTCGGTAGAGGCGGAGAATATGTATTCTGCGAACCTCGCGGTATTTGAAGTGGTAAAGTCGATGGCTACAAAGGCGCTCAATATCGGAAAGGGCTGATTTCCGTCAAGCCGCGCCTTTTCAGAAAGGATAGAATAAATGATAGATCTTGTTACGATGGGTTTAAACAAAATGCAGCCGATGGAGCCTATGCAGCCAATGCAGCCCATGAACGGCAGCTCCTCCGAGAAATATGCTGTGAACGTTGAAGACGCTTCTTTCCTTGATATTTTTAGAGGAATGGTGGACAACGTCGTTGAAACCAACGAACAGGTTGACCGTGACGCGATCGACCTTATGCTCGGAAATATCGACGATATCGCGCAGGTTCAGGCGAACATCACAAAGGCTGAGGTTGCTGTGGAGCTGCTGGTCACTGTGAAGAACGAGGCGCTGAGCGCTTACAATACAATCATCAATATGCAGGTCTAAAAAATCGGGGGACAGCATAAAACTTCGGAGGTCGTCTTTATAAATGAATGAAAGGCTGAAATCTGTTGTAACGACCGTGAAAACGAAATGGACAGACTCTTCCAAAATGGCGAAGATACTGCTTGTTTCCATTCCGGTGGTCGTTATCGCAATTATTATAATTCTTTGCATCATTCTCAATTCAAATAAGAGCACTGCGGTGCTGTTCTCCGGGCTTTCCAGCTCCGAGGCGGGGGAGATCGCCGCTGCCATTCAGGAGCTGGGAGTTACCGAGGTCACGGTGAACGCCAACGGCGATGTCATCGTGCCAACGGAGCAGGAAAACAACCTGCGTATGCAGATGTGGGTGCAGGGCTACCCAAAATCCACCACCAACTACGATATCTGGAACAACGGAGTTGACCTGTGGAGTACCGACATGGACAAGCGCGAGATCAAGCGCCAGCAGCTTGAGGCAAGGCTTGGAGCTACTATCGCAACCTTTGACGGAGTTCAGGCGGCTACGGTGAATATCGACCTTCCGGATACATCGAACTACGTTATTTCAACCGAAAAGGGCGAGAGCCAGTGCGCCGTGTTCCTCCAGCTCAGAGAGGGTAAGGAGCTTACCAACGAGGAGGTGCGCGCGATCTACCGCGGAGTTACCACCAGCGTTGACGGTCTTACAAAGGAAAATGTGTCGGTCATCGACAGCAAAATGAATTCCTACGAGTGGGTAGATCCGGAGCTTGACAATGTTGACACAGACGAGGATAAGTCCGGTGTGGACGTCGCGAGAAAGCGCCTTGAATTTGAGCAGGAGTTCGTTCAGGTGCTCAAGGACGGTCTGGGCGAGATGTTCACCAAGATCTACGGCGAGAACGGATATGCGTTCAGCGTTGCGGCGCGTCTGAACTACGACGCAAAGGACGTTGAGTCCACCGAGTATATCCCGGTAGAGGGAACAGACGCCGGCGTAAAGAACCATGAGGATCATGTCAGCGAGGGCGGAAAGCTGGACGACGACGGCGGAATTGTCGGAGTGACCGCGAACGGCGATGTTTCTCCTGATTATCCTACATACACCGGTCTTGAGGACGGACAGAGCTTCTATTATAATAAGGACGAGATCGAATACAGCGTTACAAACATCAAGGAAACCATCAAGAAGGACGGATATTCCATTGATTCGCTGAGCGTAGGTCTTGTGGTAAACCAGACTAATATGACCGAAGCGGAGCGCGAGGCGCTTCAGGGTATCGTTGCGAATGCGGCGGGAACTACGGTTGACCTTGTTTCCGTGTATAATCTCCCGTTCTCCCTCAACGGCTCCGGCGGAGCAAACGTCGGCGACGGCGGCTCTCAGCTCATCATCACACCGCCTGTGGATACATTCCGCAATACTCTGCTGTATGTTGTTATCGCACTTGGTCTGGTTCTGGTACTGCTGCTGGTTTTAACGCTTATGATGGGACATTCGAGAAAGAAGAAGATCAGACGCCGTCAGGAGGCGGCTTACGCGGCGGCGGCTCAAGGCGGAAACGCTGCGGGCGGCGGAAATACCGCGCAGGATCAGGAATCTCCGGAGGAAGTGGATTTCAATATCGCGAGCCTTACCGAGGAAGCGGCGAAGGAGTCCCGCGAAACTATCCTCAAGCGGGAGATCAGCGATTTCTCAAAGACAAATCCGGAGATCGTGGCTCAGATCATCAAGAATATGATGAAGGACAGCTAATCGGCTGTGCCGGCAGAGCGGGGAGCTTTTCCGGGGCATGGAATAGCGAGGGGGAATTGACATGGCAGAAAAAAGCAGTGCGGATCTTACCGCCAATCAGAAGGTCGCGCTGGTGCTGGCGGCAATGGGAGCCGATAACGCTTCTGAGGTGTACAAGCACCTGGCGGACGACGAGATAGAAACTATCTCCACCGAGGTCGCAAAGCTGGAATATCAGCCGATCGACGTGGTGGAGGGAGTACTTAACGAGTTCTATGAGCTGTGTCTTACGCAGAAGGTGGTTGCCGAGGGCGGCGTCGATTACGCGAGGGAGATACTCGAAAAGGCGTTCGGCGCGGAGGCGGCAAGCAGCCTGCTGGCGAGGATAACAAAGCAGCTCAAGACCAAGTCCTTTGATTTCGTGAGAAAGGCGGACTACAAGAACCTGCTGGCGATAGTACAGAACGAGCACCCGCAGACCATAGCGCTCATTCTGTCCTATGCGAGAATAGATCAGGCTGCGGCGATACTTGCGGAGCTTCCCAAGGAGAAGCGGGTCGAGGTCGTTGAGAGGATCGCAAGAATGGACAGGGCTGCGCCTGAGGTAGTCAAGTCGCTTGAGGCGACGCTTGAGAAGAAGTTCGCAAACCTTGTCAATATCGACAGCATGGAGGTGGGCGGTATCAGCTACGTTGCGGAGGTAATGAACAACGTAGACCGCGCTACCGAGAAATACATATTCGACGAACTGTCCGCGAGGGATCAGAAGCTGGCGGATCAGATCAAGCAGAAGATGTTCGTATTCGAGGACATCGTAAATCTGGACTCCATGGCAATTCAGGAGTTCACAAAGCAGGTGGATCCAAAGGATCTGGCAGTGGCTATCAAGGGCTCTACACAGGAGGTCGCGGAGTGTATCTTCGCAAATATTTCCTCCCGTGCAAGAGAGAGCCTTCAGGCGGATATCGAGTACCTGCACAACGTGCGTATGCGTGACGTTGAGGCTGCGCAGCAGAACATCGTTGCGACTATCCGCCGTCTTGAGCAGGAGCAGATCATCACTATTTCCCACGGCGGAGGCGGCGACGAGGTCATTGCCTGATGCAGCTTAGACCATTGCGGCGGAAATTCAGCTTGACGGAGGGATTTATTTGTCAGTATTAAAAAGGAACTCCGTTTATTTCGGCGGCGGCGTTGACATATCCAACACTATTGAACCCCACAGGAAGCAGCCTGTTCCGTCGGTGGACAAGCCGGAGGAGGCTGTTCCAGAAGTAAAGCCCGACCCGGAGCGGGAGCTGCGTGAAGCAAGGCGGAAGCTGGAACAGCGTATTGCGGAGCTGGACGAGAGGGAAAAAGCCCTCTCGCAGCAGCAGCGGGAGCTGGACGAACTTAAGGCGCGCTACATCGAGCAGGGCAGACAGGTGATCCTTGAAGCTCAGCGCCGCGCGGAGTCGATAGTTTCGGCGGCAAACGACAACGCGGGACAGATAATCGCGGACGCGGAAACCAACCGCGACAGCGTTTTCATCAAGGCAAAGGCGGAGGGCTTTGAGCAGGGAAGAAAGGACGGAACAGAGTCCTGCCTTGCGGCGGGGCGGGATATCCTTGACGAGGCGAGAGCCTATGCGGAAAAGATAAACTCTGAAAAGGAGCAGCTTTTCGCAGAGTATGAGAGCGATATCTACGAAACGGTGATGAAGATCGCAAAAAAGGTCACCCTGGACAGCATTACATCAAAGGACAGCGCGGCGGTAAAACGGCTCATCAAGAAAGCTGCGAAGGAATTCCGGAACAGCGAGAGGATAAAGATAACCCTCAGGGAAAACGGCGCGAACGAGGAGCTTACCTCGGATTACGAGTATCTCAGGGAGCTTTGCGGCGGCATTCAGTACGTCGATGTGGAGCTTCTGCCGGACGCCGAGGAGGGAACGGTGATCGTTGACAACGGCAGCGAGATCGTGGACGCGGGTATCCAGACACAGCTTCGCATGATACAGGAGCTTGGGGACGGTAAGTTCAAAATGCCCGCAAAGAGAAAGAAGAAAGCAGACCAGCCCGCTGAAAATGCGGACGAGGAATAATTCCAACGCGGAGGACGGTCATGGCACTGGATTTCGGAGCATTCTGCGATGATATAACAAAATATGACACCTTCCGCTACATGGGAAAGATAGAGAAGATCGTTGGCATGACGATCGAGGCGAGCGGGCCTGCCTGCAATATCGGCGACGTCTGCCGCATATACTCAAAGGACATGACCAGCTATATCCGTGCGGAGGTCGTGGGCTTCAACAAGAGCAATATCCTGCTGATGCCCTACACCGAGATAGAGGGAATCGGCCCGGGAAGCATTGTTGACAGCACCGGTGACAAGCTCACTGTGAAAGCGGGAGCGAGGCTCATCGGGCGCATTGTTGACGCTGCGGGAATGCCGCTGGACGGCGGCGCAGACCCCGGATGCACCGACAGCATTTCGATCACGGGAACTCCGTCAAATCCGTTCAACCGCCCTCCGATAAAGGAGCAGATAGAGCTTGGAGTAAAGGCTATCGACGGACTTTTGACCATGGGCAAGGGTCAGCGTATGGGTATCTTCGCCGGCTCCGGAGTAGGTAAGTCCACGCTGATGGGAATGATCGCCCGAAAGGTCAAGGCGGATATCAACGTCATAGCGCTGGTGGGCGAGCGTGGCAGAGAGGTTCGCGAGTTTATTGAGCGGGATCTCGGGCCGGAGGGCATGGCGCGGTCGGTGCTTGTGGTGGCTACCTCAGACCAGCCCGCAATGATGAGAAGCAAATGCCCGCTGACCGCTACGGCGATCGCGGAGTATTTCATGAGGCAGGGTAAGGACGTGCTGCTGATGATGGACAGCCTGACCCGTTACGCTATGGCGCTGCGCGAGGTGGGACTTTCCACCGGAGAGCCGCCGATAGCGAGGGGCTACACTCCGTCCATTTACAGCAATATGCCGAAGCTGCTGGAGCGCGCCGGGAACTTCCCGGAGGGCTCTATCACAGGGATTTATACCGTGCTCGTTGAGGGCGACGACACCAACGAGCCGATTGCCGATACTGTCCGAGGTATCATTGACGGACACATTATATTATCGCGTAAGATCGCGGCGCAGAACCACTACCCCGCGATAGATATACTCCCCAGCGTCAGCCGACTTATGTCGGAGATCGACACTCCGGAGCACAAGGAGGCGGCGGGAAAGCTGAGAAACCTGCTTTCGCTGTATAATAACAACGCCGACCTTATCTCAATAGGCGCCTACAAGCACGGTACGAACCCCGCGCTGGACGAGGCGATAAGAAAGATCGACAGAATAAACCAGTTCCTCATGCAGCGGGTGGAGGAATCCTACACGCTGGAGGAAACGGTGCAGCTTCTGATAGCGGCTGTTGGTGAGGAAGCTTGACGGCAGATCGCAATGAGGTGATTTTCATTGAAGAAATTCCAGTTCACTTTGCAGAAGCTGATGGACTTCCGTCAGCAGGAGCTTGACCGCCAGAAAAACACGCTGAGCGTGCTTCAGGCGGATCTTCAGCGGATATATGAGGAAAAGGACGAGCTGAGACGCAAGGTGATCCAGTTCAGCGAGGAGCTGGAGGAGGTGTGCCGCAGCGGGGCGCAGGCTTACGAGATCTCAGTCAGAAAGCGCTACATCGTGACGCTTCAGCAGGAAATTCACGCGCGGGAGTTCAATGCGGCACGCAAGCAGGAGGAGATCAACAAGCAGCTCGGCGTGGTCGTTGAGGCAACAAAGGACGTCCGGACGCTGGAAAAGCTGGAGGAAAAGCAGCTTGAGGACTACAAGGCGGCGGCTGTTAAGGAAAACGAGCAGTTCATTGAGGAGTTCGTTTCAGGGCAGTCGATAAGAAAGGCGCAGAGCCAGAATGTTTAGCATATCCGGGCATAAGCCCTGATATAGATATATTACATTTAAGGAGGTGAGCAAATGGCAGTTAGCTTAAGCGCGGGCGGTTCGGGATATATGCGCAGCGACTACATGATCTCCGACGCGGCGATACCGCTGCGGGTGGAGGAGTCAGTGGATCAGGCAGATAGTTCCGGGCAGTTTTCAAAGGTGCTGAGCGGACTGGGAAAGCCGGATACTAAGGCAGCGGATAATTCCAGCGCGGTTCGGGAGGATAATGCCACGGCAAGTGGAATACCTCAGGAGCTGCAAAAGGTGGTCGAAGCCGTGGCAAGCGGCGAGCTTAAGCCGGAGGATATCCCGGAGGAGCTTCTGACGAATGAACTGCTGGGCGAGCTTGAAAAGCTGGTGGAAGCGTTTGTTCCGGAGGAAAGCGACGAACAGAACATCGACAAAAACACGGCGGCTCAGGAGCTTGCGGCAATGCTTGCGGTTCAGCAGACGGCGGTAGTTCCGGACGACAGGAGCGAGGAGTTTTCAGCGCTGACATCAGCAAAGCCGGAGGTGGAAGCGGTTCAGGAGATCGCAGACACCGAAGCGGCGCAGCAGACTCAGCCTGAAACTGTGGGGATCCCGCAGGAAACGGCAGTGCAGCAGATCAAAGCGGCAGTGCAGCAGACCAAAGCTGCAGTCCAGGCAGAGGAAGCAGAGCCGGTCATCGCGGCGCAGGAGGTACAGAGATCGTTTGATGTTCCGGAGAACAAAGCTGCTCAGGATCAGCATGAGTCCGGTATTCAGCCGGACGCAGCAAAAGTGGTTCAGCAATCCCCGGAGGATCGCGGAGGAAGCCCGGCGCAGCAGGAAAGTACCTCTGAAAACGGAGGGCAGCCGGAGGCGGGCGCTTCTCAGACAGCTTCGCAGCAGGTAAAGCCGCTGGACAGCAGGATCCGCGAGGATATCAGCCGTGCAGAGGTCAAGGTGACTGAGGCGGATCAGAAAGAACCGAGCGCACCGGAAACAGATCAGAAAACCCCAGTCTTTGAGGGAAGTACAGCACAGCGCAGCAGAGTGGTGTCGAAATCCGACGAGCTTCAGATGATAAAGGGCGCGGCGGACACAAAGACCACAGACGACAGCGCGGCGCAGAGAATGGTTCAGCCGCAGGACGTTATCGCGGAAAAGCCGGTGATATTCACCAGACCGGACGGAGAGCAGGTAACGGTCAAGCCGTCAGAGGTGGCTCAGCAGGTCTCAGACAGACTTACGGAGCGTGCCGAGGAGCTTGCGGAGGGAGAAACCGAGTACAGCATTACCCTCAATCCGGAGGATCTGGGCAGGATCACTGTGAAGATGACCAAGACCGCAGACGGAGCAGTTTCGGTGTCCATAGCGGCGGAAAATTCCAGAACGCTGAGGATCATCGAGGACAACGGCGCGGCAATTCAGGACAGTCTGAAGCAGAACGGCGTTCAGCTTGAAAACTGGCAGACGGTAAGCGAATCCCGGCAGGAGGCGCACGCGGAGGACTATCAGGGAAGCAGCAAAAATCCCTACCGCGAAAGCGAAAACTCTCAGCAGGAGCAGGATTCCGGCGATGAGAGCTTTGCGGAAATAATAGCTTCTATGTAAGAAGCGGAAAGGAGAGAACATGGCAGATACTTTAACGACCCCGCTTTCTTCGGCGGAGCAGATGCAGGCGAACTACCAGAAATACAAGGATATGTTCAAGGATGCCAACGAGGAGCTTATAAGCTCTGATACATTTCTGAGTTTGCTGGTCGCTGAAATGACAAATCAGGACCCTATGGAGCCTACCTCCAACACAGAGTTCGTAACGCAGATGGCACAGTTCACCTCGCTTCAGTACTCAAAGGACGCGGCGACATATTCCATGTCCAACTATGCGTCAAGCCTTGTCGGAAAGACGGTTTCCGCGCAGAAAATGGACGGCTCTGAGGTAGTCACTAAAACCGGTGTGGTAGAGTCCGTTTTAAAGAGTGGCGACAGCTACACGGTGAAGATAGACGGCGTAAGCTTCGATATCTCTAAGATAACTTCTATCTCGACAACAACGGACAGCTCTTCTGACATCTCGCTGAGCGAAAACTCCCTCGGAAGCCTTATCGCGAGAGCTTCTATGATGATAGGAATGAGCGCGACGGTTAATCCGCAGGTAAACGGCGGTTCGGCGCTGGATTCCGGAGTTATCCAGTCCATTCAGGTCAAGGACGGTCAGGTGAATGTGATAATCAACGACACTGCGTACAGACTTGACGATATTGTGGAGGTTTCCTACCCAACGGTTTCAGACGATTACTCTGATGAAACACAGACGGTTATTGAAAATGAAGAGACTGATTACACCGAGGTGTTTGAGGAAATGGCTTCGCAGAACCTTGATATGCTCATGGGGGTCATCGACCAGATGAACGAGAACGAGCAGACAAGACTTGAGGAAGAAGCAGAAGAGGTCACTGAACAAGTCACGGCAGACGCATTCCTTGACGATGACATTCAGGATCTTGAGGAACTAGTTTAAGAAGCACGGAGGCTTAAAAATGCTGATAAGCGAGTATCTTGCGCTCCGCAACCAGATCAGCGTTACCACAGGAAATACACAGGTTCAGCCTGTAAGCACGGCAAAGGAAGCAGTGCAGGAAGGCTCTTTCGCACAGGCTTTGCAGGAAAAGCTTGACGAAAAGCGCGGCGTTGAGTTCTCAAAGCACGCAATGCAGCGGCTTGAGGAACGCAGCATAGACCTATCCGAAAACAGCACGCTTGAGCGCCTTAACAGGGGCGTAGAGCTGGCGGCGGACAAGGGCAGCAGCGAAACGCTTGTTCTTGTGGGAAGAAACGCTTTTGTTGTGAGCGTAAAAAACAACAAGGTAATCACCACCCTTTCAGACAACGAGCTGCAAGGGAATGTATTCACAAACATTGATTCCACCGTTATCGTATGAACGGACCTTTATGGAATTCATGCCCCGGCTGCGACTGAGACGGGGCGGCGGCAGGATCAATGAATATATCTGGAGGTCAGAAAAATGGTAAAATCCCTTTACACCGGCGTTTCCGGTATGAAAACCCACCAGCAGAGAATGGACGTAATCGGCAACAATATCGCCAACGTTAATACCACAGGCTACAAGACAAACGTTGTCACCTTTGCCGATATCTATTATCAGACCAAGAAAACTCCGTCCGGAGCTACTCCCTCCCTCGGCGGAACCAACCCGGTACAGGTAGGCTACGGCGTTAAGCTCAACACCACGACGCCGAACATGACCCAGTCAGGCTTTACCTTCTCCGACAGCATTTATGACATGGCGCTTGACGGCGAGGGCTTCTTCCAGCTTATGGACGGAGCTGGCAATCTCCTGTACACCAGAGCCGGCATATTCAACGTTGATGAAGAGGGCAACCTCGTAAACGCTTCCGGTTATAAGGTACTCGGTGTTTCCGGTGACTTTGACGGACAGCCCGCAGGCAATCAGCCTATAAAAATAACTATCCCGGCTACGGACGACCACTGCTCCAGTGCGACCAAGACCATCAACGGCTGCGATGTTACTATCTCGGTATCCGATCCTTCCGACAACACTGATATGTCGGTGACATTCACTGATGCGGATTATCCCTTTGCGACCTATTCCGCCGGAGTACTCAATCTGTTCTTTGACAGGGATCAGCAGTTCGACTCGGCTCAGATGTTCGAGGACGAGATCGCAAAGTGCCTTCAGGCAGGCGGAATAACTCTGCCGGACGACGTTTCTATCAAGTTCTCCTTTGAGAATCTCCCTGCTTCTACAACGTCTGTCACAGCAAAGGCAAACGTTGACAGCTGGACTCACACCCTTGATCAGGCTAGCGTTGAGAATCGCGTTGACGTTTCCGGCGCAGGCACAAGCTTTGCGACAATAGCATTTGCCACCAGCAATGCAAACTCCGCAAACGCTTACAACAGCGCGACTATCGCAGTTACCGCCGGCACAGCCACCACCGCGACATACGATCAGGGAACAAATGCGTGGGCGATCACCGTTACGGACAGCACACGTCAGTCCGACATCACACAGGCGATCAAGGACGCTATCGCTGTTGCAAAGGCAGCAGACACCACCGGCGATCTTGCAGGACTTAACCTTTCCGTTACAAAGTACGAGGTTCCGGCAGGCACGCTTGCGACCGCAGCGGCGCAGTGGGGCGCTCTTACTCTTGTGAACGCAGACCCTGTGGTAAGCAATATCAGCGCTACCGCAGGTCAGCCCGGCGAGTTTGCGAACAACTACAAGATCGTGTTCAAGTATGTTTCCAACTATGACTCCCCCACGGCGCAGTGGGACGACAACACCCTGACTATCGGTATAACCAACAAGGAATACGCGGACGACGCGGCAGCTCTCGCCGACATCAATGCGGCAGTTGCGGCGGCGGCAGGCGGAAACGCTAAAAAGCTGTTCACCTTTGACACCGGCAGCTTTGTGGGACTTTCCGGACTTAATCCCGGTCAGAGAAAGGCGCTGTTCGGGGATAATCCTTCCCTCTCCTTCGGCGGCGGTGAGGACAGCTTCTACACCACTGTTGCAAAGTCACTGTCCACCTTCAATCTCACCGACGGACGCAAGGGTACTGAGCAGAGCTACAAGGATCTTGAGAACGTAACTATCGGTCAGGACGGTACGATCGTAGGCTATCACGCAGTCCACGGTTACATCAACCTCGGACGTATCGACATTGCGACCTTTGACAACCCCAACGGTCTTTCTGCAATGGGCGGAACTCTGTTTGCGGAAACGGTAGCTTCCGGTGAGCCGAAGCTTGCTGTTGCGGGAAGCAACGGCGCAGGCGAGGTCGTTTCCGGCGCTCTGGAAATGTCCAACGTTGACCTTGCGCAGGAATTCACTGACATGATAACCACCCAGAGAGGCTATCAGGCTAACTCCAGAGTTATCACCACATCTGATACCATGCTGGAGGAGCTTCTCTCCCTCAAGAGATAAGCTGATTTAGCGGCATAATAACACCGCCCCTGTCATTTACAGGGCAGGGGCGGATATGTTATAGAGGTAATTTATGATTTTTCTCACTAAGCTTGACGGAAAGGAATTCTTGCTCAACGAGCTGATGATCGAATCCGTCACCGAAACACCGGATACGGTGATCGTGCTTTCAAACGGGCATAACTACATCGTTCGGGAAAGCATGAAGGAATTACAGAACAAAATTCTCGAATACAACAGGCGTCGCAGACGCTTCGGCAGGCAGTGCGCGGAGCCTTTAAATAAAGACTGATCTGATCAATGAGCAGGGAGCTGCTGATTTCTAATAAGAAAAGCGAGGGGTTCTTTTGAATTTATCAATTATTATTGGTTGGGTAATATGCTTCGGCATGGTAATTTTCGGTATCTTTCAGGGCGGCGAGATCTTGTGGTTCTTCGACCCGCCGTCACTGCTGATTACTGTCGGCGGTACGATAGGCTGTCTTGTTGCGGCTTATCCCGTCAGCTATCTGGCTGGCGTTCCGAAGAAGTTCAAGATGATCTTCACTCCTAAGAAATATAATCCTGAAAAGTACATAGACGAGATCGTTGAGTATGCAAAGATCGCAAGAGGCCGCGGTCTGCTGGCTCTCGAAGAAAGCGCTAACAACTGCAAGGATCAATTCATGAAGTCCGCCCTCATGCTCATCGTAGACGCAAACGACACCGCTAAGGTAAGAGGTATGCTGGACGACGCGATCAGCTTCATGTGCGAGCGTCACGAAAACGGACGAGCTTTCTTTGAAAAGGGCGTTGCGGTATTCCCGGCTTTCGGTATGCTGGGTACTCTGGTAGGTCTGGTAAACATGCTTAATACCATGACCGAAGATCCTAACGGACTTGCCGGCGGTATGGCTACGGCGCTGATTACAACATTCTACGGCTCACTGTTTGCAAACGTCCTGTTCAACCCTATGGCGAGCGCTCTGAAGAATGCCCACGAGGACGAGCTGCTGTGTATGCAGATAATCGAGGAGGGAGTTCTGGCTATCGCAGACGGCTCCAACCCCAGATATATTCAGGAAAAGCTCGAATTTATGCTCCCGGCAAGCAAGAAGCGCTCCGGCAAGGCGGGAGAGTCTTAACAGCTTTTTTACAATTTTTAAGAAAAAATATTCAAAAGTATTTGCAATTTCAGCGGATTTATGCTACAATAATATAATGGTAGGATAATTCTTGATATAATACACATGGTGTGCATTAAACTCTGAAAAATCGGCGGAGGAGGGGAAACAGTTGGCGAAAATAGCAAAGAAGCCTCAGGAAGACCACAGTAACGACTGGCTTTCCACATACAGCGACATGGTTACGCTGCTGCTTACATTCTTCGTAATGCTGTACGCTTCATCGTCTACCGACGATCAGAAGTGGCAGTACATATATCAGGCGTTCCAGTCCCACGGAAAGTTCCTTAATGAATATGTTGACTCTCCTAACCCAACTATTGACGAGGGCGACGGCACAATAAGCGAGGATCCTCAGACCAATGGCGGAGAGGGAAACCTGCCCCAGAGCTTTGATCAGCTTTATCACTACATATCCCAGTTTATATCGGAAAACAACCTTGAGCAGTCCATTTCAGTCGAGAATGGAGTGGCTCATCTCAATATAATATTCGACAACAACGTGTTCTTCGAGCCGAACAGCGCTGTGCTGACGCAGGAGGGAAAAGACCTGCTCAGCAGCATTGCGCCGGGCATAACCGCCGTGAAAGGCTCGATAAGGACTTGCACTATCAACGGTCACACCGCAAAGGCGATCTCGGAGGTAAACGACTGGGAGCTGTCCTCAGACCGCGCCGTGAGCGTTGTAAAGTATCTGGATTTCACGAAGGTCCTTGACACGGAGCAGTTCCGCACAAAGGGCAGCGGATATTCCGAGCCTATCGCGGATAACGACACCGAGGAGGGACGCGCCCAGAACCGCCGTGTTGAGATGGTGCTTCTCAAGAAAGACGTTGATTTAACGGATCCGGAAGTCATGAAGGATATCCTGAAGTACGACTACGGCATTGATCTGGACAACTTCGACCCGGACGGCGACCATAATAACGACATTCAGAAGGTTCCCGATGACTACGCTCAGGCGATCATCGACCGTCTGGACGAAATATATCCTGACTCCGGCAGCAGCGGCATGACCGTCGGTCCGGTGATCCCCGGCGACTATGACACGTTTATTGTTTCAGAGGAGGAAACCTCCGAGAGCTGAAGCGCCGCAGATGATTAAAGGAATGGAGTAATGGGGGGATACAGATGGCTGATGTCCTGACGCAGGCTCAGATAGATGAAATGCTCAAGAACGTCGCCGCCGGCGCAGTACCGGTGGTGTCGCAGAAGGAAGAGGATAAGGTTAAGGAGTACGACTTCCGCGCTCCGAAGAAGTTCACGAAGGAACAGATAAAGGTTCTGGATGGAATCTTCGAGAACTATGCAAGACTTCTTTCTTCTTATTTCACCGGGCTTCTCCGGCTGTACTGCCGTGTATCTCTGGTAAACATAGAGGAGCAGAGATACAGCGAATTCAACAACGCGCTTCCCGATTATGTTCTCATGGGCATGGTCGATATGGGAATAAAGAACGAGGAAGTGAGCGAAACAACGCTCATCGTTCAGATATCAAATACGATCACGTTCACGATGATCGACCGTCTGCTTGGCGGCAGGGGCGAGTTCAGGGACGTGAACCGGGATTTCACCGAGATCGAGATCACAATCATGAACGACGTGATGAACTCCCTTGCAAACCTGCTGTACGAGCCGTGGGCGAGCCACATTGACCTTGAGCCGAAGCTCATCGGAATTGAAACCAACTCAAGGGTCGTTCAGACGATAGGACACGAGGATACGGTCATCATCGTTGCACTGGAGGTCGAGATCAACGGCTCAAAGTCGATCATTTCGGTATGTATTCCCGCGATAAACCTCGATGAGATCATGAGCAAGTTCATTTCCCGCTACAGTGTTTCAAGGAGGAAGCTTGATGCAAACCGCGAGGCGGAGCGCCGCGACACCATTATGACCGGGATCAGCGATACGAACCTCACGATTACCGCTATTCTGGGCAAGATCAATCTTGATCTGTATGAGGTGCTGACGCTTCAGGTGAACGATGTTATCCCGCTCGGAAAGAGCATCACCAGCGATGTGGACGTAAAGATCGGCAACAAGATGTGGTGCAGCGGAAAGCTCGGCACCTACAATAACAAAAAGGCAGTAATGATTGATAATTTTATTGAGAATTGAGGTATAATGTCCAATGGCTAATGAAAAGGATACAAACGTTGAATTCAGCTCATACGAAATAGACGCTGTCGGCGAGATACTCAATATCAGCATGGGCTCAGCCGCCACAGCCGTTTCAGAGCTGCTCAACGCAAAGGTCTGGATTACTACGCCGCAGGTAAGTGTTGTCAAGGCAGCCGACCTAAACTATGACCGGCTGGAGCCTGCGATCTGCGTAAAGATCGTCTATGTCGCCGGTATTGCCGGACAGAACATGATGGTGCTCAAGCAGGACGATGTTCAGCTTATTCTTAATCAGCTCATGGGCAATCCGCTTGTCGTATCTCCCGATTTTGAGTTTGACGAGATGAACATCAGCGCTGTTTCCGAGGTAATGAACCAGATGATGGGCGCCTCCGCTACGGCACTGTCGGATCTGCTGGGCATTTCGGTGGATATCTCCACGCCTACTCCCTACATAATCGAGCAGACCAATTTCTGCGATCTGGCGGAGCTTGACCCGGAGGAAACGATCGTTGCCGTTACCTTCAACCTGACGGTGGACGGGGTGATGAACAGCGAGTTCATGTCGGTAATGTCGGTGGATCTGGCAAAGTCCCTTTCCGGCAAGATGATAGAGAAATTCCACGGCGATGAGAACGACTCTGCACAGGAAGCTGCTGAACAGCCTGCGGCTGCCCCTGCTCCCGCTCCCGCACCTGCTGCGCCTTCACCCGCTCCTGCTCCCGCTGCGGCGGCACAGCCCGCACAGCAGCCCGCTGCCCCCGGAGGGTATCCTTATCCGCCGCAGGGTCAGCCACAGCAGATGCCTTATCCCGGAGGCTACGGCTATCAGAACCAGTACGCAGCATACGGAGCGTATCCACCGCCTGTTCCTCCGGTAAATATCCAGAACGCGCAGCTTCACCAGTTCGACGCAATGGATTTCGGACTTCCCACAGACCAACAGGATAACCTCAAGCTGCTGATGGGCGTTCCACTTGAGATATCCGTTGAGATAGGAACGGCAAAGCGCAAGGTCAAGGATATTCTTGATTTCACACAGGGTACTATCATTGAACTGGAGCGTCAGGCAGGCGCACCGGTCGATGTGGTTGTAAACGGAAACCTTATCGCAAGAGGCGATGTTGTGGTTATCGATGATAACTTCGCGGTTAGAATTACCGAGATCGTCAAGTCCAAATTCATGGACAGTCTGGGCAAGGAATAAGATATTTTGATCCCAAATAAAATATTTCAAGGAGATTATTGAGTAATGGACAAGAAGATTTTACTAGTTGACGACGCGGCTTTCATGAGAATGCTTATCAAGGACGCACTGGCAAAGAACGGCTACACTAATATCCTTGAGGCTGCTGACGGAGCAATTGCCTGTGATGTGTACTCGGCAGAGAAGCCAGACCTTGTTATCATGGACATCACCATGCCTAACAAGACCGGTATCGAGGCTCTCAAGGACATCAAGGGAATGGATCCTATGGCAAAGGTTGTTATGTGTTCTGCTATGGGTCAGGAGGCTATGGTCGTCGAGGCTATCAAGCTCGGCGCTCTTGACTTCATCGTAAAGCCTTTCAAGCCCGATAGAATTTTACAGACAGTAAAAAAGGTTCTCGGCTGATTTTTTTCACGGAAGCAGCCGAAAATCGGCTGTGTCCTGCGGGGCGTGCGTCAGCTTTGCCTGACGGAATAATATAAGCAGGGCAGCATGACGCTGCGAAGCTAAGGTCTAAGGTGCGGCACGGACGCCGTAAAGTTAGGGCTTTGGCGGGTGGACAGGGCTTCCCTGAAAGCAGCATTTCTTCGCCGCACTGTTCAGTCCGCCGGTCTGAGGAGTGCGGTTTTTCAGTACAGCGAGGAGGTTCGGCAGTGGAATATTTTCAGATGATAATGGCGCTGCTGGGCGTGCTTGCGCTGGTATTTCTTCTGTTCTGGGCGATGAAGAAGCTCAACAAGCGTGTGACGCTGAGCGACAGCCGGAATATGAAGATACTTGAGCGGATAAATCTCGGTCCGGACAAAATGCTCCTGCTGGTGAGCATCTGCGGGAAGTGCATGGTGCTTGGAGTTACCAACGGCAGAGTGGAGAAAGTCCACGAGCTGGAGGAAACCGAGGAGCAGCTCATGGCGAAAAAGGACGAGGGTGGAAACCCCTCTTTCAAAGAGAGCTTCAAAATAGTGCTCAAGGACATGATGAACAAGAAGTAATTTACTAAGGAGGAGCGGCGTGGACAGGCTTCAGCTCACACAACAGAATAAGCGCCTTGTGCTGAAATTTGCGGTATCGCTGCTGGTAACGGTGTTTCTGACGGTGCTGCTCTGCACCCTTTCGGCATTCGCCGAGCAGCAGAGCGCGGTGGAGGAAAGCAGCTCCACCGCGTCAGTACAGGAGGCTGACACCGGCGGGGAAGCCCAGTCCGGTTTGCAGCCGGGGGATTATCTCGACACCGATCCTGTTTATGTTGACGAGGACGCAGGCTCCTCGGTAATTCAGGAGCTTATCGGTGTTGACGCTTCCCAGCCGCTGGAAGTAATTATACTCCTGACGCTGATAGCGCTTGCGCCGTCACTGCTGATAATGATGACCTGCTTCACCCGCATCATCATTGTGCTGAGTTTCCTCCGAACCGCGATGCAGACCCAGAGCACACCGCCGAACCTTGTACTCACCGGTATGGCTCTGTGTCTTACTTTCTTCATAATGGCGCCGGTGTTCTCCGAGATAAACGAAGTGGCTTATCAGCCTTATGTCAGCGAGGAGATGACCACCGAGGAGGCGCTGGAGGCGGCTTCAGTTCCGCTCAAGCGGTTCATGCTCAAGCAGACCTCCAACGACGACCTGAATTTCTTCCTGAACCTGTCCAGCGCCGAGGAGCCGGAGGGCGGCTACACTCAGGAATACATAGAAAACGATTTAAGTCTGACGGTGATAGTGCCGTCGTTCATGATAAGCGAGCTGAAACGGGCTTTCCAGATGGGATTTCTGATATTCCTGCCGTTCCTCGTTATAGATCTTGTTGTCAGCAGTACGCTGATGTCAATGGGCATGATGATGCTGCCTCCGGCGATGATCTCCATGCCGTTCAAGATACTTGTGTTCGTACTGGCGGACGGCTGGAATCTGCTGATAGGCTCGGTCGTTTCCAGCTATAATTTGTAGCGGCGGTTTGCACAGGGGGTGAGTAAATGACGCAGGACGATATGATGGAGGTTTTCCTCGCGGCGATAATGCTTGCGTTCAAGCTCGCCGTTCCGATACTTCTGATAGCTATGATCGTCGGTCTGGTGGTCGCGATACTTCAGGCGGCGACGCAGGTGCATGAGCAGACGCTGTCCTTCGCCCCTAAAGCGGTGGCGGTAGGTCTGGCTCTGTTTATCCTCGCTCCGTGGATGACCTCGGAGTGCATAGACTTTGTGAACCTGATTTTTGACAAGATCGCGTCTGTCCCGATAACGTAAGGCGGCGGTATGTCAGAGATCTGGGAAATCATACAAGGCAACTTTGTTGTCGTAATCATGGTGCTGGCGCGGGTGAGCGGGATCTTCACCTTTAACCCGATCTTCTCCCGGAACGGCGTTCCGAATACGATAAAGGCGGGACTGACCCTGATGCTGGCGGTAGTCATGGCGGCAGCCGGGGATTTCAGCTATGCCATGCCGCAGGGACTTCTGCCATTTGCCTTTGATCTGGCAAAGGAGCTTCTGGTGGGCTTTGTACTGGGATTCTTTGTGAACATCATGCTTCAGGTATTCAGCCTTGCCGGAGAGGTCGCGGACTTTCAGATAGGCATTTCAATGGCGAAGGGATATGACCCAACTTTCGGTTCGGCAAGTATCATCACGAAGTATTACAGCTACTGGTTCATGATATATTTCTTCGCGGTGGGAGGACATCTCAGCTATATCGAGCTGTTCAGCACCTCCTACGAAACGATACCGATGGGCTTCAGCAGCTTTAACGTCAATGTGCTGTACATAATGGTGAAGTACTTTGAAACGGTGCTGACGCTGGGACTTAAGCTCGCCATGCCGATACTTGCGGCGGAGCTTGTGACGGAATTCTGCATAGGAGTACTGATGAAAGCCGTTCCGACTATCCACGTCTTTGTGCTGAATATTCAGATAAAGATGCTGGTGGGATTTGTCCTGCTGGCGGCTAGCTGCACTATGATCTCCGGATTTATCGGGGATATAATGGATCTGCTGTTTGCAAATCTGAACGGCTTGCTGGAGCAGTTTACGGCGGCAGGATAGGGAATTTCAGCGCTGAAAGGGCGGTAGGTCATGGCAGGAGAAGAAAAAACCGAAAAAGCCACCCCGAAAAAGCGCAGGGATCAGCGCAAGGAGGGCAATGTCCTCCAGAGCAGGGAGATAGTTACCGCTGCCTCCGTTCTCGGCATTTTCGCGGCAATGCGGCTGCTTATCGGGATCATCACAAAAACCATGCTGGCATATTACACCCAGTCCTTTGAGCAGCTAGGCTCTACGGAGGTCAGCACAGATACGTTAATGTCGATCTGGGTGGACGTTTTCACCGTCATTGTAATAACGGTGCTTCCTATATGTCTGATCGCGATATTTCTGGGAATAATCCCCACGATCGCCCAGACACGAGGACTTTTCACCATGAAAGCGCTCAAGCCGAAATTCTCCAGGCTGAACCCGCTTTCCGGCATAAAAAAGCTGTTTTCGCTCCAGTCCATTGTGGGCATATTAAAGGGGCTTATAGAGGTAATAATCATCAGCGTTGTCATCTACAACGAGATAAAGGACAGGCTCCCGAAATTCGTTGCGCTGATGAACGCAGGGGTAATGCAGGGAATAACATATGCCGCGCTGACGATATTCGACATGGTAATGCTTATCTGCATAATGCTGGTGTTTGTGGCGGCGGCGGATTTCCTCTTCCAATGGTGGCAGTTTGAGAAGAAGCTCAAGATGTCAAAGCAGGAGGTTAAAGAGGAATTCAAGCAGATGGAGGGCGACCCCCAGATAAAGAGCAAGATAAAGCAGCGACAGCAGCAAATGGCGACGCAGCGCATGATGCACGATGTCCCGACCTCAGATGTGGTAGTAAGAAACCCTACCCACTATGCGGTGGCGCTGAAATACGATCAGGACAAGAACAACGCCCCTCAGGTGGTGGCAAAGGGAAAGGATTTCCTCGCCCAGAGAATTGTCGCCGTTGCGGAGGAAAACGATGTTTACACGATAGAAAACCCGCCGCTGGCGCGGTCACTGTACAGCATGGTGGACGTTGGCAGGGAAATTCCCGCCGAGCTTTACAACGCGGTTGCCGAGGTGCTGACCGTGGTCTATAAGGAAAAGCACAAGACGCTCCACGCGTAAATACGACAAAATCCGATACAATTTGTATATTGATATAGAAATATTACAGAAAGGAGATGAGCGGTTATTATTCGTAAGCTTCTGAGCAATTCGTTTGTTCTGTTTGTAATATTCATAGTTATTGCGATAATCATTCCGCTGCCGAGCTGGCTGCTGGATTTCCTGATACTGCTTAACATCTCCCTCAGCCTTATAATTCTTGTCATGACAATGTTCATCAAGGAGGCGCTGGAATTCTCGGTATTCCCGACGGTGCTGCTGCTGACTACCGTGCTGCGGTTATCGCTTAACGTTTCCACAACGAGAGGAATCCTGTCCAGCGGCTATGCCGGAGAGGTAATTTCCGCATTCGGCAGCTTCGTAATGGGCGGCGACGCGATCGTCGGATTCCTGATATTCATTATCATCGTATTGGTAAACTTCATCGTAATCACCAAAGGCTCCGAGCGTGTATCCGAGGTAGCGGCGCGCTTTACTCTGGACGCAATGCCCGGTAAGCAGATGGCGATAGACGCCGACCTTAACGCCGGAATAATCAACGAGGATCAGGCGAAAAAGCGCAGAAACAATATTCAGCGCGAGGCTGACTTCTACGGCTCAATGGACGGTGCTACCAAGTTCGTAAAGGGCGACGCGATAATGTCCATCGTCACTACGCTGGTAAACCTCATCGGCGGCGTTATCATAGGCATGGTACGCGGCGGCGGTGACTTCAGCACTATCCTCAACACCTATTCTCTGGCAACAGTCGGCGACGGTCTTTGCTCACAGATACCCGCGCTGCTCATCTCTGTTGCAACAG